>JASHNY010000246.1 GCA_030041385.1 Alphaproteobacteria bacterium
TGATCAACTTATGCTTTAGCACAGAATCGGATCGCGTTGAACCGCCCGGCTGCGACACCCCGTCGCGGCATCCGGTTAATGACCGGCCGCCTTTGCCGGACCGGCAGCCGCAGATCCGGGCTCGGGTTCCAGCCCCGATTCGAGCACCGGCGGCGGCCCCGGCTCGCCCGCAGCCTCGGCCTGTGCCGGCAGCATCGCCGGCAACAAGGCCAGCACGGCCTTTGCCTGGGCATCGGCCCGCGCGCGGTCCTCCTTCGACAAGACGTCGTACAGTTCGCGGGCGCGCTGAGCCGAGGGCTGGCTGCCGCGCGAGGCCGCGGCGCGGTACCAGGCATAGGCGTCGACCACCGACGCCGCGACGCCCTCGCCGCGCTCGTACAGGATCGCGAGATTGACCATCGCCGGAACGACGCCTTGCGTTGCCGCGCGCTGGTACCAAGCCGCGGCGACGGTCATATCCCGGTGCGTTCCCTGCCCGCGCGTATAAGCGACCGCCAAATTGTACTGCGCGAACGGATAGTTGGCTTCGGCGGCTCGGGTGTACCAGTCGAAGGCTTGGCGGTAGTCGACCGGGACGCCGCGCCCGTGCTCGCACAATACGCCCAGATCATACTGCGCCCGTGCCACCCCCTGCTGCGCGGCGGCGCGAAACCAGGTGGCCGCATTCGGGTAGCTTTGCGGCACTCCCTGCCCTTTGGCGTAAAGAATCGCCAGTTCGAGCTGGGCCTCCGCATTCCCGGCCTTTGCCCGGTCGAGGTAGAAGGCGGCGCGCTGGGCCGGATTGTCGTGGACCGGCGGGATCGGCAAGGCGGCAATAGCCTTGTGGTGCGGCGCAGGCGGCGCACTGTCTTCGTGCCGGTCCAGCACCGTGCTGCCGACGATCCTGAGTGCCACGACGAGCACGACCGCAGCGGCCGCGCAAGCCGCAAAGAGGATGTACCGGCGGCCCGCGCCCGCCGCGAAGGGCGTCGCGCCGCGCGCGGTGCCCGCCCGCAGCCCGAACCGCGACGTCCTCCCTGGCGGCGACAGCGGCACCGCGGCTTCGCCCGGGCTGCTCGGATAGATGTCGCGCCACCACGGAGCGGTCGGCTCGACCGGCACCGGTTCGCCGGCCGCAGACGGGTCCGAAGCGGCCGCGACGCCGCTCTCGCCGGCGGCGCCGGGCTCGGCCAATTCGGCCAGATCGGCCGCATCGAAGTCGTCCGGCTCTTCATCGGCCTCGGCGAATTCCGCCAGATCGTCGGAACCCGCCTCGTCCGCCGCTTCGTCGCCAGCGGCGAATGCAACTTGTCCGGACGCCTCGGCCTCATCCGCCTCATCGCCCGCTTCGATCTCGGCGATCGGATCGGCATCGTCGGCCGCGCCGTCGAGCTCGGCCAGTTCGGCCAGTTCGGCCGCGTCGAAGTCGTCCGGCTCTTCATCGGCCTCGGCGAATTCCGCCAGATCGTCCGAACCCGCCTCGTCCGCCGCTTCGTCGCCCGCGGCGAATGCGACTTGTCCGGACGCCTCGGCCTCATCCGCCTCATCGCCCGCTTCGATCTCGGCGATCGGATCGGCCCCGTCGGCCGCGCCATCGAGCTCGGCCAATTCGGCCAGTTCGGCGGCGTCGAAGTCGTCCGGCTCTTCATCGGCCTCGGCGAATTCCGCCAGATCGTCGGAACCCGCCTCGTCCGGCGCGTCGGCGATCTCGGCTGCTGCGGCGACATCGCCGGCGAGCGCGGCATCGCCTGTGGTATCCGCCGGCTGAGGTGCAGCGACCGGAGGGGGCGCCGGCGCCACCGGCTCGACCGTCAGCCATTCGACCGTCGGCGGCGGATCGTCGACGGGCTCGCCCCACAGCGTATCGTCGAGCGACGACGCCTCCTCGTCTACGGGAACCTCGTCCGCCGGCGGGCGCGGAAGAAAACCGCGATGCGTCGGCTTGATCCCCGATGCCGCAGCCGACCCGACCAAGCCGTCAGGCTGTTCGGTTGCCGCCAAGGTTGCAGAGGCGGGATCGCGCGGATCGGCCATCGCCTACCGATTCCAGGGTTGCGCGAGGATTTCAAGGCCGATCGCCCGGGCCCGCGAGTTCCGCCGGGTCCCGCTTTCCGGCGCCACGGCGGTCGCCGCCGCTGCGGAACAAAATTCACGCGATTGCGTTGTGGCTGGTTGTCAACCGACCGTTGGCGAGCACGAGGACAGCGATGAGCAAAACGTTGATTGCGCCAGCCGCCTTTATCATGGTGCTGGCGTTGGGAGCCTGCACCAATCCATACGATCCGGGCCAGCGTGCGCTCGGCGGGGCGCTGATCGGCGGCGCCGGGGGTGCGGCCATTGGCGCCGCCGCAGGCGGCGGTCCCGGTGCGGCGTTGGGCGCAGCGGCCGGCGCGGCAACGGGCGCCATCGTCGGGGCGGCCACCGCTCCTCCGCCACCGCCGCCGCCGCCGCACTACTAGTTCGGCACAGGAACGACCCAGGCCGCGACCGTCGCCGCGGCCTGGGAAAGGTTGCGCCGGGCCGCAATCACGACTATTCCCGCCGCGAACGGCACGGCAGCGGGGCGGGAGATGCGGCAAGACCCAGCGCAGGAGCACGACAGCACCGGCGGTTGCACCGACGCCCTCGCGCGGGCCCGCTCGGTAGGGCCGCTGCTCGATGCCGCGGCCGACGAGATCGAGCGGCGGCGGGAATTGCCGCCGGCGGTGGTCGCCGCCCTGATCGACGCCGGATTGTTCCGGCTGCTGCAGCCGCGCTCGCTCGGCGGCGCCGAATTGCGGCCCGCCGACTACGCCCAGATCGTCGAAGAGATCGCCAGCCACGACGCCAGCGCCGCGTGGTGCGTCGGCCAGGGCTGCGGCTGCTCGATGAGCGCCGCCTTTCTCGAACCCGATGTCGCGCAGGCGATTTTCGGTCCGCCCGACGGCATCGTCGCCTGGGGTCCGCCGGGCCCGGCCAAGGCCGTTGCGGTGCCCGGCGGCTTTCGCCTCAGCGGCAGCTGGAGCTTTGCCAGCGGCAGCCACCACGCGACCTGGCTCGGCGCCCATGTCGGGGTTTCCACTGCCGACGGCGTCCCGCTGACCCGGCCCGACGGCAGCGCGATCATGCGCACGCTGCTGTTCCCGAAGGCGCGCGCAGAGATGACCGACATCTGGCATGTGATCGGGCTGAACGGCACCGGCAGCGATACCTATACGGTCAGCGATCTGTTCGTGCCCGAGGATCACACGATCCTGCGCGATCCCGCCAACCATCCGCGCGAGAACGGGCCGCTCTATCGCTTCAGCAGCAGCAACGTCTACGCCGCCGCCTTCGCCGGGGTGGCGCTGGGCGTGGCCCGGCGCGTCCTCGAATCCTTCATCGAATTGGCCCGCGACAAGATCCCGCGCGGCGCGCGCGTGACGATGCGCAACAACAACGTGATCCAGTCGCAGGTCGCGCAAAGCGAGGCGCGGCTCGCCTCGGCGCGGCGTTACGTGCTGGGAGTGCTCGACGAAAGCTGGGACGAGGTCGCCCGCGCGGGTGCCCTGAGCCTGGCGCGGAATGCGACATTGCGGCTGGCGACCACGTGGGCCATCCATCAGGCGCGCGATGTCGTCGATACGCTCTACCAGGCGGCGGGCGCCACCGCGATCTTCGACGAAAATCCGTTCGAGCGGCGTTTCCGCGACATCCACACGATCGCCCAGCAGATGCAGGCGCGCCAGACCCATTTCGAGACCGTCGGCCGGATCATGATGGGCCTGCCGCCAGACGCGACGATGTTCACCTTCTGACGGCGGGTAGCGGACGAACCCGGCGGCGGCGCGAAGCCGCCGGCCTCGTGGAAGCGCCGGCGTCGTCATCCATGCCTCTTCCTCTCGGCACGGCAACGTGACACCCTGGCGATCGGCCTGAATCGCGCTGCCCGACAGGCGCAGCGGGTCGGTGGACGCGGCAGCGCGCGGACGCGGCGAGCCAGGATCGGCGATGGAACAGGTTTTCATATTGCTCGGGACCATCGCCGGCGTCTACGCCGTGCTCGTCGCCACCTACCTGGCGAGCTGCCTCGTCGTGACCCGGCTCAATCGCGGCATCGAGGCGGCCAAGATCCAGGCGCGCGCGACTACGCCGGTGCTGGTGCGCCGCGACCGCCGGCAGAGCCTGCTCTCTCTCGCCGGCATTGCCGCGATGTTCGGCGCCGGGCAATGGACCTACGGCACGCTGGGCTGGGGATTTGCCGCACCGACCGGCATCATCGGCACGGTCGCGTCGGCACTGGCTTCGCTCGTCCTGTTCGACGCCTGGTTCTACTGGTTCCACCGGCTGATCCACACCCGGCCGCTCTACCCGCGGGTGCACCAGTGGCACCATATGACCGTGACGCCGGTGGTATGGTCGAACAACAGCGACCGGCTCGTCGACAACCTGTTCCTGCAATCGTACTGGCTGGTCGCGCACCTGCTGTTCCCGGTCGCGCCGGCGGTATTGCTCGCCCACAAGCTCTACGACCAGGTCACCGGCATCATCGGGCATTCGGGGTGGGAACATGGCGGAAGGTGGTGCTGGCCGCCCTCGCCGCTGGTTGCCGTGACCCACCACGACCAGCACCACCGCTATTTCCGCTGCAACTACGCCACCCACTTCACCTGGTGGGACCGGCTGATGGGCACATTGCACCCGGAGCACGATGCCGAAGTGAAATCCAACATCCGCCGCACGGAAACCGTGCGATGCGACGCAACCCTGCGGCCAACTGAGCGTTGATCATCGGGGCATATGCCCCAATTGACGATAACCGAGCCCTGGATCGAGGCATGTCGAGCGAAAATCTGCACATTCCCCGCGAGCTGCTGTCGCAGGAGGCGCGCCTTCTGCACAACGCGATCACCTCGCTGGTGGAGGAGCTGGAGGCGGTCGACTGGTACCGCCAGCGCGCCGACGACACCGAGGACGATGCATTGCGCGCAATCCTCCTGCACAATATGCGCGAGGAGATGGAGCACGCCTCGATGGTGCTCGAGTGGATCCGGCGACGAAACCCGGATTTTGCCGGGCACCTCAAGACCTACCTGTTCACCGATACGCCGATCACCGAAACCGAGAAGGCGGTCGAAGCCGGCGCCGCCGAGGGCGGCGGCGGGCAACTCGGGCGCACCGATCTCGCGCCGACCATCGGCTCTTTAAAGGGGCAACGGTAGTGGACTATCTCAATCGCGGGCTCGCGCCCCTCCCCGCTTCGGTCTGGGACGCGATCGACGGGCGGGCGATCAAGGCCGCACGCGAGCGGCTGACCGGCCGGCGCTTTCTCGACATCGAGGGGCCGTTCGGCGCCGGCCTCACCACGATCGAGGTCGGCAACGATGATTATTGCCGGCAGCCCGGGCCGGACGAAGCCGGCGCGATTCTCGGCCGCGCCCTGCCGGTGCCGATGCTGCGCAAGAGTTTTCGCCTCAGCATCCGCCGCGTCGCCGCCCATGTCGAGAACGGTCAGCCGCTCGACCTGTCACCCGCCGAGGACGCGGCCGAGGCTGTTGCCGACCGCGAGGAGGAATTCATCTACAAGGGACAGGTGGATTTCGGCATTCCAGGGCTGCTGACGGTCGACGGCCGCCACCAGATCGCCGGGTCCGACTGGTCGTCGCCCGACGGCGCGCTGAAGGACGTGCTCGCCGCAGCGACGACGCTCGACGATGCCGGGTTTCGCGGGCCTTATGCGCTGGTGCTGGCGCCGGCCTATTACAATGATCTGTTCCACCTCTATCCCGGCACCGACGTGATCGGGCTCGAGCATCTGCGCCGGCTCTGCACCGCCGGCATCTACAAGACGGCGATCGAGGGCGGCGCCCTGATCGACGCGAGCGTCGGCGTCTTGGTACAGGGGCAGGATTTTCACGCCGGCTATGTCGGGCACGATGGCGTGCACTACCAGCTCTACATCAGCGAGAGCATCGTCGTGCGCATCGACAAGCCGCGCGCCATCTGCGCGATCGGGGCACGCACCGCCAGCCGGCAGGGACGGGCCGCGGCCTCGGGCTGATCCCTGCCGCGCCCGGCCCCGCCACCCGGGTTCTACGCGGTCAGCACTTCAAGCACGTGCCCGTTGGGGTCCTCGAAATAAAACCCGCGGCCGCCGCGCCGATGGTTGATCTGCATGTCGGCACGGTCGCGCGGCCCGCTGCCATAGGCGATGCCTTCGTCCCTGACGCGCGCGAAAATCGCGTCGAATTCCGCATCACCCACCTTGAACGCATAGTGGTGATGCTCGAAATCGCCGCGCTCGTCGAAATCGAGCGTCAGCGCCTCATTGACCTGGACCGGGGCGAAATGGGAATGAAGGCCGCGAAATTCGAGGCCGAAGATGCGGGCGAAAAACTGCGCCGAGGCGATCTTGTCATGCGCCGGCACGATGGTGTGGTCGAGGGCGATGGCCATGGCAATCTCCGCTGCTGTGTAGGCAAGAGATGGGACGCAACCGGGCGCAATGGAGGGTAGCGCGGAACGGGGTTTCACCCAAGCTGCCCGTCCGGCACGATGCCGCCGCCCTGGCCAGAACCGACCGGCGATGATATTCGGCATCGTTTCCGACATTCACTGCAACGCCGCCGGCCTCGTCGAGGCGCTGCGGCTGATGGGCGATATCGACGAGCTGATCTGCCTCGGCGACAGCATCTGGGAGTATCGCTTTTCCAACGACGTCGTGCAGATCCTCAAGGACCGCGGCGCGCACACGATCCTCGGCAACCACGAGGAAGGATTCTTCGGGCCGCTCGGAGCCCGCGCGCGCGAACGCCCGGGGAGCGACGCGAGGCTGCTGGAGTGGCTGGGCGAAAGACCGCACCGGCTCAGCCTCGACATCGACGGCAAGCGGCTGCTGCTGGTCCATTCGACGCCGTGGGAGCCGCGCGGCGCCTATATCCACCCGGAAAGCGCATTGCTGTCCCGGTTTGCCGAGGCCGATGCCGATTTCGTTCTCTACGGCCACACCCATGCACAACTCGCGCGGCGCATCGGCCGGGTGTTGGTGATCAACCCGGGTTCCGCCGGTGACGCCCGCGACAACCGAAACGGGCGATTGCTGTCATGCGCGGTGCTCGATACCGACAGCGAAGAGGTGCGCGTGATCGATTTTCCGGACCCCCAATGAGCACCGAGCCCCGCTACTTCGAAGATTACCCGGCGGGCGCCGTGCTTAGCGGCGGCGCGATGCCGGTCAGCGAGAAGGATATTCTCGATTTCGCCCGCCGCTGGGACCCGCAGGCGATGCATACCGACATCGAGGCGGCAACGCGCGGCCCGTTTGGCGGGCTCATCGCCAGCGGCTGGCACACCGGCGCGATGATGATGCGCCTGTTCACCGAGGTGTTCCTGTCGCCGGCCTCCGGCCTCGCCTCGCCGGGCCTTGACGAATTGCGCTGGGTCAAGCCGGTAAGGGCGGGCGATGTGCTGAGCCTCAGGGTTACGGTTCTGGAGGCGCGCCGCTCACGCTCGAAACCCGATCAGGGCGTGATCCGGACCCTGGTCGAGGTGTTGAACCAGAACGGCGAAGCGGTGATGACCCTGAAGCCGATCAGCCTGGTGCGATGCCGCCCGGCGTGAGCCGGGGCCTGTTCGACGCGCGTACCGCGCGCACGCACTTGTGATGTTATTTCGACGAGAATGCGTCAGATAATGGATTGGCGCCGGGCGCCAACCGCAAAGGCGCGTTCCAAGATTCGACCAGAGGTCGAAAATCCCGTGCAGGCGTTTCGTCATTGACCAATGGGATTACCTCTGCCGAACAGATATCTAAAATGTCGAGCGTCTTGTATGAATGCGCCGAGGTAGTGGGAACTGTCTCACCAAAACAGGGCGAACGCCCGGATCACATTCCAAATAGACGACCGAAAAGGGAATTTCGTAGGGGGATTGCGTTGCAAACGGGGGCCCAATACGGGAATCCAGGACATGGAAAAGATCTTTTTGGTCTTGCAATCGCGTCTCATGCGAGAGGGGTTGCGTAAGCTACTTTGCGATGCGGGATTCCAGGTAGTAGCCGAAGCATCGACAGTGGACGACGCCCTGCAGTTGAGTGAACTTCATCCCGATCAGGAGATAAGCCTCACAATTCTCGAAGGTTCTCTCTGCCGAAAGCATGAGGGATTACTCTCTTCGATACGTCATGCCTTACCAAAAAGCCGTCTCACTATTCTTGCTACGGGAGATGACCTTCTGTACCTGAAGCACGAGCATATCATGGCAGCGGATTGTATCCTTTCGCTGGATATATCCGGCGAAATCATGATGCAATCTCTGCGATTGCTTCAGCTTGGCCAGCGGGTAATGCCGATGGAACTGGTCATGTTGCTCTTCACGTCGATGACGGTTGGAGTAACTCCACCGAAGCCGGTTCCGGCCGCGCTCGATGACCAGATTCCCGTCGGCAAGCAGTCGCTGTCGCAGCGCGAGGTCGAAATCCTGCGGTATCTGGTCGATGGCTGCTCAAACAAGCTGATCGCGCGCCGCCTGGGCATCACCGAGGCGACGGTGAAGGTTCACCTCAAGGGTGTGTTGCGCAAGGTCCGTGCGGCCAACCGTACGCAAGCTGCCATCTGGGCGTTGAACAACGGGATCACCGGCTTGGCATCTGCACCGGGGAACGGCGGCGGCCTCGACCGCCTCATCGCATCGCCCGAAAGCGCCGAGCCGGAACTCGACGCGCCGGACATCGTGGTGAGCAAGACGCCGACGCGGATCAAGCGCGTGGCTGCGGCAGCTGAACACGCCCCGCCGCCAGCCGACCCGGCCATCGTCCCGGCGCCGCTCTCGCTCTCGGACGCCGGCGCGGCCTACACGCCGGTCCCGCTGCCCTGATCGAAAAACAACCTCTCGTTTCCTTTACGAAAAAGCCCATGAGCCACCTGCTCATGGGCTTTTTTGTTTGTGCGGCGGGACGATCCCGGCCGGCGGCGCGGGAAGCGGCAAAAAGCGAGGCGAAAGAGCCGACCCGGTTTCAACCTTACGCCTTATTGCCAACTCAAAAAGCTACCACCGATCTGATAGCTGGGCATTCGCTTAGCATCATAAAAGGTTCGGTGTCACATGTCGCAACAAGACGGTACCCCGATCGACTTGCAGCGGGAGCACTGGAACGACTGGAACGCCACCACACGTGAGCAGCAGCTCGACGAGGTATCGCTAAGACAAGCCGCGGTCGTCGGCGAATGGCTCGACCAGTTGGGGCGAAAAGACCTCGACATCATTGAAGTGGGCTGTGGTGCGGGATGGCTGTGTTCACGCCTGACCCGTTATGGCCGCGTGACTGCAACCGACCTCGCCGACGACGTGTTGCGCCGCGCACAGACGCGTACCGCGGCAGTGACATTCATCGCCGGCGATTTCATGGCCCTGTCGTTCGGCACCGGCTGCTTCGACGTCGCCGTTTCGCTGGAGGTGCTTGCGCATGTCGCCGACCAGCCGGGATTTATCCATAAGATAGCGACGCTGTTGCGGCCCGGCGGGTATTTGATGCTGGCAACCCAGAACCGGTTTGTTCTCACCCATTTCAACCGCGTGCCCCCGACCCGGCCGGGATGGCTGCGCCGCTGGGTCGGCTGGCGCGAGTTGCGCGATATCGTCGGCAAGGATTTCGAGATTCTGAGCCTGTTCTCCGTGACCCCGCGGGCCAACCGCGGCATCATGCGCTTCGTCCATTCACGAAAAGTCAACCTGCCAATCCGCGCGGTCTTCGGCAATCGGGTGGATAATCTGAAAGAGCGAATGGGTTTGGGCTGGACCTTGATGCTGTTGGCGCAAAAGCGGCCGACCGAAAACCCTTAAGTTCTTTAACAGGTCCCGGGGCGCAAAAAATACGGTCTGAAAGGGTGGGCATGGTTCCGGCCAGCCGGGATTGCGGCCCCTGGTTGTAAACCGAAATGATGGGGCATACCGGGGTATGCAGATGGGGGTGGCGCCGGCATCCGCCTGATGGGCGCCAAAAGGGTAATTTGCGCGAGGGCGCATGCGCGTTAACGCGAACGGTCTATCTTTATAATAAAAAGTAATGTATTTTACCTCACGTCCTGGTATGGCAACGGGGATACTGGTGATGTGAATTGGTGCGCGCTCGGCCTGATGCGCGGACCATTTGGCGAGTTCAGTCAGAGATGAACCTCTTTTGTATAGGCGGCATCTGACGAGAGTCGGCGGGGGAGGCCCTCTCGGAGCTCCTGGGTGGACGATACCGCTATGAATGCAGTCTTACTCGTCTTACGCAGCAAGCTGCTCCGTGACGTTCTGCGTCGACTTCTGACGGATAGCGGCTTTTCCATACCGGCGGAGGCCGCAGACCCCGAAAGCTTTCTGGCCGAGTTGGGCCCGGCGAGGTATGGCGAGGGCGACTTCATCCTGATCGACGCCGCCTTTTGCGTGGAGAACCACCCTCCTCTGCGCCAGATCGTGAACGCCGTCGGCCCGGCCCGGCTCGTCATCCTGACCGACGAGCCCGGCGTCGACCGCATCAGCAGCGAAAACATCGCGATTTCGACCGGCATCCTCACGTTCGGCATCGCCGCCGACGCCATGGTACGGGCGCTGCGCCTGATGCAGAGGGGCGAGCGCGTGGTGCAGCACAGCCTGATGCAGTCGCTGTTGGCGCGCGCCGCCCGGGCGCCCGCCGATGTCGGAGACCGCGAGCAGCCGCCACCCCGAGATCTGGGCGCCCAGACCCCGTCCGCGCGCGAGGCGCAAATCTTGAGCTACCTTTTGGGCGGCCACTCGAACAAGACGATCGCACGCAAGCTTGGCGTGACCGAAGCCACAGTGAAGGTCCACCTCAGGGGATTGCTGCGAAAGATCTGCGTGGCCAACCGCACGCAGGCCGCGATCTGGGCATTAAAGCACGGCTATACCACCGAGCAACCACCTGCCGCGGAGCTCGCGGCCGTGCCGGGCTCTCGGGGTCACGGCGGCGCGAAGGCGCCGGCGCCCGACTGGAATCCGCCGGCCAGGACGCCGCTGCGCAGCGGTTCTCCGCCGGGCGCCGATCCCTATTCGGCGCTGGGATCGCGGTCTCCACGCAAGTTGGCATCAACCTGATTCCGGTCTCGCCACCGCGGTGACCGATCGCACCCACACGGCAGGGCGAACGCCTGCCCCGATGCGGCGAGTTGCAATCAGGCAAGTTCCAACTCGCGCGTGACCCGGCGCCGGGTCGCGCCGAGATCGGCCCTGACCATTTCCCGGACCAGTTCGGCAAATGCGGTGCGATGCCACCAGCCCAGCTTGGCTCGCGCCTTGGCGGGGTTGCCGTGCAGAAGCTCGACTTCGGCCGGGCGGAAGTACCGCGGATCGACGCGAACCAGCACGTCGCCGCGCTCGGCATCGACACCTTGTTCGCCGACGCCGGTGCCGCGCCACTCGATCCCGCGCCCGATTTCGGCAAAGGCCAGCTCGACGAACTCGCGCACCGTGTGAGTCTCGCCAGTTGCCAATACGTAATCATCCGGCTCGGGCTGCTGCACGATGCGCCACATCCCGTCGACATAGTCGCGGGCATGACCCCAGTCTCGCTTGGCATCGAGGTTGCCGAGATAAAGGCGCTGCTGCTGGCCCCGGTGAATGCGCGCCACCGCCCGGGTGATCTTGCGGGTGACGAAGGTTTCGCCGCGGATCGGGCTCTCGTGGTTGAACAGGATCCCGTTCGAGGCGTGCATGCCGTACGCCTCGCGGTAGTTGACGGTGATCCAATAGGCATAGAGCTTGGCGACGCCGTAGGGGCTGCGGGGATGAAACGGCGTCGTTTCATCCTGGGGCGTGGCCTGGACCTGGCCGTAGAGTTCCGAAGTCGAGGCCTGGTAGAACCGCACCCGATCCTGCAGCCCCAATATCCGTATCGCCTCGAGCAGCCGCAGCGTGCCGATGGCGTCGGCATTGGCCGTGTATTCCGGAGTTTCAAAGCTGACCTGCACGTGGCTTTGCGCCGCGAGGTTGTAGATTTCGTCCGGCTGCACTTCCTGGATCAGGCGGATCAGGTTGGTCGCGTCGGTCAGGTCGCCATGATGCAGGAGAAAGCGCGATGGGCCTTCATGCGGGTCGCGGTAGAGGTGGTCGACGCGTGCCGTGTTGAGCAACGAGGAGCGCCGCTTGACGCCGTGAACGACATAGCCCTTTTCGAGCAGCAATTCGGAAAGATAAGCGCCGTCCTGTCCCGTGACGCCGGTAACCAATGCAACTCGACCATTCATCGCACGCTCCTTGGTATTCGGCCCCGCAAGATAAAACCGATGGATGTTTCTGCCGCCTTGGCTATAAGGCTTACGGGCCGGGCGAAACGACTTAGCCTTCGCAACGCCTCGGGGCATCAGCTCCGGTCGGGGTCAGGCCCCGTCGGAATGCGGTACCTCGTGCGGCCCGACGGCGATGCCGAGAGCCGGGCTGCGGTGCTGCGCCCGGGCCTGCAAGGCGCGAATGCGCGCGATGGCGCGGCGCATCGGACCCGGGTTTGCCAGAAAGGCCTGCACCAGGGCCGGCTCTTCGTTGGGTATGTCGTGATAGGCAAAAGCGAGGAAGCGGCTGTCCGGATCGCGCCGCAGTTCCTGCGGGAAAAAGGCGATTACATCGCTGGTCGTAACCGCCGGCGAGTCGGGAAGCGGCTCGCCCAGCAGGCTCGCACGCAGCGCCGCCGGGAGATCGTGGCCCTTGCCCAGGGCCAAATGGCTGATCTGGGTCGCGCGCGGGTTTATTTCGAGCAGGAAAGCGTGCCCCGTTGCTTCTTCGAGAATAAAATCGAAGCCGAAAAATCCGGTGCCGCCGATCTGGCGAACGATGCGCGCGGCCGTGTCGATCATCTCGTCGTTATCGACCACCTGAACGACCGTCGAATTCCCGGTGAGGTTCTGGGTCGCCAGCACCTTGACGCCGATGCTCGCCACAACCTCGCCGTTCCAGCAGGCCACCGAGCAGTTCGCGATCGTGCCGCGGATGAATTCCTGCATCGTCAAGGTCGCGGTGCGGCCGCGCAGGAGCCGCAGAAAGAATTCCGGGTCCCGGTCCCACAGCAGGCGCTTCATCGTCAGTGCCAGGTAACGGCCGCCGGTCATGCCGCGAAAGGCCAGCTCCGCCTCCCCGATATTGCCGACGATGCGGACGCCCCAGCCGCCCCAGCTGTGGTCCGCCTTCAGAACGGCGGCCCCGCCATGCCCGGGAAAGGATTGCCGCAGCATGCCGAGATCGGCGACGAGGTCCGTGCGCGGCGTCCTCACGCTGGCCCGCGCGGCAAGGCCGGGAAGCATGCTTCGCGTCGTGATTGCGTGGTAATGATCCGGCCGGCCGAGCGACCGCTCGACAACCGTGCGAACCCGCACCGCCGTTCCCGAGCTGTCGCGCAGCCGCGCGTGCAGCCGGTGCATCAGCACGACGGCCGTGTCGTCGCAGGGAACGATCAGGTCCGGGTCGGCGCCGATGATCGCCGCTTTCAGCGACCGCAGCCGTGCGAACGGGCGATAGGTGTAAATCCTCTCAAGGGACGAGATCGCGCGCAGCTGATGGTTGGGCAGACACAGGGCGGTGACCGAACACCCGGCCGAGCGAAAGGCCAGCGCCAGGCGCGCCGCGTTGGCCCACTCCAGCGTGTGCACGATCAGTATCTTCGGCGCCATCCGATCTCTCCACCAACCGCATGACCCCTGGGCATTGACGCTACTCGCCGGCGGACCTCGAGGCTGCCGCGGGTGTCACAGGTTTGCAGCGCGAACCAGATAATGCGCATGGCGGTCGCGCGACTGCGACCCGCGCAAGGCGCCGGTGAGGCGCCGCGCCGTATATCCGGCGCCGAGTGCAAATCGCATCATCGGGCCGAAGCTGAGTGCTGCCGGCAGCCCGACGAAATAAAGGCCCGGAACCGAAGATTCAAACTGCGACGACAGCACCGGCGTCTGATAGGCGGAGCGCAGCCGGGCGCGGATTCTCTGGCTGAGGAAGGTCAGCCTGGCCAAATCCACCCGGTAGCCCGTCGCGGCAATCACGTGGTCGGCGACGACATCGCGCTCTGAACCGTCAGGCCCCGACAGCCGCAACTGCACTTCCTGCCCTCTGGTGCGGGCGCGAACGACCGAATGGCCGAGCAGGAGCGGAACGCGGCCGATGATGCGTTCCCTGCTGAACCAGCCGCCTTCCGGCGGCGCGAAATCGAGGACGATACCGCGCCGGACTTTCTGTGGCAGAAAATGGAACGCGAGCGGCGCATCCGTGTAGAGGCGCGCGCGCAATCCCGGGCCCATGCCGGTCATCGGATAACGGATCTCCTGCCAGCGCGAGCGCGGCTCGCCGGTCGGCGGATTGTGAAAGCGCAGCGCCGGCCTGCGCGCGATCAGCTGCACCTCGGCGCCGGCCTCGGTCAACAAATCGGCGAGGTCGATGGCTGATGAACCGCCGCCGACGAGCGCCACTCTGCGTCCGGCAAACGATTGCAGGTCGGCGTGCCGCGAGCTGTGGGTGACGACTTGAGCGGGCAAACTGGCCAACTCATCGGGCACATACCCGTAACCGGCGATGCCGACCGCGAGCACGACGCGCCGCGCAAGAACCCTTTCGGCGTCCGCGAGGCGCAGCACAAAACCATCGGCATCGCGGTCGAGGCCGACGAGGTTCTTGCATTCGAGCCCGGGCAGAAACCGCTCCTGAAACGCCACCCCGTAATCGATGAAGGTTTCGCGCGCTACCGGGAGCCCGCTGTCCGCGTATGGAATGCCCCGCTCGCGGCAAAACCGTTCGAGCGTGAACGCGCCTTCAGGGTCATAGAGATTGGAGGCGAACCCTTCGGACTTGAGCCGCATGCCGACCGGCATGTGCGCCACCCAGCCCTGCATCGGCTGCCCGAAGATACGGAAAGATACCCCGGCCGCCCGTAGGTGGGCAGCAAGGGAAAGACCGTACGGCCCCGCGCCAACGATCGCTACGTCAACCGAAGTATCGCTCATGCCTCTGCTGATCTCGTATCGCCGCATGACACTCATCCCTGATCCCCGGCTTAATTGTTGGAATGAAGATCTCGCTGCACAGTGTTTCGCGCCGGTCCGATCCGAGATCGGAGAGCGAATATTTGCCGCAAAGAATTCACGGCCGATAGCTATCTAAAGTTGGTAATGACGGGCTTGGTGTGCAGACCGAATTGGCGCGGCGTGCACCCGATTGCGCTTGGTCCTGGGCAGGCATGCCCCTACCGGCGAGCCGCAAGGATGCCGCCCGACGCTGGGTACAGGGATTCTTATTCTTAGAGGCCGCCGGCGATACCCGCCGCAGCTGGGGTGGATGCCCGCAATCAGCGCAACTTTCTGGTTCATTTCCGCGCTCCGCGGCGTTTGCTTTTGCAGAATAAAATTGCCCGCTGGTTCTGGCGCCTTGGCCATAAGGTCTAGGGGCGGGAAGAGCGCAGTCGCAAACTGATTATGGCCTAACCAAAAGTGGGCAAGGGATAGTCTTCTTCGCCGCAATGCACGTAAGGAAGAGCCCGGCCTATCTCATTTAATACCGAGATTTCAGCAAGAACATGTCGAAATCCGCGGCTCTGCTGACCCTTGAAGCACGTGCAATGGTGCAGGAAAGAAATTGTTGCAGGGCGGGCGGAGCACCGTGCGAAAACCGCTGCACCTTATAAGCCAATGATTACTCCAGGTTGAAAAGCTTCCGCGAGAACAGGCCGGATGGCACGCCTTCCGTGGCCTGGAAAATATTTGAGGAATTCTGTAACAGCGCCCGCTAGCGGGGCAGCCGCAGGTCAGGCGAGACGCAGCTTGCGGGCGAAAAACGCCTCGGCCCACTGCTCGGGCGCCCGGCACTCCATGCCGCGCAACCGCGCCAGCGCGCGAAAGACCTCGGGCTGGAACCAGTCTTTCGACCGTTGCGTCCCGAAATGGGCCATCAGCAATTCGATTTTGCGGTCGAGCACCGAATTGGCAACGGGCATGTAGACGTTGGGCTGGCCGAGGTCGCCATCCCATTTCGGGGTTTCGTATTCAAGGATCAAATGGTCGCGAAACAGGTTCCAGGTCAGCTGGCACACCTCGCGGTGGTCCTGGTGCGCGTCGTCGCGCCGATGGGTCAGGATGAGCTGCGGTGCCACCTGGTCGCGGACGGCGAGCAGCCAGTCCTTGATCGCGTCCGAATGGCCGGGAAAGCGCGTGTCTGGAAAGCCGGCGAGCCGGATGCGACGCGACGCCGCCCCAGACAGAAACGATGCGGCCGAGGCTTCGGCTTCGTCGGCCCGCGGCCCCTGCGCGCTCAAGACGCACCAGTCGACCTCGAGCCGAACGCCGGCAGCGATCCAGCCGAGCAACGTGCCCCCTGCCCCGATCTCGATGTCGTCGGCATGGGCGCCGAGGCAAAGCACGGATAATTTTTCCCCGGGCCGGGCCAGCGGAAGCGCCATCATGGCGCGGCGATCATCAATCTCTTGGCGCCTTCGTTGCGGTCGCCAGGCAGCCACGGCATGCGCCCCTGTTCAACCATTTCTTCGAGGACCTGGCGGTCCTTCAGCGTGTCCATGGAGCGCCAGAACCCTTCGTGCTTGTAGGCGATCAGCTGGTCGTCGGCGATCAGGCGGGTGAACGGCTCCAACACCAGCTCTTCGCCCTCGCGCATGTAATCGAAAATCTCGCGCCGCAGCAGGAAATAGCCGCCGTTGATCCAGATGTCCGACCGCTCCGACGAACGGAATTCGCGCACCTTCCCGTCATCGGCAATATCGGCGAGGTGATAGGTGAGCGGCGGCCGGGTCGCGAGAAAGCAGGCGATCTTGCCGCTCTTGCGGAAGCGATCGATCATCACGTCGAGATCGACGTCGGTCAGCCCGTCGCTGTAATTGGCGAGAAAGATTTCCTCGCCCTTCACGTAATCGCGCACCGCCCACAGGCGCTCGCCGATATTGCGCCAGATCCCCGAATCGATCAGCGTGACCCGCCAATCCTCTTCGGGCTGGCCCAGCAACTCGACCTTGCGGCCGAAGCCGGTAACGACGCAGTCGGCAAAGGCGTGGGGCCGGTAGCTGAAAAAGAAATCCTTGATGACGTTGGCTTTGTAGCCGAGGCACAGAATGAAATCGCGGTGCCCGTAGCGGCTGTAATAGTTCATCACATGCCACAGGATCGGCTGGTTGCCGATCGGGATCATCGGCTTCGGCGTGTTCTCGCCGTACTCGCGGATGCGCGTCCCCAGACCGCCGCAGAAGAGAACGACTTTCATGACCGCAGCTCTTTCGGATCGATCAACGTGACTTCGGGAATGGGCAGGACGAAACGGCCGCCCCAATCGCCGATATGGCGCATCTGGCGCACGATCTCGTCCTTGAGGTTCCACGGCAGGATCAGCACGAAATCCGGGCGCGCCTCGTCGAGCGCTGCGACGGGCCGGATCGGGATGTGCATGCCCGGGGTGAACCGGCCCTGCTTGTAGGGGCTGCGATCGACCGTGAAGTCGAGGAAATCGGTGCCGATACCGCAATAGTTCAGCAACGTGTTGCCCTTGCCCGGCGCGCCGTAGCCGCAGATGCGCTTGCCCGCGTCCTTTGCCTCGATCAGGAACGCGAGCAGGCGCCGCTTGGTGTTTTTCACCTGCTCGGCAAAGGCGCGATAGCTCGCAAGGTCTTCGATCCCGAGGCGCCGCTCGCGCTCGCACAGGAGACCCACCGCCGGCGCGACCGCGTGCGACGAACCCTGGTGCGCGAGATAGACCCTGAGCGAACCGCCATGCGTCGGAAGTTCCTCGACGTCGAACACGGTGAGCCCGTGCCGCGCCGCCAGGCGCTCGATCGTGACCAATGAGAAATAGGAGAAGTGCTCATGGTAGATCGTGTCGAACTGGCTTTCCGCCATCAGCCGTTCGAGATGCGGAAACTCCAGCGTGATGACTCCCTCAGGCGCCAGCAGGCGGGCGAGGCCGGCGGTGAAATCGTTGAGGTCCGGAACCTGGGCGAGCACGTTGTTGCCGACGATCAGGTCGGCGCGGCGGCCCTCCATCGCCAGGCGCTGGGCCATCTTCGCTCCGAAAAACTCGACCAGCGTCGGCACGCCCCGCTCCCGCGCCGCCTTGGCGACGTTGGCGGCGGGCTCGATGCCGAGCACCGGCACGCCGAGCGGGCGGAAATGCTGCAGCAGATAGCCGTCGTTGCTTGCCACCTCGACGACGAGGCTGCGTGCATCGAGGCCGAGCCGGGCCTGGATCATCTCGCAGTAGCGCCTGGCGTGCTCGACCCAGCTCGTCGAATACGACGAGAAATAGGCGTATTCGGTGAAGATGTCGTCGGCGCTGACGTACTGCTTGAGCTGAACCAGGAAGCAGCTGCCGCAGACCATCGCGTGCAGCGGGTAGAAAGCCTCCATGCGGTCGAGCTGGTCGCGGGTGAGGTAGCTCTCGCACAGCGGCGACATGCCCAGATCGACAAAGCTCTGCGTCAATGTCTCGCCGCACAGCCGGCAATGCGCGGTCTCCTCGGCAAGGCCGCGTCTCTCGATTTCCAGTGCTGGTACGCTCATGCCCGACCCTGGCCCCTGGCTTGCGCTCCCGCGCCCGATGACCGGCAACCTAGTGCGATGCGGCGCCGCAGGGAGCCTAGCTTTCGGATGGAGCACCCCCCGCCAATCGAACTAGCCGAACCGGCTTGACCCGGCTGTCCAAACCGCCGAAGTGGTAGGCGGCAGCGGGATTCCCGAAATGGCTCGCCCTATTCCGCCGCGCCCTCGCGCAACAGGCGGTCGCCGAACTGCAGCACTTTGCCCGCTTCCGCGGTGTCGTCGTCATAGAGGCGGACCGCCTCCTCCGGCAGATGCTGCAGGTCGGAGGCCCGCAGATAGTCGCGCATCGTCGTTCCGGTGCTGCGCGAGTCGACGTTGGGCGCACCGCGGCGGGTGAGCACGTCGTCGAGGTGCACGGTCCGGAAATCGATGCTGTAGCGGGCCATGCCGGTTGTGTTCGGCACGGTCTCGTGCAGCTGCGCGCCGGAGAACAGGATGACGCCGCCGGGCGGCGGCAGGTAGCGGATGCTGGGCGGCTCCACCGGCTGCTGCGGTTTGGGCTGCTCGCGCGTGTCGCTGCGGACATGAGCGGCCGCCGACGCGCGATTGCGGCTGTTCCAGTCGTAGTAGTTGTAGGTTTCCGAGCTGTTGCGGACCGGCTCGCTGAAGTAGCGCGGGTAGAAGCCCATCGCGTTGTCCGGCTGCAGCGGGTAGACCGGGATCCACCAGTTGAGCTGGCACGGCGGCGCCGAATACCAGGTATCCCGGTGCGGATGAAAGGCGTAGGCAATGCCCGAGGTGAGAAAATCCGACGGGTAGGCGGAGCGCAGGCGGGGCACGTCGAAATAGAGCTTGTCGAGGTCGATGCTACGCTCGCGCATCAGCGCCGCGATCAGCGACTTGCATTCCGGATGATGGATGAAGCGCGGCTTGAGCACGGCGAGGATGCCGGCCACTTCCTCGGGCGTCCGATAGCGGTGAACGAGGCGCGGATCGTGCGGCGCGAAAGCGTCCTCGAGCATCCGCCGCGCCAACTCTATGAGGCCGAGCGAGGCCGGGGTCGCGGACAGGATGATGATGTCCCCGGCATAAAGCCTGTCGCGCCGATCACGGTCGTTCAGGATAGGGTCGAAAAAGACTGCGGTCATTGTGTCGCCTCCTGCTGTTGGCGGGCGGCATGCGCCTGCACGGCCGCATGTGCCGACAACGCCGTTTCGGAGAGCAGGCGCGGCGTGCCGCCCCGCCCGGCACTACTTCCGCGCGGCGATGATGAACCCCTTGGCCTGGTGCCTGAGCGGCCCGTTGGCCAAGCGCTGAAACCGCCCGCCCGTCCAGTTGACCAGGCGCGGCAGGCGCCGGTCGAGCGGAGACGGCAACAGACTCATGTCGTAAAAAACCGTTTCTTCCACGGCCAGCCCGGCCTGCACCAGGTTTTCCCGGCAGATGCGCCCGTGAAACTTGCGCACCGGCACTTTCGTCGGCGGTGCGGCCCGCATCCTCGGGCTCTTTACCAGCCAGCGCGGCGGCTCGGCCATGGCCCCGCGGACGGCGTCGTACCAGCGGTCGAAGACCCAATAAAGGCTGGCGGCGTTCAGGTAGGAAACGACCAGCATGCCGCCCGCGCGCAAGACCCGAACCATTTCTCCGATCGCCTGCAATTCCTCGGCGGGTTCGAGATACTCGAGCGCGCCCATGCACAGGACCACGTCGAAGCTGGCATCGGCGAACGGCAGGCTCTGCATTTTCGCAACCCAGAAGCTGACATCGCCGCAGCCTTCGTAGCGGCGCCGACATTCGGCGATCATCCCCGGCGAAATGTCTGCGCCGATATAGTCGAAGCCTTTGTCGAGGCAGGTCTCGACCATCATTCCGGGGCCGCAGCCAACGTCGAGCAGACGCCCGCCCTGGCACCGATCGAGCATCGCCCCGATGATTTCCCTGCGCCGATTGAAGAACGCGGCAACCGGCGTCCGCTCGGCATAGGCGCGGACATAGCTGGACGCAGCCTGGTCAAAATGCTCGACGACGCGCTGCTCGAGCGGCACGGACTGCACATCATCCATGTCGGATCATTATCTGCCGGAGTGACTGCGATTGAGGATCGGGGAAGGCGGCACCCGCGGCATCGCCACGAACCGTGACGCGGCCGACGGGGTATCCCTCGCGGCAGAACTGTAAAAACCGTCGAGCCATAGCGCGGTCAACTTCGCTACAAAATTTGTCGCGCGGACGGTGCGAGCACGGATGCACAGCCGCGGCTGGCCGTGAACCCGGTCGGCAGATGGCGTTTCCGCACAATGTGCTGCTCCTTGCAGACCGATGCCCCGTCCTCGCTGCTTCGCTTCGGGCGCCGGCCGAACCACATAGTAGTGGCTCGCGGCTTCGGAAAGAGCGTAGCTTTTTGACGGACCGGGGCTTGGCCAATCTGGCTAGCGCCGAGGCGTAGGCGCGTCGCGCAGAATACAGCAGCCGGCGCCGCAAGCAGGCCTTGACGGCTGCTCATTGAGACGCAGCGGCGTACCAAAATAACGGTAGCAGACTTGCCGCGCCCTACCGCAAATGGCGCATCCTCGCCCGGCCATAGTTATTCTGCTCCACTTGTGTGGCGGCGCCCGGCGCAACAATGATCCGGCGCCCGGATTGCAGCGCGGAGGAGAGTCGATGGGCAGCATCGACGTCGTGGTGCCCTGTTACGAGTATGGTCACCTGCTGGACCAATGCGTCACCAGCATCCTGGCCCAGGACGTCGACGGGCTGCGCGTGCTCGTGATCGACAACGCCTCCTCCGACAACAGCGTCCCCGTCGCACGCCGCCTCGCCGCCGCGGACGCCCGCGTCGAGGTGGTGGCACGGAAAACCAATCTCGGTCCGCACGCCTCGTTCAACGAGGGGATCGATTGGGCGCGCGGCGATTACTTCCTGATCCTCTGTGCCGACGACCTGTTGGCACCGGGCGCATTGCGGCGCGCGATCTCGGTCATGGACCGGCGCCCCGACGTCCACCTTACCTACGGCACCGCGCTCAGCGTGCTGCTGAGCGACCCGGTGCCCGCGCTCGGCGATGACGGCGGCGACGGCGAGTGGCGGATCATTACCGGCATGGAGCTGCTGGACCGGTTCTGCGCCACCGGTCGCAATCACATACCGGGCCCGACCGCGGTGGTCAGAACCGCGGTGCAGAAGCAGGTGGGCCATTACCGCAAGGAACTGACCCACACCGACGATTTCGAATTGTGGATGCGCTTCGCCTGTCGCGGGAACGTGGCCGAGACCGCAGCGGTACAGGGCATCGCCCGGGTGCACCGGTCGAACCAGTCTGGCTCGGTTTCCAACCTCAATGTCTGGGACATCGAGTACGAGGCCGCGTTCAAATCCTTTTTCGCGCGCGAAGGCCTGATGCTGCCGGACGCTGGCAAGCTGTTGCGCCGGGCGCGCCGCAGCCTGGGCGAGCGCGCCTATTGGTGCGCCTTCTCGCATCTCTGCCGCGGCGAGGTGCGGGTCGCGGCAGAACTGATGAAATTCGCCTGGCGCAACGCGCCGACGACGATGCTGGTCCCGCCCATCGGCAACCTCTATCGCCGCGGCGATGCATCGGACCGGATCGTCCGCGCCTTGTCGGACCTCGGGGGCCGGTTGCTGCGCCATCACGCTTGAGAATTTCCGCCGAGGTCAGACATGCGGTTCCACGCAACGCGGTTTCACGACGCCTGGCTGATCGATCCGGAACCGGTCGAGGACGAGCGAGGCTCCTTCGCCCGGACCTTCTGCGCCATCGAGTTCAGCGCCCGCGGGCTCGAGACAGGCTTCGTCCAGCACAGCGTCTCGTCGTCGCGAACCAGGGGCACCTTGCGCGGCATGCATTTCCAGCGCGCGCCGCACGAAGAAGTGAAAATCGTGACCTGCCTCAAAGGCGCGATCTGGGATGTCATCATCGACCTGCGGCCCCAATCGCCGAGCTTTCGCCAATGGCAGGGGTTTGAACTGACGGCGGCCAACCGGCGCCGCCTCTATATCCCCAAGGGCTTTGCGCACGGTCAGCAGACCTTGTGCGACGATACCGAGGTCGGGTACCTGATCTCGGAGTTTTATGCGCCCGACGCCTCGGACGGCGTGCGCTACGATGATCCGGCCTTCGCCATCGAATGGCCGCTGCCGGTTGCCGCGATTTCCGCGAAAGACCGGAACTGGCCGGATTTTACGACCGCCGGATGAGGCCGCGTTAAAGCAGCGGACGCAATCGCGGGGCGCGTGCGGTTGCCGCACCCAACCGCCTTGGCGCCGGCAGCAGGTTTCCGACCAGGGCTTGTTCCTGCCGTTTCAGGCGCTCGCGATACAACAGCGCAGTATCGCGTATCTTGCGCTGTCGGCGCCCGCGATCGCGTTGCAGCGCGATGAACTGATCGATCAATAGCGGCACGTCGAACCTCTCGACGTGCTGGCAGTATTCCCCCAAACCCATCTCGGCGAGCAGGGCGTCGTTTTTCGATGAATAGCCGAGCGAGATCACCGGCTTGCCGAGCATCAGCGCGCACACGACGGTGTGGAACCGGGTGGCGACGACAAGCTCGGTTGCCGCGGCCTGCCGCATCACGTCGCCGAGCGAAAAGGCCGCCTCAGCGACAAATGCTTCGACAGGGAGCTCGCGCAATTCGGCAGCCAGCGCCAGCCGCAAATCCCTCGCGGCCGTCGCGTCCGCCAGGTCGCTCATCAATACGCGGATGCGGTAGCCGCCGCCGAGCAGCCAGGCGGCGAAGCTCGCCAGTTTTTCCAGGTAGGTCCGATAGATCGCGCCGCCCGTCGCGGGATCGTGGCTCCAGCCGAAATACGACATGACGCCAAGCCCGATCACCGGCGGACCGCCGTCCGGCGCCTGAGCGGGAACCGCCGGCACCGGTAGCGCGAAGGCGAGGTCGGGAAAGACCGGGTCGCGACTGACGTCAAGCCCGATCCCGTCCATGAATTCGCGCGACACCACATCGCGATAGGACCGGTAGTGCGCGAGGCGCGCGCCCCATTTCATCAATTTGCGGCTGATCGGATGATGGATCGGGCCGGCGCCGATGCTGACGAAGGCGATCTTCGCGCCGCCGAGCCGGCTGGCGAAGCACCAGCCGAGGATGCACAGCGGCATGCCCCACGGGCCGGCGCCGAAATCGTCGAGAATGCCCGTGCCCGGAAAGATCAGCACATCGAAATAGCCGCGATAGCGCAGGACCCTGAGCCAGTTTCCGAGCTTGTCGGGGATAATCCGCTGCCATGCGGCGCTGGCCTCGCCCTGCAGGCCGAAGCGCAATGCCCGCACGCCGTACAGCCGCTCGACCTCTTCGGGGTTGGCGCAGATGCACGTGATCTCGGCCTCGGGACAAACCCGCCGCAGAGTTTCGAGCATCGCGGCAAACGACCCGTCATTGCCGAGATTGCCGCACCCGAACAACCCGAACAGGGCGATCCTGACCGGCGGCGCCGCCGCTACCGCCGTCATGCGGCTTCCTTCCGCGCCGCGCTTCATCCGAGGAGGCCGTGGTCGCCAAGCAGGGAAGCGGCATCGGCCACGACGCCGAACGGCAGGCCGGCCTGCTCGGCGATGTCGAGCAGGGAGTGCTCTCCATCCGCCAGGTTGAGCACCCACAGGAACGCCATGCTCGTTACCGGGCCGTCCCGGCGCCCGCCGATCGCCTCGTAAAGGCCGCGACGGCCGAGCTGCGGCTCGCACTTGGGTGCCAGGTTCAGCGGCAGCCGGTCGCGTTCGACGATATCGATCGCATCGGCGATCATGCCGTAGGACGCGGCCAGATGCTCCGGCCGGATGAAGTCCAGATTGTCGGCGGAGGTGTGGTACTCGGGAAAGGTCCCGAACCGGCTGCGCTGGAACAGCCCGACCGGCAGATTGAACCCGGGCGAGCAGTACTGCCGCTCGTCGTACCCATACGGCGAGAAATCGAGGATCTCAGGCTTTTCAGCCGCATGTTTCAACACATGCGACATCACCCGGTCGATCATGGCGTTGCCGCGCCGGCTCTTTTTATAGGTCGGGCCGCCGCCGTCGCCGAGGCAGGAAACGACGAGGCCGTGCCGGATCCGCCCGACCTGCGCCTCGTTGGCCGCAAGCCAGGCGATCGCGCCGATCGTGCCCGGGGCAAACAGAAAGCGATAGCTGTAATGCGTCCGCAGCCGCGACAGGCGCTCGGCAAGCAAGGCCAGCAGCGCCAGCCCGGAACAATTGTCGTCGGCCAGCGAGGGGTGACAGATATGGGCGGAAAACAGGAATTCCTCGTCGCTCTCGCCCCGGTGCAGATACTCGCCGTAGCTCAGATGGCCGGGCTCCAGGGAGCTGTCGACCACGACTTCGTAATCGCCATCGGGCAGCGCCTCGAGCTGGCGATGGGTCATGCAGAAGCCCCACTGCTCGCTGTAATAGCCGGTCCGGTAGGGGATCAGGTCGGGCTGTTCGGGCAATGTGTGGAGGTGCCGCTTCAGCGCGGCCAGCGGCAGCACCGCCCGCACCGGGCGGCTGTAGCCGACGACATGCAGGTTGTTGTCGGCAAAATCGACGACCTTTTCGCCGGCCGAATTGCGGATATGGGCGCCGCGGATGGTCCATTCGGGCGGGATCGTCCAGTCGAACACCTGGGTTCCGCTCGGGACCTCGCGGATATCGAGCGCAACGTGGCGGCGCAGCACCCCCAGCGTCTCCCGCACGCCGGGGCCGGTGATGCTGCGGCAGATCGGATAGAGCCGACACGCGAGGCCATAGAGGGCGTCACCGATGCCCGGCTCGGCCAGCGCGGCGCGAATGCCTGCGGCCGGCTCCCCGCGCCTGTCCATCCCCGACGGCATTACTCGGCCGCCGACGCCACTTCCTCCGCGCGCCGGCGCAATTGCGCATCGAGCACGCCCGCTTCGAGCAGCATCTTGATATGCGCGATCCGCAAATAACGCGGGCCTTCGAAATCCTCGATCGTCAGGCCGGCCGAGCGATAGGCCGCGTAGAGCTGCTCGGCTCCCCTGCGGACATCCCATTGCGGCCGGAAATCGGGCAGAACGCGGGCGATCTTGTCGAAGCTGACCCGGTAGGAGCGCTGATCCGGCCCGGCATCGGCGGCAAAGGCAAGGTGGCAATCGGGGACCACCTGGGCCACCACCTCGGCGATCTCGCGAATCTGGTAGTTGTGCGCCGTCGAACCGACGTTGAAGGCCTGGTTGAACACCGCCTCGACCGGCGCCGCCAACCCGGCAAGAAAGGCGCGCGAGATGTCTTCGATATGGACGATCGGCCGCCACGGCGAGCCGTCGGATTTCAGCAGGATTTCGTGCCGGGCCACCGCCCAGGCGACCAGATTGTTGAGCACGATGTCGAACCGCATGCGCGGCGATACGCCGTATGCGGTCGCCGGCCGAAAATAGGTCGGGCTGAAGTCGGGTCCGGCCAGCCGGGCGATGTCGCGCTCGGCCCACACCTTGGATTGGCCGTAAGCCGTCACCGGGTTGAGCGCACCGGTTTCGTCGAGGATCGCTTCCCCGGCGCGGCCGTAATTGCTGCACGACGAGGCGAACAGGAAGCGGCCGACCCCGGCGCGCCTGGCCTGCTCGGCCACATGCACGCTGCCGCGGTGGTTGATGGCAAAGGTGACCTCGGGGTTGAGGTCGCCGAGCGGATCGTTGGACAGCGCGGCGAGATGGATCACCGCCTCGCAGCCGCGCAAATCGGCGACCGTCACGTCGCGCACGTCTTTGCGCAGGCTCGGCACGTCGGCGAGGGCGCCGCCGGCGGGGAAGGTGCAGCGCTCGTAAAGATCGCTGTCGCACCCGATCACGTCGTGGCC
Organism: Alphaproteobacteria bacterium; assembly: GCA_030041385.1. GTDB lineage: Bacteria > Pseudomonadota > Alphaproteobacteria > ATCC43930 > CGMCC-115725 > DATARH01. The sequence goes on from JASHNY010000246.1 coordinate 26,267, forward strand.
GGCCTCGAGCAGCATCGGCAGCATCACGCTTCCGATGTAGCCGCGATGGCCCGTCAAGAAGACCTTCATTCTCGTAACTCCCTCGCCGGTTCGGGCGCCGCGCCACCTCACCTGGCGCTGCGACGGCCGGAAATTAGCCCGCGCCTACCCGGCGTCAGAGAGGCGCGATCAGCCAGCCGCCTAACCAACTCGTCGCCGCGCAACCGCCTTTTGATGCCCGTCCCTCTTCTTCCGACGCAGGCAGCCTTGCGGCGCCGGCGCCGTCGTTGCAAATCACGGACGCGATTGCAAAACGAGAACCCGGTCGCCTTGTTCGGCCGAATTCGCGTCGCGTTTGGCGGCGAAGCGATGCCTGCCGTTCGCGGCAAAAGGCGAGCCCGCGATATCGGCAAAATTCCCGTCGGCCGGGTCGTACCACCGCGCGGCGACGTGCGGCCCCGCCAGGCGCCCGAGATCGATGACGATGTCGCGCCGGGTCGGCAGGTAGACCACCGCAAAGCTGCCGTCGTCGGCGAGCGCGGCGACCGCCCGCTCCGCCCGCGAGCCAAACCCGTCGACCAGCAGCGATCCGCCCAGGTCAGGCTGCATCCGCCACCACGCGAGCGCGTTCATCAGCGCGCCGAGATGGGTCATGCTGCGCGCCCCGTCGCTGTCGAGCGCCTCTTCCCAGGTGAACGGCGTGGCATAAAGGCCCGGGCCGTCGAAGTGCCAGATCGGATTGTTGCCGAAGATCTGGCCCGCCGCCCCCATCAGCACCGACTGCCACGCCTGCATGCGCAAGCGCTGCCCGGTTGCGCCGTGCTCGTTCTCGTAGGCGCTTTCGAGCAGGAAATAGGGCATTCGTTTGTCCTGCGCCCGCTCTTTGCGCATCGCGATATAGACCGGATTGTAGGTGTAGACCGAATTGACGCTGAGCCACGGTTCGCCGCGCCAGTAGTCGAGCGCCGCGGTCTCCGGCGCCCCGCTCGCGGTCTGGAAGGCCTGCGGCTCCTCCTTCATGATCCCTTCGGCAACCGCCCTGACCAGGGACTTGTCGGGCGGGTTGTAATCGCCGGCATTGACCCAGACGATGTTTTTGAAGTCGCGATAGCGACGGCCAAGGTATTCGCCGTATTGCCGCAGTCTCTCTGGCCCGGCGGCGACCATTTCGCGATACCATCCTTCGCCGCCGCCGTTGATGCCGGTGTAGCACGGCGTCAGGAACACCAGCATTCCGTCTTTCTCGGCCTGCCGCAGCACCCAGTCGGCATGGGCGAAATAGGCCTCGTTGGGCCTGGCGAAATCGCCCGGTGCGAGAAACGGTGCCTGGCCGTAGGCATTTTTCGGCGCGTGCGTGGCAAAGCGGTGCTCGATCAGCGACACCAGGATGGCATTGAAACCGCGGCGGCGGCGGTCGTCGAGGTAGCGCCCGACATCCTCGCGCCGCAATTGCGCGATCAGCGACCATGCGGCATCGCCCTGGATCAGGAAGGGCGCGCCGGCCGCATCAACGAAATAGCGCCCGTTCGGCGCAATCGCCAGCGGGAGTTCCGCAGACCTGGCGGGCCGGCCGGCCGCACAGACCATCACCGCCCCCAGGATCAGCAGCGAGCGAAACCGGCACGGCCGGCCGAACACCCGGCCTACTCGGCCGCCTGGTTGTATTGCCGATAGACGGTCTGGCTGGGGCGGCCGATCAGAAACTTCTCGGCGCCGTCGTCGAGGGCGCGGCGGTAGACCGCGAGCGCGCCGTCGATCGCCGCCACGGTCCGGTCGATGTCCTCGTCCTCGTGACTGTAGCTGACGACCAGCGACGGCATCAGCACACCGCGCCGGATCGTCTCTTGAAGGAACAGGCTGCGATACGCCTGGGACGGGCGATGCGCCGGGTCGAGCGTGTGGAAGAGGAGGCAGCAATCGCGGCCCTGCAGCCCGAAATATCCCGCCAGGTCGTGGCGCTGAATGACCTGCTCCAGCAGCTCCCGCAGGCGCGCACCCTGGCGGTAGAGCTTCTCGACCACCCCTTCCGTCTCATAGATGCGCATCGTGGCGATGGCCGCAGCGAGGGCATGGGTTTCCGCGCCGTGCGTTGTCGACAGCAGGAATACCCGCGGCCGGTCGGTATGCGTGAGCCCGCCGAGCCGCATCAATTCGGCCCGGCCGGCGAGCGCCGACACCGAAAACCCGTTCGCCAGCGCCTTGCCGAAGGTACTGAGATCGGGGGTGACGCCGTAGAGCTTTTGCGCGCCGTTTCTGTGCCAGCGAAAGCCGGTGATCATCTCGTCGAAGATCAATATCGCCCCTTCGGCACGACACAATTCCTGCAGGTGGTGAAGAAACTGGTCGCGCGGCTCCTCGGTGCGGGCCGGCTCCAGGATCACCGCGGCAATCTTCCCCGGATGCCGCTCGAACAGCGCCTTGACGCCGGCAAGGTCGTTGTAGCGGAAGGTCACGGTCAATTGCCGGACCGCGTCGGGGACGCCGGAATTCACCGGCGTCGTGCCGATGAACCAGTCGTCGGTGGAAAAGAACGGGTGGTCGGCGCAGCAGGCGACCAGGTCGCGCCCGGTATAGGCGCGCGCCAGCCGCACGGCGCCGGAGGTGGCATCCGATCCGTCCTTGGAAAACTTGACCATTTCGGCGCCGTCGATCAGCGCCAGGAACTGTTCGGCACAGGCGACCTCGATCGGCGACGGGCGGGTGAAGTTGCAGCCCCGCGACAGTTCGCGCCTGACCGCTTCCAATACCGCCGGATGGGCATGCCCGAGCCCGACAGTGCGGTTGCCCATCCCGTATTCGATGTATTCGCGCCCGTCCGTGTCCCACACGTGGCAACCGGCGCCGCGCGCTATGAACGCGGGAGCCGCGAGCGGATACTGGTCGTCGCCCTTGGCATAGGTGTGGCAGCCGCCGGGTATGATGTCGTGAGCCCGTGCCTGCAGGTCGTGCGCGTTCGTCGCCCCGGCCTTGATGTCGTCCGGCACCGGTACCATCGGCCGCGACGTGCGTTCGACTCGGCCGTTCCAGGCGCGCGCCGTCGTCACCACGCCCGGCTCTACCCGGTCATCGGACCTCGCGATCTTCTGCATCTCTCGCTCGCATCACCATTGCCCGCCCGAGCCTAGTGCGCTCCACTTCCCGGCTCCTATCCGGTTATGCGGCGCGCCGGATCGGCCATTAGGCGTACTGTGCTGCCGCCTTCGGCCGTTCAGCCGGCGCTGACGGCGAGGAGGCGGCTGACAAAGCGGGCCGCCGCCGGGTGGCGCCCGAGCGCTTGTGCGGCATGGTGGATCTCGTTGCCGACCGGATGCCCGGTAAGCCTCACGCCGGCCACCCAGCCGCAGATCGAAAGCGCCCCCGCGATCGCGCCAAGCGGCAACGACAGGCGGAAATCGAAGCCGTTAAGCGCGATAACCAGCAGGACGGGCAATATCGTGCAGGCGCTGGTTCCCGCGCTCTGCCGCAATGCCGTCGCCATTTCGCTCCAGGTGAAGGGGACATGGCGGCGGATGAACGACAGGCCGATATAGACCTGGAACGGAATGATCACGAGCTGGCTCGCGGCCATCGCCTCGACCCCGAGCGTACCCGCCGCGCACAACAGCGCCGCCGACAGCGGCAATGTGATCAGGCTGGCAAGAAAGGCATGGCGCATCTCGCCGATGGCAAGCAGCAGCGGCTGGATCAGCACGACCGGGAACAAGGCCAAGGCCGACAAGGCCAGGATGCGCACAAGCGGAACCGCGCCGACCCATTGCGGGCCGAGCACGAGCAGGACGATCGGGTGCGCGAGAATCCCGATCAGCAGTACCGCGGGCCAGTGGAACGCGGTGACGTAGGAAAACGCCTTCAGCAGCGGCTGCTTCAATCCGCGGCCGGCGCGGAACTCGGCGGCCAGAATGGGAAATGCGACGCTGAACAGCCCGGACAGGACGAACCTGTCGCTCATGCTTGAAATCGTTATCGCCCGGCGGTAGAGCCCGACCAGCCCCAGGGGCAGGATGCGCCCCAGCACGAGCTGCGGCAGCGCTTCGTAGAGCTTGTCGACCACGGTCATCGCCCCGTTGTAGCCGCCGAACGCCCATGCCCGACGCCAGCATTCGAGCGTCGGCCGATAGACCCTGAAGTCATGGCGATAGAGCAGCGCCAAGCCGACCGTGGTGCAGCTTGTCGCGAACGAAGCCCAGGCAATGCACAGAAAGCTGAAACCCAGCGCCGCCAGAACGATGGTTACAACGGCGCCCACGCCGAGCGCCGTGACATTGATGGCGGCCAGCGCGTCATAGGCGAGGTCGCGGCGCAGCAGGGTGGTGATCGGAGCGCCGACGGTATCGACGAGCAGGGCCACCGCCGTTACGCGGACAAAGAACGCCAGCGCCGGCTCCTGATAAAGCTCGGCAAACCGGCGCGAGACCAGGAAGAGCACCGCGGCGATCGCCAGTGTCAGGCCGAATTGCACCGTGAATGCGGTGCGGACATCGGAGAGCTTCACCTCCTTGTCCTGCACCAGAAAACCGGTCGCGGCAAATTCCTTCAGCGACAACGCGATGGTGATCAGCGCCAGCCCGATCGCGGATGCGCCGACCTCGGTCGGCGTCAACAGGCGCGACACGATCGCCATCATCACGAAGTTGAGCACCAGGCCGATATAGCGTTCTACGGAAGCGAAGAAGAGGGCCCGCCGAATTCCGCTCATGCGGCCGATTTCCCTGTACCGTGACGTATCGGCGAGGCAGCCTTCCGGCCGTCCCGATGGATCGCGCGCCGCCGGAGCTGAAATGTTCCACAATTGGCTTCGTATTACCGTTGAGCCGACCAGCGGACGCCGATTTCGTCGGCGACACTAGCGTAGGCGCCCGCGGCTCACATCTCAGGAAAAAGCGTGAGACTCCCTCCTCCGAATGGTGCCGGCGACGCCGCCGCGGTTGTGTTGGCAGGCAACTGCCGACCCGGGTGTCACGCTCCGCCGTTGCCGGACCAGACGATGTGCGGAATGTTCTTCCCGCCGGGATAGCGGATGCACCCGTCCGGCCCGGCGGCGGGATGACAGGTGTTGCCGATGCCGACAAAGGTCGAATTGGTGACGTTGACGCTGTTGACCCGCGAGAAATAGACGCGGTCGCCATCGGCCAGGGTCGCGCCTTTCACGTCGATATAGATGTTCCTGGCGTCGCCGGTGATAGAGGTGACGGTGGCGCCGCGCACGAGCGCGCCATTGCGCACCAGGGTCGAGCCGTCGCCCCAATCGCTCGTCACCCGCTGCGCCATCGTGCCGGGATAGCCCATGTCGCCGCAGCCGCGCGGGTCCTTTACGCATTTGGAGACGGCAAGGCGGGTGTTCGGCCCGTTGGGGCCGCTCTGCAGCGCGAGGCCGGGAGCGCCGATCGTGTAGGCGAACCCGGCCCACGCATCGATGGCCGCATTTCCCGGTGCGCCGCTGCCCTTGAACGTAACGTCGTCGAAGGAGACATGGTCGGTAAGACCAACCCGGTCGAGCTCCATGTCGGGCTGGGGCCCCGTCGGCCGCTCGGCCGCGGTCAGCACCGCGCCGCCGTCGATGATGCAGTTGAGCGCCGCACAGGACAGCCTGCCTGCGCCGTCCCCGCCGTATCGCCCGCCCGACGCATGCCAGACCAGTTGGCCGCTATGGAGAAGCGAATTGACGAACGTGTCGTTGACGTAGGTCGCCTTGGCAATGATCTTGTCGGCTTCTTCGTAAAACGCGCTGCTGTTGGTCAGCGTAAAGTCGCGCATCTCGCCGGTGTCGAGCGCGCCGTCGAAGACAAGGTCGTTGCCGCGCGCATCGATGGCGCCGGCGAATTCCCAGCCGTCGCTGTAGCGGTTCAGAAACGGCGATCGCGGGTTGCGGAGAAAGTGGATGCCGTCGAGCTCGAAATTCTCGGTGACCGGCTTCACCGGGGTGTCGATGTTGACGATGCGCGCCGGACCAACCTGCCCTTCACCGATCGGGCTGCGCGACGCAGCGGTGTAGAGGGTTGCCCCGCTGTAAGGCCGCGTTGCCAGGTGATCGAAGGCGAGCGGCGTGTCGAGATCGATGACCCCGGTCGCCGGATCGATGGCCGTGACCTTGGCAAAATCGTAATAGCGCATGTTCGGAGGGTAGCTCCCCATGCTGTCCTGGATATACGACATCACCAGGACCCAGCGCCCGACGTAGAAATTTCTCGCGTCCGCCGGCGATTTGAGCGTGACCCGCCTGGCCCCGGCTCTCGCGGTGTCGATCAGGTAGCCATAGGCATCGGTCGGATAGCGATGATCGAAGACGCCGTAGAACGAGTCGCCGAAGAAGTCGTAGTTGGTGCGGCCGGCGACGTCATAGTGAAAATACTGCGCGTTGACGTTCTGCAGGATTGTCGCCCCCGAGCCGGCGCCAACGACCTTGATGTTGCGGATCAGCATCGTGAACGAGTTCCAGGTGTACTGCAGCTTGTTGCAGGCCGCAATCTGCAGCACGATCCTGTTGTCGATGCTGGCGTCTGGATAGGCGTCGCCGGCACCCCGCCAGCCGCCGCCCACCGATATGTAATTCCCGCCGGCATAGCCCGGCTCGGCCGGCCGCGTATGCCGCTGCGCCTCCGCATTGAAGGACCGCAACGCCAGATCGTTGCGCCAGATCTGCGTCGGCGTCAGGCTGGTGCCGCAGACCGCATGGATAGGCAGGCTCCGACAGGTGCCGCGCGAGGCGGTGCACCGGCCGGTCAATAAGTCGTAGGTGAAGGTTATCGGCGCGGTGCGATCGGCGGCATGCGGCTGCACAGCGCGGGTCGATGGCTGCACCGCCGCCGCCGCGACGGCGGCATGCTGCTCCCATGCTAAAACGATCGCCATCGCCAGGGCGAGGACCACTCCCGGCGCATGCAACGTCATCTTCATCTGCTACCGATCCGATCGATGATGCGCCGGTTCTGGAGGGCGCCGACCCTCAACCGACCCTCACATGCACCGGGCGCGCGCGCCGGCATCCATCCGTGGCAAGACCGCCCGCTGAATTCGATTTGGATTTCAAGTAATCCGAGTAGATTATCCAGGATTCTGCCAATTTATACCGATATCACCGATGCATCAAAGGTCATGCATCGGCGAAAATCGGCGGCACTATTACCGAGGTCAGCTCGTACCCCTTTTGATCGAAACGATTTACCCCTCCCGCCCAATTTCCGCCCTTGCACGCTATACGGGTTGCGCCCAGCATTCCGCGGCCTGTGTGGTGCCAAGGACAATCCAAATGACGCGTCAGCCAACTCCCGAATCCTCCCGGGACAACGCCATCTTTTCTCTCGATAACAAGCGCGTCTGGGTCGCGGGTCACCGCGGCATGGTGGGAAGCGCGCTGATGCGCCGGCTTCGGCGTGAGCGGTGCGAGCTGTTGACCGTCGCCCGTGGCGAACTCGATTTGCGGCGCCAGGCGGAAGTCGAACACTGGATGCGGGAGTCGCAGCCGCAGGTCGTGCTGATCGCCGCCGCGACGGTGGGCGGCATCCACGCCAATCGCAGCCGCGCCGACGAATTCATCTACGACAATTTGGCGATTGCGATGAACGTCGTGCACACCGCCGCCGAGATCGGCGTCGAGAAGCTCTTGTTTCTCGGGTCGTCCTGCATCTATCCCAAATTGTGCACTCAGCCGATGACCGAAGACCAGCTGCTGTCCGGGCCGCTCGAACCGACAAACCAGTGGTACGCGATCGCGAAACTGGCCGGGCTGATGCTGGCCAAGGCCTATCGGGTGCGCCACGGCATGGATTTCGTCGCGGCGTTGCCGACCAACCTTTACGGCCCGGGCGACAATTTCGACCTGCAGCAGGGTCACGTCATCGCTGCGCTGCTGCGCAAATTGCACGAGGCAAAGGTCAGGGGCGACAGGTCCGTCGAGATCTGGGGCACCGGCCTGCCGCGGCGGGAGTTTCTGCACGTCGACGATTTGGCCGACGCGCTGGTGTACCTGCTGACCCATTACAGCGGCGAAGAGCCGGTCAATATCGGCAGCGGCCACGAGGTTTCGATCGCAGAGCTGGCGAGCCTTGCGGCAGAGGTGGTCGGTTATCACGGCGAGCTTGTCTACAACACCTCGATGCCCGACGGCCCGCCGCGCAAGCTGCTCGACGTGACCCGGATGACCGAACTCGGCTGGCGGCCGCGGACCCCGCTGTTCAAGGGATTGCAGGACGCTTATGCCTGCTATCTGAGCCAATTGCCGCGGCCGGCTCCGATCGACATGGTGGCTTGAAGCGCAGCGGAAAAACGGCGGGCGAGGCAGCCGATGTGCGGCATCATTGGGATTCTGGGCAATCGTCCGGTCGTACCGCTGCTGATCGACGCGCTGAAGCGGCTCGAATACCGCGGCTACGACTCGGCCGGCATCGCCACCCTGGTCAATGGCCATATCGACCGGCGCCGGGCGCAAGGCAAGCTGCAAAACCTCGAAGCGCGGCTCGACCGCGAACCGCTCGGCGGCACCGTCGGCATCGGCCATACCCGCTGGGCGACTCATGGTCGGCCCAACGAAGCAAACGCCCATCCCCACGCCAACGAGCGCGTGGCGGTGGTGCATAACGGCATCATCGAGAACTTCCGTCCATTGCGGGCTGAGCTGGAACAGAACGGCCGGCGCTTCGAGACCGAAACCGATACCGAGGCCGTCGCGCACCTGCTAGCTCATCACCTCGACCGCCAGATGACGCCGGAAGAGGCGGTGATGGCGACCCTGGCGCGGCTCGAAGGGGCGTTTGCGCTGGCCATCATCTTTGCCGGGCGGCACGACCTCGTCATCGGCGCCCGGCGTGGCAGCCCGCTCGCCGTCGGCTACGGCGACGGCGAGTTGTTCATCGGTTCGGACGCGCTGGCGTTGGCGCCGCTGACCAGCCGCATCTGCTATCTCGAGGAAGGCGACTGGACGGTCCTGCGCAACGGCACCGCGACGATCTTCGACTCCCACAATCGCCGGGTCGACCGCCCGATCAGCCAGACCCGCCTGTCGGGGGCGCTGATCGGCAAGGGCGGGTATCGGCATTACATGCAGAAGGAGATTTTCGAGCAGCCGGCGGTCATCGGCGACACCGTGCGCAGCTACCTCAACCCGCTGACGCGCGAGGTGACGCTGCCGGAGTGCGGCGTCGATCTCGCGAGTGTGCCGCGGCTGGCGATTTCGGCGTGCGGTACCGCCTTCTATGCCGGGCTGGTCGGCCGGTACTGGCTGGAATCGCTCGCCCGGCTGCCGGTGGAGGCCGATGTGGCGAGCGAATTCCGCTACCGCGAGGCGCCACTGCCCGAAGGCGGGGCGGCACTGTTCATCTCGCAATCGGGCGAAACCATCGACACCCTGGCGGCATTGCGCTACGCCAAGACCCAGGGCCAGCACATCCTGGCGATCGTCAACCAGGCGGAGAGTGCGATCGCGCGCGAGGCGGATACGCTTCTGCCGACGCTGGCCGGCCCCGAGATCGGCGTCGCCTCGACCAAGGCGTTCACGACCCAGCTTACCGTGCTGGCGTGCCTGGCGATCCGGCTGGCGCACGACCGCGGCCGGATCACGCCGACGCAGCGGCTGGCGCTGTCGGAAGCGCTGATCGAATTGCCGACGCTTGCCGCCCAGGTGTTGCAGCACGACGAAGCGGTCGCAGCCATCGCGCGCGAGCTTGCCGAGGTCCGCGACGTTCTCTACCTCGGCCGCGGCACGATGTATCCGCTGGCCCTCGAAGGAGCGCTGAAGCTAAAGGAAATCAGCTACATCCATGCCGACGGCTACCCCGCCGGCGAAATGAAGCACGGTCCGATCGCGCTGATCGAAGACGGCACGCCGGTCATCGTTTGCGGGCCCTCCGGGCCGCTCTTCGAGAAGACCGTCGGCAATGTGCAGGAGGCTGCGGCACGTGGCGGACGGGTGATCCTGTTGACCGACGCGGCGGGCCGAGCCGAGCTCGGCGACAGCGCGGCGCATGTGATCGAATTGCCGAGCGCCGACCCTTTCGTCGCCCCGATCCTCTATGCCTTGCCGATCCAGCTTCTCGCCTACCATGCAGCAGTCACCAAGGGCACCGACGTCGATCAGCCGCGAAACCTCGCCAAGAGCGTGACCGTCGAATAGAAGCGGCGGCCTCGCGGACGGCGAGGAAATCCGCCCTCTCATTAATTAAACAGAATACTGTAATTAAACAGAATACTGTCGATCCGTATTCGGGGGGAGAAGATCGATGCTGGTCACCGCCCTGCGTTATTTCTCCAGGCACCCCGTTCTCGCCTTCGGCGCCGTCGCTAGCCACCCGCGCGAGGCGGTGATGCGGCTGTACGATGTGTATCTCGACCGCCGCGAGCGCCGCGGCGTCTGCAGATATGAAGCCGTGCCCGATTGGGAACAGCGCCTCCACCGGCTTTTAGGCATCGCGTTTCCCTGCGCTGCGATACAGGAATTTACCGCGTTATGGCACGACGTCGTAGGGTCGATGAGAGGCAGGGGCCTGCGCGTCGGCCCCGAGACGTTCCTCGGCTGGAATGACGGCGATCCCGGATTGGTCAGGGCGATCTGGTGCCTGGTCCGGCATCTGCGCCCGAGCCGGGTCATCGAGACCGGGGTCGCGCACGGCTTCACCTCCCGCTTCATCCTGGAGGCGCTGGAACGGAATGGCGAGGGCCACCTCTGGAGCATCGACCTTCCGCCGCTCGATCCGGTGCTGGGCGCCGAGGTCGGCGTCGCCGTCGAACAGCGCCACCCCGCTCGGTGGTCGTACATCAGGGGCACAAGCCGGCAGCGCCTGCCCCGATTGATTGCGGAAGTCGGCGAGATCGACCTGTTCGTGCACGACAGCCTGCACAGCGAGCACAATCTGCGCTTCGAGCTCGACCGGGCCTGGGCCGCGCTGCGGCCGGGCGGCGCGATCGTCGTCGACGACATGGACGTAAACTGGGGCTTCCGCTCGTTCCTGGAGCGGTTTTCCGGTCACCGCTCGCTGGTTTGCGAGGCCGAGCCGCTAAGCCCCGACCTCCGGCGCTTCAATGGAAAGGGGCTGTTCGGCATCATCGTGAAGGACCCTCCCGCGTCGCAAGCCGAGCCGCAACCGGGTCTTTGCTAGACCGTGGTCCATTCACGTCGAAACACCTTTAGCTTTCGTCATGCCCGGACTTGATCCGGGCATCTGCGAGGAGTGTCACATCGCTTCGCTGGCGCCCCAGATGGCCGGGTCACCCCCGGACGGCCGCCCTGCGGAAGCAGCGGGCGGTCACGCGCGCCCGCTGCCCTCGTCGCTGATCGTGTGGTCGCGGCTGCCCGCCACGGTAGTGAAGCGCGGCGCGCGCCCTGCCCATCCCGGCGCCGACCGTGCGGTGGCGGCGGTGTCGCGCGACGTAGCCGTCGGCAGGCTCGTCGCATAATGGGCGGAGGCGCGCGGATCGAGCTGATTGAGCACGATACCGGCCACCGGCCGGGAATAGAGCGACATCTGGCGCAACGCCTCGACGACGGCAGTATGCATCGTCGTCCCCCAGCGAACCACCATCAGCGTCACGTCCGAGACGGCGCCGAGCACGGCGACGTCGGCGGAGGCCAAAACCGGCGGCGTGTCGATGATGATCCGGTCATAGCGGTCGCGCGCGCTGGCCATCAGGTCTTCGAAGGTCATCGCCGAGAACAGCTCCACCGAGGCGATCTGCGAAGGGTCGGCGGCGATGACGCTGACCTTGGAATCCTGATCCTGCTGCACGATGTCGTCGATGGTCTTTTCGCCGGCCATCACTTCTTCCCAATAAAAGGACGGCCTGAGGCGCAGGCGCGGCCCGAGAGTCGGACGGCGCAGATCGGCGCCGACGATGAGGGCCGACTCCCCCGCCGCGGTAAAGGCGCGCGCCAGCGCGATCGAGACAAAGGTCTTGCCCTCGCTCCCTTCGGCTGAAGTGACCGCGATGACCTTGGCGTCGCGCGTCGCCGGCGAGAACCTGAGCACGGCGCGCAAGCGCTGAACCGCGAGCTCTTCGGCGCCGCCGGCGAGCCAGGTGCGGTGCCGCAGCCGCCTTACGGCGGGCCACCGCGTCGACGGCAAGGCGCCCAGTACCGGAAGCTCGGTGCGCTCCTCGAGCGTCGCCACCGACCACACGCGGTCGTCGGAATGCTCGCGCATGAACGCGGCCCCGACCCCGGTCGCCGCGCCGAGGAACAGGCCGAGCGCCATCAGCGGGAACAGCTTCGGCGTGCTGGGACGGCTCGCCGGCTGCGCCGAAGAGATCAGCTGCGCCTCCGGCCCGGCGAGATCCTCCTGCTCGATCGTCGCCTTGTAGCGATTGAGGAAGCTTTCATAGAGCGAGCGGTTGGCCGCCGCTTCGCGCTGCAATTCGTTGAGATGAATGGTTGCTGCGTCGGCAGCGCCGGACGCCGTGATCTCCTTTTGGATCGCGTCCTCCAGCTCCTTCTCCTGGCTGTCGGCAACCTTGACGTCGCCACCCAGCGATTCCAGCACCCGGCTGGTCTCCTGATGGATCTGCGTCTGCAACGAGCGCAGTTCGGACTGGATCGCCGGCGAATGGCCGCCTCTGAGAATGCCGGTATCCTGCAGCGATTGGCTCTGGCGCAGCAAGGCGTCGCGCTGTTCGCGCAGCCGGAGGATGATCGGCGAGTTGAGGGCCTCGGCAAAGGCGGGCTGGCCGTCGGCCGCGCGCGAGGCGGCGATCGCATTCTCGAATCTCGCCCGCGCCGCCGCCGCGATCGCGCGCGCGTGCACCAGTTCGGTGTTGAGGGCTTCGAGCCGGTGGTTTTCGATGCCCGTGCCCGACGTTTTCAGCAGCCCCGCCTTCTGCTTGAAGGCTTCGGATGCCTGTTCGGACGCCACCAGCGTCCGCCTCAACTCCTCTACCTTTTTGCCCAGCCATTCGCTGGCGGTGCGGATCGCGGTGAGTTTGACCGCCGTCTGGTGGGCAAAATACTCCTGCGCATAGCTGTTCGCGATCTTGGCCGCAAACACCGGGTCGGTCGAAGAAAACGAGATGTCGAACGTGTATGAGCGCCCGTCATTGCTGATCTGGAGCCCGTCGATCAGCCGGTTGACCAGCGCCTCGCGGCGCTGATCCGGGGTGCCGGAGAACGAATTCCCGAGCAGCGGCGCGACCGCTTCCGCCCCGAGCCGCTGGATGACCCTCTCTGCCATCGACCGCGAGCCGAGGATGTCCATTTCGGTTCTGAGCGCCGGGTTCTCCTGCGGCAACCGCGAGACCACCATCTCCATCGGCGCCACCGTAACCTTGCGCACGTCGAGCGCGACGACGGCGGTGGCTACGTAGTGTTTCGGAGCGGTCATGTAGACCAGATCCGCCCCGACGAGCCCGAGCAAGATCGGCCCAAACACCAGCACCTTGTGGCGCCTGACGAGGCGAAGGAAACTCCCCGCCGCATCAAAGCTGCGCTCGGCGCGCGCGTCGTCAGCGATCACGGCCGCCTGCCCTCCTCGCGATGTCAGCTATCGATGGAGATGCGACTGTCAACCGGCTCCGCCCTGGCAGAGATTGTTGGTGATGAACGCCACCTCGGTCCTGTTTTTCGCCTTCAGCTTTTTCATGATGTTGCGGATATGCACCTTCACCGTGCTCTCACGCATGTTGAGCTCGTAGGCGATGATCTTGTTGGGCTTGCCCTGGCGCAGCGCATCGACGACCGCGGCCTGCCGCTCGGTAAACAGGCGGTGGATTTGCCGCTTGCCGTCGTTGTCGCTTTCGCGCAGCAGCCGCTGGAACGAGTGCAGGATGCTCTCCGGCACGTAGATGCCGCCGGCTTTCACCAAGTGCATCGCCATGACTGCCAGGCGCAGATTGACGCTGGCCGGAATGAACCCGCGGGCGCCGAGGTCGATCGCCTTGTAAATTGCCTCAGGATCCTCTTCGTCCGACATCAGGATGACCGGAATGCCGCTCGGGCATTTGGCCAGCCGCTCAATGTCGCGACTGTCCATCTCGATCCGGCGGCTGCCGCCGCGGCAGAGCAGGACCAGGGAGATTTCGGGATGACGGGAGGCGACAGCCTGCCATTCGTCTACGGTCGAGAAGCAGAGCACCGAGATTTCCTGGCGCGCCGCTTCGATGCTTTTGGCAAAGCACTCGCGCAGCAGGATGCGGTCGTCGATGACGACAATGCTCATCGCCTCGTCGTATCGCACAACCTCTCTTTCGGCGGTTGCGGCCAGCGTCGGCAGCTCGGCGACGACCGGTGCGGCCGGCTCCTTTTCCGCCCGCGCCCACAGGTTCACCCCCTCGGCGCGGACTTCGTGACTGAGTGCAGCGTGCATGATGCTCTCCCCTTCTCGGGATTCCGACCTGGACCAACCCGCCTTTTTGGGAAAGGCAGTCCCTTAAACTTCAACCTTAAATTTACAAGGGCTGAGGCATGTTGCCTGTCGATTTGGTCGTTGTCGCGAGTTCACACGAGAATCGGGAGGGAGATTTCGCGGTAATCCGGTTGTCAAATCCCTCTGTGCATTGCGACGGTGCGAAATCCGGATCGTCTCCTACTGCTAAGCCCCGAAAAACATGCGCAAAGCGGCCCCTCCGCGGCCTGCGCTGCCCGGGCGGCGCCGGCCTCGGTTGTCCGATGAATTGCCGCTCCCCTTATCCCCGCATACGTAGAATCAATGATGTAGCGGTAGAGGCGGCGATTTCCGTAGTGTCGCACAAGGCGCGGAAGGTGCTATTCGGAAGGGGTATCAGAACGTCTTCGACGGTTTCGCGAGGCGATCCCATCGCCCGCCCTTCCGCGATCGCTCAGGCCGATACCGGTCGGAGCGTCGGTCCGTAGCCGCAAAGGTTGCTGCGCCAGCGATCGAATATCGAGATCAGCTCCTTATTTTAACGATAATGTCTCATTGACGAGCGGGGCCGCGGGCAGGCCGCCAACATCACGCGCGGCGGCGCTTCGCCGGGTTCGCCCGAAGCACGCTCCGGCGCGCGGCGCACCAGCGCGGGCCTGAATGATCTGCCAGCGCCCGCGCCACCCCCAACGCCCCGGCAACGTCGCCGCCGCCGGGCCCGCCGCGGCGTACGGCGCGGCTCCCGGCATAGCGGGAAACGGCGCATCCTCATTCTCGTTTTGCGATGAGACGCCGGAATGGGTGTAACCGCCCATTTGTGCCGCGCGGAACGCACTGCGGTACGCCGCGCACGCGCCAAGATACGCCAACCCGATGAAAAGGATCAGCGATCCGGCAATGGCAGCGCAGGCGATCAACAGCAATGAAAGCATGGCACGAGACCCGTTGCCACGGTCCGTTTCGCGCCGCTTACAGCTACCCTAAGGTCACCTGGCGGCCGACCCCGCAATTAGCGGTACAGGTCGGCGACCGATAGGCCGTGCCGAGCCGGTCCGGGCCAGGGCACTCCCGACTCCGCTCGGCTCTACGGAGAGCGGCCTTCTCCATTCGTATGGCGGGGGAAGCAGTAGGGCGTATCGCATGCCCATCCGGCAGCATGCCGGCTAATCCCCCCGCCCCCATCCTACGACTATCACTGGACTTGTTCGGGCGCCGCGCAGCGGCCAAACCTTCCGCCACGATGCAAAACCTCGGCAAGCTTCGATGAAGCTGATCCTCGTCAATCGCTACTTCTTCCCTGACGAGTCGGCGACCAGCCGGATGCTGACCAGCCTTGCGCATTCGCTTGTCGGCAACGGCTGGTCGGTATGCGTTCTGGCCAGCCGCAATCTCCATAACGACCCAAGCGTTCGGCTTCCCGCGCGCGACAACTTCGCCGGGGTCGAAGTGCACCGCCTCAAAACCACGGCTTTCGGGCGCGGCTGGCTTCCGGGGCGGGCGATCGACTACGCCACGTTCCACCTCGCATTGGCGTGGCGCCTGCTGCGGCTGGCGCACCGCGACGATCTGTGCATCGCCTGCACCGATCCGCCGCTGCTTTCCGTGACCGCCTTATTGCCGATTTGGCTCAAGGGCGCGGTGCTGGTGAACTGGTTGCTCGACCTCTTCCCGGAGGTCGCGATGGAGCTGGGCATCGGCCGCCGGCGCCGGGTGTCGGTCAAGTTGGCGCTGTGGTTGCGCGACCTCTCGCTGCGTCGGGCGCTGGTCAATGTCGCCCCGATCCAGCGCATGACCGACTATCTGAGGGGCCGGGGCATCCCCGAGGCGACCCTCGCTACGATCAACCAATGGTCCGACGGCGATGCCATTCGGCCGGTCGACCGGGAGCGCAACCCGCTGCGCCGGGAATGGGGGCTCGGCGACCGGTTCGTCGTCGGCTATTCGGGCAATTTCGGTCGGGCGCACGATTTTTCGACTTTTCTCGACGCCGCCGCACGGCTGCGCGACCGCAGCGACATCGCCTTCCTCTTTATCGGCGGAGGCTATCAGCAGCGCATGATCGAGGCCGCCATCAGCGGCCGCGGCCTGTCCAACATCCAGCTCAAGCCGCTGCAGCCGCGCGAGCGGCTGGCCGAAGTGCTCGGCGCGATCGACCTGCACCTGGTCTCGCTGTTGCCGGCGATGGAACCGTTCGTCATACCGAGCAAGCTCTATGGCATCCTGGCGGCCGGGCGGCCGACCGCCTATGTCGGGGATTTGTCGGGCGAGATCGCAACGGCGCTGCGCACCGGAAATTGCGGGTACAGCGTGCGGCCGGGGGACAGCGCCGGGCTTGCCGACGTCATCACCGGGCTGGCAAGCGACCCCGAGCGGCAGATGCGCCTGGGCCAGAATGCACGCGCCCTTTTCGATGCCCATTATACCGAAGCCAGAGGCACCGCTGACTGGCAGCGGGTTCTGGAGGAGATTATGGGGCAGGTGCCGGCACCCGTCCCCGACCCGGCCCCATGAACCTTCGTCGAGGCAGGCGGCCGGCGATCCGCATCGCCCGGCTGCGTCGGCTCATGCCGGGCCGTCCCGAGGGCGGCCTTGGCCTCCGACCCCACAACCGCACGAGGCCAGTAATGATGACGAGGAACCGGGTCGTGGTCAGCCAGCTGGGGGCCCGCATGCATTATGCGGTCCCCCGCATCCTCGACGCTGCCGGCGAACTCGAACGGTTCTACACCGACATTTGCGCCGACCAGGGATGGCCGTCGTGGCTGCGTCTCCTGCCGGCGTCGCGGCTGCCGTCCGGGGTCCGGCGGCTGCGCGGGCGCATCGTGGACGGCGTCACGCCCCACCGGGTGACCACCTTCCCGTCGTTCGGCTTGCGCCTGGCGGTCCGGCGCCTGGCGGCGCGCACCTTGAGCGAAAGGACCGCGGCCGCGCTTTGGGCTGCGCCCCGGTTCGGCCGGCTCGTCACCCGCCGCGGCTTTGGCGGCGCCGGCGGCTTTTACGGTTTCAGCGGCGAGTGCCTTGAGCAATTGCGCGCCGCGCGGGCGGCCGGCCTGTGGACCGTGGTCGAGCAGATCATCGCTCCCCGCGGCGTGCTCGACCGGCTGCTGAAAGAAGAGGAGGCAAAGTTTCCCGATTGGCGGCACGAAGAAGGGAGCGACCGGCATGCGCGCGAGTTCGGCGACCGTGAGCGCGCCGAGTGGGAGACTGCCGACCTTGTCGTCTGCGGCTCCAGCTTTGTTTTGGAGGAGGTCGCGAAAGCCTCGGGCGGAAAGGCGCGCTGCGTCGTCGTCCCCTACGGGGTAGACCACCGCTTCGCGATGCCGCCGAGGCCGCCCCGCGAAGGTCCGCTGCGCGTTCTGACGATCGGTGCGAGCGGGCTGCGCAAGGGCACGCCCTATGTCCTGGAAGCCGCCCGGCAGCTGGCCGGCAGGGCGCATTTCCGTCTGGTTGGCCCGAGCGACGCCCCGGATGAGGTCAGCGCCACGCTCGCCGAAGCGCTGGAGCTGTTCGGGCCGGTGCCGCGCGCCGACATCCCGGCGCACTACGCCTGGGCCGACGTCTTCCTGCTGCCGTCGCTGTGCGAGGGGTCGGCGACCGTCGTTTACGAAGCCCTGGCGGCAGGGCTGCCGGTGGTCACCACCGCGAATACCGGCACCGTGGTGCGCGACGGCATCGAGGGCTTTATCGTACCGATCCGCGACAGCGAAGCCATCGTTGCCGCGATCGAGCGCCTGGACAGCGACCGCACGCTGCTCGCCGAACTGTCGAAAAATGCTTCCCGGCGCGCCGCCGATTTCGACATCGCCAATTACGGGCGCCGGCTCAGAAAGGCGCTCAGCCACGCCAAGGCCCTGCATCGCAATTCCAGAATGCGGCACAACGCAACCGGCGCCCTTCAAGAGGCATGACATGCAACTGCTGCACGAGGAAGCGGCCGACACCGTCACAGTGACGAACCCGCCGTTGCAGATCGGCATGATGATCGGCTCGACCGCCAATGCCGGCGGCGGCGTTGCCATCGCGCTGCATTCGCTGACCTGCGCCCTGCAGCAACGACAGGGGATTTCGGTCGATGTCTTTTCGATCGCGTCGGCCGACGTCATCGACGGCGGGAACTGGGCCGGGGCCAGATTGCATCACCACGGGGTGCGCGGACCGTCGAGTTTCGCCTATGCGCCGATGCTGAGCCGGTCCCTGCGCAGCAGCGGGATCGATCTGCTCCACCTCCACGGCCTGTGGATGTATTGCTCGGTCGCGACCCGGCGCTGGGGCGCGAGGAGCGGCAAGCCCTGCGTGATCAGCCCGCACGGCATGCTCGATCCTTGGGCGCTCGCCAATAGCGGCTGGAAGAAACGGATCGCCCGGCGCCTTTACGAAGACGCCAACCTCAGGCAGGCCGCCTGCCTTCACGCCCTGTGCGAGCCGGAACGCCAGGCCATTCGGGATTGCGGCCTCAACGGCCCGATCTGCGTCATTCCCAACGGCGTCGACCTGAACCCCGAGGTACCGGCGGAGCCTGCCGATTGGCGGCGCGAGCTGCCGCCGGACGCGCGCGTGTTGCTGTATCTCGGCCGCCTGCATCCGAAGAAGCGGGCGCTGGAGCTGATCCAGGGCTGGCATCTCGCCCAGACGACGGACCCCGATGCCGCGGCCTGGCACCTGGTCATCGCCGGCCCGGGACCGGCCCATTACGTCGAGCAGTTGCAGCGGCAGATCGTCCAGCTCGGTCTCGGCGAGCGGGTACGGCTGATCGGGCCGCAATACGACGGCGCCAAAGCTGCCGCCTTTGCCGCTGCCGACGCGTTCGTGCTGCCCTCGCTCAGCGAAGGAATGCCCTATGCCGTGCTCGAGGCCTGGGCCGCAGGATTGCCCGCACTGATTACGCCGCAGTGCAACCTGCCCGAAGGCTTCGCCGCCGGCGCCGCGCTGCAGATCGAGCCCAGCCCCGAAGCGATCGCCGCGGGTCTGCGGTCGCTCTTTGCCCTTCCCTCAGAGAGCCGCCGCGCCATCGGGCGCCGCGGCCGCGAGCTGGTCGCCGCCCGCTTCACCTGGGCGAACGTCGCCGCCGAGTTCGAGGCGGTCTATCGCTGGATGCTGGGCAGGGGTCCGCGTCCGAGCTCTATCGACGGTTTCTGACGGCCGGTTCGCGGCGGGCGACGGCGCAGGACCAGCAGCCCCGGCAGCAGCAATATCCCCAGCTGTATATAGACCGAGAACAGCCACTGCGTGTGGTGAGAAACCGTCAGCATCGCTGCGGTGATACCAAAGATGTACAAGATTTGCGACAATATCCACCCTTCGCGGGCGGTGTAATAAAGACGCGCCATAATGTAGGAGATCAGAAAGAATTCCAGGCACCCGAAATACCAGAACGAGGCGAAGGCATCGGCCATTCCGGTCTCGGTGCTGCCCAAATCGGGCCGATACCCCATCGCGTAGGAATGTTTGTATAGATCGACCTGGAGCGAGTCCTTGAACGCCGCACCGACGATCTGGGCCGGCACAAAGTTGAATACGATCACGTTCCAGTGGAAAAGCCCGTAATCGAAGTCTTCGTTCCTGTCGGCGAAATCGATGCGCTCGACCGCGTTGCGGGTTTCAGGGCCGCCGTCGTTGAGCACTTGAAGGAAATTGTTGACCACGTCGATTTTCGAGATCTGGTGCCAGTCCACGGCGCCCTGCTCGCGCACGATCGAGCGGTACTCGGCGGTGCTGTTGAGCGATATCGCCGCGACCAGCACGCCGACAAGGGCAATAACCCGCGGTGCGGTCCAGCCGCGGTAGAACCAGAACGGGATCAGGATGGCGAGCAAGGCCTCGGTCGCCTCGCCCTTGCGCCCGCCGATGATCAGGCGGTCGCCCAGCATCGCGAGATCGAACAGTGCGGTGGCGATCGCAATCGGCGAGGGCCTTCGGGCGATGCACAGCATCGCGATCACCAGGCCGCAGGTCAGCATCCGCTGCAGGAATGAGTAAGCCACCATGATGCCGCTCGGCATCGTGTCGAGCCGAATGTCCGGCGGCAGGCGGCTGACCCGGAAATAGAAATAGGCGCCGGCGAGCGACAGGAACAGGCCGAGATAGATCAGCCGCCGCTCGTCGATCACCAGGTGAAAGCCGTGCTTGATCGGGCGCCGCCCGGCGAGCCAGCCGAACCCGGTCATCAGCGCGCACAGGCTGGTAAACAGCACCATGCGCTCGACCGCGCCGATGGGTTCGAGATGCTGGTCGGCCAGGGCCGGCAATTGCGGCAGGATGAAGCCCATGAACATCGAGCCGCTGAGGAACGGGACTTCATAGATCCCGCCGCGCCGGATCAGCCCTTGGCCCATCAGCCACAGGCTAACGAGGAACAGCAGGATGATCAGCGGCCAGGCCATGCCCTGTCTTCCTCCACCGGCGAACCGGCAAATGTCTGCGTCAGGTTGTGGCGAACCGCGTACCAGGCAATCTTCAGATACTCATTGGCCGCTTCGAGCCCGTCGAAATTTCCGGCGACCGCCGCCCCCAGCCAGCGACCGAGCCCGACACGCGCCATCAGACCGGCAAACCCTTTTGCCGGCGCCGGATCTCCGCCATCTTGACCACGATCATGAACTCGTAGCTCGCGAGCAGCCGGCAATAAAGGTAGCCGGGCCAGCCGTCGAGAAAGCCGCGGCGCAGGAAGTACATATAAAAGAAGCGCAGCAGCGGGCGGCACGGCAGGCGAAAGGACAGCGCCTTCAAGGTCCGGCGGCGCCGCACCGCGTCGCGTGTTTCGAGAATGCCGCGCCAGTCGACGCGCTCCTCGCCGAGGCTGTTCAGCGACTCGCGCGCTTCGTGCCAGGAATAGCGGTTGTGCTTTTCAAACCACCAGCTGATGCCCTTGTTGAAGCTGTAGTGAATGAACTGGTTGCGCAGGCGCCCTTCCGGGCCGTCGAAGGTGAAATAGCAGTTGACCTCGCGCGGCTCGAGATCGATCCGGTCCGGCCGCACCAATCGCACCACCCAGGTCGGATAGAGGCTGCTGTGGCGCAGCCACCGGCCCATGAAGAAAACCTTGAAGCAGCAGCGAAAGGCGACCTCGGGCCGGTCGGGATCGGCGGCGATGGCCAGCATCTCGTCGCGCAGCTCGGGCGGGGTCAGTTCGTCGGCGTCGGGCAGATACACCCATTTGTGCTTGAACGGGATTTCCTTCAGCCCGTAATGGCGCTGGGCGCGGTCGTTGACGTATTCGTGCTGGTAGACCCGTGCGCCGGCCGCCCGGGCAATCTCGACGGTCCTGTCGGTGCTGAAGGAATCGAGCACCACGATGTCGTCGCTCCAGGCCACCGAGGCGAGGCAGGCCGGCAGGTTGACCTCCTCGTTCAGCGTCAGGATCAGTACCGAAATGCTCATGGTTTCACCGCGGTCAAAGGGGCGTTGGCGACGGCGCGGCCGCGCATCCGCAACGGCTTGGCGGGGCTGCCGGCGACCACCGTCCACGGCGGCACGTCGGCAAACACCGAAGACCGGGCACCGACCACCGCGCCGGCGCCGACCGTCACGCCCGGAGCCACGAACGCATCGGCGGCAATCCAGACATGGTCGCCGAGCGTGATCGGGGCGGTGATCAGGCGCATGTCGGGGGATTCGATGTCGTGGCTGCCGGTGCACAGAAAGCTGTACTGGCTGACGCTGACGCAGCGCCCAAGGCGAATACGATCGATGCAATAGCAATCGACGAACGGCGCGAGGCTGCTGAATTCGCCCATTTCCAGGTTCCACGGCGCCCATACCCGGGCAGAGGCGTGGATCACGACACCGCGCCCGAGACGGGCGCCGAACAGCCGCAACAAGGCGCGGCGCCACGCGTGCAGCGGCTTCGGGCTGGGCCGGAACAGTAGCAGCCAGGTCAGCGACCATAACAGCCGCGCGGCGCGGTTGGCGCGCGAGTGGGGGCTCGGGCGAAACGCCACCCGACGCCCCAGGCCCTTGTCGGCGATGCCGACCGTCATCACGCGACACTCTCTTTGAGCCGGCGAAGGAGATTCTTGACCGGCTTGGGCAGGCGGGTGCGCAGGCCGGTGCGCAGCCCGCGCGGCATTTCCCACCGGGCCAGCTCGAGCGGCGGCGCGATGTTCGGTGGGTCGGCGTCGAGATGCGTCAGCAATGCCCGATAGCGCGACGCCATCGCGGCGCGGCCATAGCCGTCGCGCGCGGTGGCGCGGCCCTGTTCCGACAGCGAGCACAGCAGATCCCGATCGCGATCGAGCAGCGCGATGCGCCGGGCCGCCTCGGCGCAATTGCCGACCGGAAACAGCATGCCGTCATGCCCGTCCTGCACGATCCAGTCGGTAACGCCGCGGATGCGCGAGGCCACCGGCACGCAGCCGGCTGCCATCGCCTCGATCAGGGTCAGCCCAAACCCCTCGAACCGCGACGGCATCACCATGACATGGTGCCGTGCCAGCAATTGCGCGGTCTCGCCGTAGCGCACGGGACCGAGAAAGCGCACGCGTTCGCCGAGTTCGCGGCAACGCGATTTCAGCTTTGCCAGGTCGGGCCCGCCACCCGCGACCGTCAGGGTCGCGGTTTCGGGCAGGCGCCGCAGAATGCCCGGCAGCAGCAGCACGCCCTTGGCCTGGTCATCGATCCGCCCCAGATAAAGCAGCCGCAGCCGGGAACCGGGCTCTCGCGCGGCCAGCCCGGGCTCGGCGCTCGGCTCGGTGGCATGCGGGATGGTGACCACGCGCTCCGCCGGAAATCCGTAGCGGCGCACCAGATCGTCCCGGATCCGGGGCGAGATCGCCACCGTGGCGTGAACGTGGTCGCGAACCGCCCGGGCGGCGCTGTAAGTGCCCGGGGTGATGTTGTGGACGATCATGACGCGACGCAGCTGCGGCGGCAGATAGCGCGCCAGGTTGGTCTGGACCGCGTCGGCCAGGACGTTGACGAAGACCGCGTCGAAACTCGCCGCCTCCAGCGCCATGACAAGCTGCCGAGCCCACTGGTCCGGCTCGCCGTGGCGTCCGCCGACGACGAAGCCATGCGCCATTTCGGCCGACCAGCACGGTTCGGCCAGCACCTCGTGCGCCGCCTCGCCGAGCCCGACCCATTGCACGGTGATCCCGAATGGCTGCAGCCCGGTCCGCAGGTGCCGGAACACCTGAAAAGTGCCGCCCAGATGGGGGAAGCCGAAATAGGCGACCCTCATCGCGTTCCCTCGCCCGTCCGGCGAACGAAAACGGGCGCGTTCATCGCGACAACCGCCACCTCCGATGCCACCGAGGCCGCAGAAGCAGCCGTTCGCGCCGGACGGCGGTGGACGAAGGCAGTGTGCACGGCGAGCGGGAACAGCAGGCCCACGGCCATCACCGTGTCGGAAATCCGCAGCATAACGCCGGCAAAGCCGACGGCGCCGAGCATCATCGCCACCACCACAAGGAGCGCCGTCACCTGAGCGGGGGTCAGCCCTGCCTCCAGAAGCAGGTGGTGCAGGTGCCGGCGGTCGGCGGCGAACGGGCTGCGGCCGGCCAGCACGCGGCGCACCATCAGGCTCAGCGTGTCGATCACCGGCAGCGCCAGCAGCCAGCACAAGGCGGGAAACGAGACCGTCGCGGCATCACCCGGGGCGTTGACGAGCGCAATGGTGAAATAGGCGACGCTTGCGCCCAGCATCATGCTGCCCGCATCGCCCATGAACACGCTCGCGCTGGGGCGCCAAGGCGTCCGCAGATTGAAGATCAGAAACCCGAGGATCGAGGAGAACAGCAGCAGGATCGTCACCAGCTCCGTCCCCCGCCCGGTCGCGCCGGCGATCAGCGCAAACCAGAACAGGATCGTCGCGACGACGCCGCCGGCAAGCCCGTCGACCCCATCTATCATATTGATCGCATTGATCAACCCGACCACGAAGAACAAGGTCACCGGCAGCGCCATGAAGCCGAGCTGGAGCGGCTCGCCGCCGAGCAGGCCGCCGAGATTGGCGAGAACATGCCACCCCGGAATTACCATCAGCGCCGCCGCCACGCACTGCATGACAAGCTTCGCCATCGGCGGGAGGTCGCGCAGGTCATCGACAACGCCGACCACGACCAGAAGCAGCAGGCCGGCAAAAAGGCCGTTTTGGCCTTGCAACGGGTGGTCGAGCAGGATCAGCGAAAACAGGAAGGCGCCGAACATGGCGATCCCACCCACCAGCGGCACCAGCCCGACATGGGCCTTTCGCTCGGTCGGGCGGTCGAGCAGGCTGACCGGCAGCGGCAGGCGCGGCAGGCCGATGACCAGAACCACGCACAGGAGGAAGGCATTCAGGAAATGTGCGGCGTAGGACAAGATCCGTCTCGCTCGCTCTCGGTGTGACCCGCGCACGCCGCCGCCGCTCCCCGCAACGGGGAACGGCAGGGCATCTTGGGCGGGAGCGACCCTAGTCTTGCCCGGGCAGATGCCACGACTCCGGAATTCGACGCCCAAAATCGGTCGTTTGAGCCGGGCCACCCCCCACGGGACAGCAGGTATCGGTTGCTCTACCGCTCGGCATCGTCAAAAGCGGTAGGCGACTTTCTTTTGGCGTCTGGAGTTTCAATGCGGTGACCCTGCTTTTGGGTCACTCCCGCGATAGGCAAGTCAGGTGCACAATAACAGCATCGGCAGACTTGATAATATTTCTCTAATTCAACGTATTAGATGTCGTCGGCCGGTGCGCGGTCGATTTTTGGCGGCCACTGCCGCCAGCGCCCCAGCCGTAACCGGCACATCGGTAATGCGAGTGCCTGTCAAGCGGCGGCCGGCCCCGCCGGAACCGCTCTCCGCAACGGGCGACCGAGCATAAAACCCGGCAGATCCGCCAAGGGTTGCGGCTCACGGTCGATAGGCGAAACAGCCGGGCGCGATACCCGTGAAGTCAGCGATGCCGAGGGCAGCTATCCGCAAAACGGCATCGCGTACAGCTTCAGGCGCCGAGGTTCGGATGAGGAAGGTTTCTGCAGCCAAGATACTACGAAAGGCCAACTCGTGACTTGCTTTATTACCCGCCATACTTGTGACGCATTGATAATTTGGCGACAGGAGGGCTTCATCAGATCGCTTATCGATCCCGGGCGTGTTCTTCCCTTATGGGCTGATCCCGGTGAATAGGGTCGTCAGGTTTAGATCGGGTTTTGCGCTTCACTGCGATCCCGGGAGGGTCCGATGAGGAAGTCGAAGTTCAACGAGCAGCAGATCGTCTTTATCTTGCGTCAGGCGCATGAAGGAACCCCGGTCCAGGAGATCTGCCGCGAAGCGGGCATCTCCGTGCAGACCTATTACCGCTGGCGCTCGAAATATGGTTCGCTGATATCGTGGGAGACGACGCAGCTGCGCCAGCTCAAGGAGGAAAACGACCGACTGCGCAAGCTGGTCGCCGATCTCTCCCTCGACAAGGAAAAGCTGCAGGATACCCTGCACCGGAAATCTTGAGGTCCGAGCGCCGGTGTGCCTGTCGTGAACGCTATCCAGCCACCGTCACGGCTGGACGCCCGGGTATCAGCCCGGCAAGCGCCGCGGTTGCGGAATTCAACTGCCCGAACCTCCCGGTCGGGTCATGCGAACACCGATGGGATCAAGTCGAACGGCAGCTTTCCTTGGCGCTCGCGCAGCCGGTTGGCGCGGGCAACGAGCGCGTTCAGATCCTCCCGAAAACGGCCGTTGACGAGAAAGCTGTTTTCGCCGTTGGCCACGACGACGACATCGCGCTGGCGCAAGTACCGCACCACGTCATCGACCGACGCCCATACCGCCAGACCGGCATCGCAGGCTTCCAGTTTGCCGTCCGCCGAACATCCCTGATCCGCATTCGGAGCCGCCGCCGCCTCTGCTGTCGCCGGTTCGGGTGCGGCGTCATTCCGAAGGTCCGTCGCGGCGGGCCTCTCGCCTGCCCTCGTCCGGCCGCAGCGTACTGACGACGCCGCGCCGGGCGCCGGAGGCTCATCCGGCTGATCCGGCCGGCGCTGATCGGCACCGGGATATTCGATATTCGTTCCCGGTTGCGAGCGGCTGGCCGCGGCGCCCGCCGCACTTTTTGCGCCTGCGGCCGCCTGGCACATTTTCATTTCTGAGGTGATGAATTCGTCCGCAGCCTGCGCAATCTTGAGCGCCTCTTCGAGCGAGGCATGCTCCAACGCTTTTTGCAACAGCCACCAGCGTCGACGGGGGGAATTGTCGAAGATGTTGTCGAGCGTCAACGGTCTTCCCTTTCCACCAATACCATACTATTAACGAACTACATGAGTGTTCTTTGAATTTTATTTTTTATTGCATGTTGCGGCGCATGTGTCTTCGGGGTCCCCATATCGGGATTCCGAATATCGCGCATTAGAGCAAATGCAATTTCAATTGCAACCGGCATGAACCAAATTAACCTTAATTTAAGTACGTTCGCCTAGCCGCGCCTGCTGATCCGGCGGCCGGCACACGCAAGCGGAGCGCGGGCGCATGGCAGTGGCCCGCACAAGGTCCGCCGCGGGTATCGCAGTCGCGTTGCAGGAGGCCGCGGCTACTGTGCCGCGCGCAGCGTCCAGCGAATAAAATCGAAATATTGGGGCAGCTCAGTCGACCAGTACGACATGAATAGCGCAATCGTCGCGCGCGCGGTCGCATTGCGCAGCAGCCTCTGGCGGGCCCCGGCGCTCGGCCGCGGCGCATCGCCTGGCAACGGGTCCATGACGTTTTCGGCGCACGCCGCCAATCCGGCGGGATCGCTGATCTCGATGCTGCCATAGTAGACGTTGACAAGGCCGCGCTCGCGCAGGATCGCGAATGTGCGGCAGACATGCGGCAGGGTCAGGCCGAGGTAGTCGGCGATCTCGCGCTGGGTCAAGGGCACGCGAAACGGCTTGTTTCGTGTGCCGATCGTATGGGTGAACCGCTCGTAGAAGTCGGTGAGCAAAGCCGCGATCTTTTCCAGCGCGTCGCCATGGGTGAGCACGGTCAGCCAGCGTTCAAAGCGGGCGTTTTCCATGTTGGCACGCCACACGAACCAGAGCGCCACGTCCGAGTTCTCGATCAATAGCTGAAGCGCTTCGTCGTGGCGGATCGAATGTGCCGTCAACCACGTCTGCGCCTCGGCCGACGCGCGCGGCGCCTCACCGAGCGCGCAATTGGCGCCGAAAATGTCGCCCGGCAGCAGGACCGACATCAACTGGGTTCGCCCATCCGCCAGGGTGCGGCGGCGTACGGCGCGCCCTGAGACGATGCGGAAAATCCGGTCCGGCTGATCGCCCTCGCGCACGATCATGCTGCGCGGCGCATATGCGCGTGCGCTCGGCTCCATCGCGGCGATCAATGCCTTTTCGCCGGCGTCGAGCCGGTCCTTCAGGTATTGCTCGGGGAAACCAGTGGGATCAAACATCGCAGGTTCTCTCTCGTTCAGGCCCTGTCGAACATGAAGATCCGCCCGCACCCGGCCACGATGCGGGCGTGGCCCCGGATGCAGTCACTCGCCGACAGATATGGGCGTCAAGCTGCCGCAACGCATCGCAATCTCCTTCCGCTTAGCTAGCTGAAAGCAGAACGCGGAGGCCCATTTACTAAGGCTTTTTACGAGATTATCGGTGCTGATTCGTTTCGTCAATTATGACCTGCCTACAACTCCGAAAAGACATTCGCAATGAATGGATGATTATCTCGCATCAAAGTATTGTGACTTTCCGTCTGCGAGAAGTATGCAACCAAAAATATCACCTATGCAGGATAGCTGTAAACTTCCGCGCGGAGAAAGCCGAACAGCCGTTTTCTTCGAAATTCTCGATCAACGTGACCGTTCGGCATCGGTAACTCGTTCAAAACAGGTAAGTTAATTACCGGTTATACCTGCCTTGCGCACCCCACGGCTGCCGCATGCGACGGTGCGACCGCCAAGGCGGGTGCGGCCAATCCGGCGCTGCCTTATCGTATGTCCGCGAAGAAACAGCGACCGATCGAATGATACGATGACCCACTGGCCTCTCGATGCCGAGGCCGCGCCCGCTCGCGGCGTCCCGGCATGCTGACCCCTGACCCAGCATGGTACCGGGCCGGGGCGCCGCATGTCTGGCTTCCCTACACCCAGATGAAGACGGCGATGCCGGCGCTCGCGGTTGCGCGCACCGAGGGTTCGCGCCTCGTGCTCGCCGACGGGCGCGAGCTGATCGACGGCATCGCCTCGTGGTGGACGTCGTGCCACGGCTACAACCACCCGAAGATCCGCGCCGCGGTGCAACGACAGCTCGAAACCATGCCGCACGTCATGTTCGGCGACCTCGCCAACGAGCCCGCCTATACGCTGGCGCATCGGCTCTCGGCGCTGGCGCCGCCCGGGTTGGACCGGGTGTTTTTCGCGGATTCCGGCTCGGTCGCGGTCGAAATCGCGATGAAGATGGCGGTTCAGTATCGGCTCAATCGCGGCGAGTGCGGCCGCAATCGGCTCGTCGCCTTCAGGGGCGCCTATCACGGCGACACGGCCGGGGCGATGGCGGTGTGCGACCCGGACGAGGGCATGCACCGCGCGTTTGCCGGGTATCTGCCGCGCCACCTGATCGCCGGCTTGCCGCGGGACGACGACAGCGCCGCCGCCTTCGACCGGCTTCTCGATCGCCACGCCGGCGAGTTGACCGCGATCATCGTCGAGCCGCTGGTGCAGGGTGCGGGCGGCATGCTGTTTCACGATCCCGCGGTATTGCGCCATTTGCGCCGCGCCGCCGACCGGTACGAATTGTTGCTGATCTTCGACGAGATCTTCACCGGCTTCGGCCGCACCGGCACGATGTTCGCCGGCGAAGCCGCCGGGGTGACCCCGGACATCATCACCCTGTCGAAAGCGCTGACCGGCGGCACGATGCCGCTCGCCGCAACCATCGCGAGCGGCAAGGTGTTCGACGCGTTCTGGTCCGACGACCCGATGCACGCGCTGATGCACGGGCCGACCTATATGGGCAACGCGCTCGCCTGCGCCGCCGCCAATGCCTCGCTCGACCTGTTTGCGGCCGAGGACCGCCTCGCCCAGGTCGCGGCAATTTCCGAGGCGCTGTCGACGGGGCTGGCGCCGTGCCGCCACCTGCCGGGAGTCAGGGATGTGCGCGTCAAGGGCGCCATCGGCGTCGTCGAACTCGACGATCTTGGCGATGTGAACGAATTGAAGCGCCGCTTCATCGCTGCCGGGGTGTGGATCCGGCCGTTCGGCAACATCGTCTACCTGACCCCTGCCTTGACCATCGGCAGCGATGAACTGGCGCGGCTGACCGGCGCGATCCGGGCCGTGTTGGCGGAACGGCGGTGAACATGGACAGCCTCGACGGTTTCGCGGCCGGCAAACTGGCCGAGCTGGAGGCGCGCAACCTGCGCCGGGTGCTGGTCGATACGGTCCGCGAGGATGGGGTTTGGGTCGTGCGCCGCGGCCGCCGCCTGATGTCGTTTTCCTGCAACGACTATCTGAACCTGACCCGCCACCCGCGCGTGGTGGCGGCGGCGATGGCGGCCTTGCAGCGCTATGGCGTCGGCTCCGGCGCGTCGCGGCTGGTCACCGGCAACCATCCACTGTTCGCCGAGCTCGAAGCGCGGCTGGCGCGGCTCAAGGGGACGGAGGCGGCCTGCGTCTTCAGCTCGGGCTACCAGGCCAATACCGGGATCATCCCGGCGCTCGCCGGCAGCGACGACCTCGTGCTCGTCGACGAATTGGCCCATTCCTGCCTGTGGGCGGGCGCGCGGATGACCGGCGGAACCGTGCTCGGCTTTCGCCACAACGATGTCGGCCATGCCGAGGAATTGCTGGCGGCGCAGCGTGGCCGGCATCGCCATGCCGTGGTCGCCACCGACGGGGTGTTTTCGATGGATGGCGACCTGGCGCCGGTCCCCGCCCTTTCCGCCTTGGCGCGGCGCCATGACGCCTGGCTGATGACCGACGACGCCCACGGCATCGGCGTCGTCGGGGCCGGGCGCGGCTCCAGCTTCGTCGACGGCGCCAAGGCCGACGTGCCATTGCAGATGGGCACATTGTCGAAGGCGATCGGCGGCCACGGCGGCTACCTCTGCGCCTCGGCGCCGGTCATCGACCTGGTCAGGATGCGCGCCCGCACGTTCGTCTATTCGACCGGCCTGCCGCCGGCGATGGTGGCAGCGGCGATCGCCGCGCTCGACATCATCGAGGAGGAACCGGGTTATGCCGCGCTGCCGCTCCAGAAAGCCAGGGCGTTCACCCGGCTGGCCGGCTTGACGGAGGCCGAGAGCCCGATCGTGCCGATCGTCATCGGCGACGTTCAGGCAACGCTCGACGCCTCCCGCCTGATCGAGGAAGCGGGCTATCTCGTCGCCGCGATCCGCCCGCCGACCGTTCCGGTCGGCACGGCGCGTCTCAGGATCGCCTTCACCGCGCTGCATCCCGATGCTGCGATCGGGCATCTCGCGGAAATCGTGCGCACTCGCATCTTCGGCCGGTGACCGATGAAGGTGGTTTTCGTCACCGCAACCGGCACCGATATCGGCAAGACATACGTCACTGCCGGTCTGGCTCGCAGCCTGCGCGCCCATGGCCGGTCGGTAGCGGCGCTGAAACCGGTGGCGAGCGGCTTCGACCGCGCCGCCGCGGAGAGCAGCGACAGCGGGATGTTGCTCGCCACGCTCGGACGAAACGTCACCGATGCCGCACTGGCCGATATATCGCCCTGGCGCTTCGCTGCGCCGCTGTCGCCGGACATGGCGGCGCGACGCGAGCGGCGCGGCATCGATTTCGCGGCGCTGGTGACGTTTTGCCGGAAGGCGATCGAGAACGCTGCCGACGCGCTGCTGATCGAGGGCATCGGCGGCATTATGGTGCCGCTCGACGAGCGCCATACGGTGCTGGATTGGATGGTGGCGCTGCGCCTCCCGGTGCTGTTGGTGACCGGCAGCTACCTCGGCACGATCAGTCACACGCTCTCGGCCCTCGACGTGGTGAAACGCCGCGGCATCGATGTGCTTGCAATCGTGATCAGCGAGACCAGCGGAAGCACCGCTCCGCTGGCCGAGACCGCCGACACGATCCTCCGCTTCGCGACCGGCACCGAGGTCGTCACCTTGAAACGGCACGAAGGCCCCGTCCTGCACCCCGAACTGGACAGGCTGGCACGCCGCCTTTGGCCCTGACCCGCGCGGCGCGTGCGACAGCGGCCGGAGCCGCGGCCGGCGCGACCCTGGAACCTGGTTGTGTCGGATTGAAGCGTTCCCATCCGGGGGCCACGAACCCCTTGAAATAATTCGTGGATGGCCGGGTCACCCCCGAACGGCCGCCCTGCGGGCGTTCCCGGGGGGCCGGCCAAAGCGCGACGAAGCCGACTCTGTATTAACGGACATCACCCGGCCTTCTTCCGACCGCCCTTCGGGGCGGCGGCGGGTCGCGCCGCAGCGGGAGCGGCTGCCGCCGGCGCCTTCTTCTTGCCGCCGCCCTCGACCGGCAGCAGCAATGCGGGCTGGCGCCGGTCGGGCCCGGCCTTCGCCCGTTTCGGCTCGGCTCGGGCGGGTTTCCCGCCCGCCGCCGGCGCGCCCTCCTGCGCCAGGCTTTTCTTCAAGGCCTCCATCAGGTTGATGACCTTCGGCGGCTCCTCGACCGCGCGCGGCGCCTTGACCAGCCCCTTGGTCTTGCTTTCGACAAGGGCGTGCAGCGCATCCTGGTAGCGGTCGCGGAAACTCGCCGGGTCGAAGGCGGCGGATTTGCGCTCGATGATGGTTTCGGCGATCGCCACCATGTCGGGATCGACCGCGCCCTTGTGCTTGCTGCTGAACTCTGCCGGCCGCACCTCGTCGCCGCTGTGCAATGTCGACATCAGGAGGCCGCTGTTGCGCGGTTCAACCAGAACCAGCCGCTCGCGGCTCGACAGCACCACGCGGCCGAGCCCCACCTTGCCCTTTTTCGCCATTGCCTCGCCGATCACCCGGAACGCCTCGTCGGCGAGGTCGCCGTCGGGATAGATGTAATAGGGGGCATCGAGATAGACCGGATCGACCTCGTCGCGGCCGACGAACTGGTCGAGATCGATGATCTTGGAGGATTCGATCTGCAACTCCTTCAACTCGTCGTCGCTGATCGTGACATACCGCCCCCGGTCGTATTCGTAGCCCTTGACGATCTGGTCGCGCTCGACGACCTCGCCGGTCTCGGCATCGACGAGCTGCTGCTTGAGCCGGTTGCCGGTCTCCGCATTGAGCTGGTTGAGGCGGATGCGCTTGGCTTCACTGGTCGCGGGCGACAGGTAGACCGGGCAGCTGACGAGCGACAGGCGCAGAAAGCCGGTCCAGGACGCGCGGGGCATGGGAGCCTCCAAAGGAATGCGGCGATCGTCACATTAGAAAGCCACAGGCAGACCGCCGAAGCAACGCCGGTTCGATGCCGTTTCCCGCATCACCCGCTTGGGCGGCCCAGTAACGCTAAAGTTGTAGCGACGACGCGTACCAGGTCAAACCTTCCGCGCCTGAGGTCATGACCGGCGCCGTCGAGCGGGATCACTTCCGTTGTTGCCGGGATTAGCCCCAGTACCGGGCGCAGTTCCGCGGGGGAACCGAACGGATCGGCGCTTCCCTGAACGAACACGCACGGCGTGCGCAGCCGCGGAAAATGCTCGGTGCGCGGCCGGTCGGGCCTTCCGGGCGGGTGCAGCGGATAGGAGAACAGCAGCAGCGCGTCGACGAGGCCGGGAGCGTCGGCAGCAAGCATCGTCGCCTGCCGGCCGCCGTAGGACTGCCCGCCCATGACGATCTGCCCGGTCACGATGCCGTGCATCGCGCCGACCGCGAGCCGCAGCCCGTCGCGGTCCACGGCGGCGGATGACGGCGATGGCGGCCCGCTCGGGCGCCGCTGCCGGAACGGCAGATCGCAGCGCAGCACGTGAAACCCCTCGGCGCAGAAAGCGGATGCGGCGGCCGTCAGCAGCGGCGCGTTGCAATTGCCGCCGGCGCCGTGGGTCAGGACGAGGCCGCACCCGGCGGCGCCGTTCGGTCGGTGCAGGAAGCCGCGCACCCCCTCGGTCGTGAACGCCTCGACGCTCGCCATCGTTCAGATCCCGACATGCCGCCGCACGCGGGGGCCGATCGTTTGGCGCAATTTGCCGATCTCGGCCCAGGGATCGGCCGCGAGGCCGGCGAGGCGCTGCGGCACGGTGGCGACGGTGAATGAAGCGGGCCGCACGCCGTGCTCGATCTCGTCCCAGGAGAGCGGCGTCGACACCGTGGCGCCCGGCCTCAGTCGCGGCGAATAGGCGGCCACCGCCGTGGCGCCGCGGCTGTTGCGCAGGTAGTCGAGATAGATCCGGCCGCTGCGCTCGCGCTTGGCCGGATTGGCGGTGAACTCGGCGGGCCGTTCCTCGGCCAGGCGGTCGGCGACCCATTTGCTGAAGGCCTTGACCGCGCCCCATTCGAGCTTTGGCGCCAGGGGGACGACGACATGCAGCCCCTTCCCGCCGGTCGTCTTGACAAAGCTTTCGAGGCCGATCCCGGCGAGCGCATCGCGCACCGTGACCGCCGCTTCCGCCACGGAAGGCCACGCCATCCCCTCGTCGGGATCGAGATCGAAGGTGACGCGGTCGGGACGTTCGACATCATCGATCGTCGCGCCCCAGGGATGGATCTCGGCGACCCCGATCTGCACCAGTGCGAGAAGGCCGGATACATCCTCGATGACCGGAAACGGCTCGGTTTCGCCCGCGACCATGACCGGCCTGATCTCGGTGGGCGTCCCGGCACCGACATGCTTCTGATAGAACGCCCGATGGTTGCCGGCGGTCGCGCGCAACAATGTCAGCGGGCGGTGCGCGATGTGCGCGAGAGCCCAATCGCCGATTGCCGCGTAATATTCCGCCACCGCGAGCTTGCTCAGCCCGGCTTCCGGATACAGCAGGCGATCCGGATGCGACAGCCGCACGCCGCCGAAGACGATGCTGCCGTCGCGCAGCCGCTCGACCGGCGCCTCGGCGCGCGCTTCCGCCGGCGCGGTGGCGGCAACCGGCAGCGCCGCCGGATCGTACATGACCTCGCGCGCGCTCTTGTCCTCGCGCAATCCCTGAAAGGTCGATTGGCGGATCAGCGCGTCGGCGGTCCACCCCGCATATTCGATTTCGGCAACCAGTTCCGGCCGGGTCCAGTGAACATCCTTGCGCCTGTCGCCGGGCGGCAACGCGACCGGCGCCTTGCGGCTGGCCAACTCGCCGAGGCGTCGGCGCAATTGGGCGAGTTGCGGCCCCGCAAACCCGCTGCCGACCCGCCCGGCATAGCGCAACTTTCCGGCCGGGTCGTAATAGCCCAGCAGCAGGGCGCCGAAACCCTCGCGGCTGCCCTCGGGGTCGGTGAAGCCGACGACGACGAACTCGTCGCGGTTGCGGCACTTGATCTTGAGCCAGTTGCGGCCGCGCCCCGGCGAATAGGGCTTGTCGCGCCGCTTGGCGACGATGCCCTCGATCCCGTAGGCGGCGGCCCGGAGCAGAAACTCAGGGCCCTGGCCTTCGTGATGGTCGCTGTAGCGCAGCATCCCGTCGCCCGGGATCATCTCGGCGAGGGCGGCCTTGCGGGCCTCGAGCGCGGCGCCGGTCAGGTCCCAGCCGTCGCGGTACAGCAGGTCGAAGGCAAAGAAGGTCAACTGCTCGGTACAACCGGCCGCAATGGCGTCTTGCAGGGCCGGAAAGCTGGTCGCTCCGTCCGGCTGGAGCGACACCAATTCGCCGTCGATGATTGCGGACGTGACCGGCAAAGCCGCGAGATTTCGCGCGAGCGCCGGAAATTTTTCGGTCCAGTCGAGACCGCCGCGGGTAA
This sequence comes from Alphaproteobacteria bacterium, assembly GCA_030041385.1. Lineage (GTDB taxonomy): Bacteria > Pseudomonadota > Alphaproteobacteria > ATCC43930 > CGMCC-115725 > DATARH01. The sequence continues at coordinate 61,288 of JASHNY010000246.1, forward strand.
TCAGGCGGACCTCGCCGCGCTCGATCCGAGCCATCAGCCGGTAGCCATCGTACTTGATCTCGTGCAGCCACTCGTCTCCCGCCGGCGCCGCGGTCGCGGCGCTTGCCAATTGCGGCATCGGCCGCTCCGGCAGCCTTCCCTTGCGCGCCCCGGCGATCCGCGACGCGGGCCGCAATTTGCGCGGCCCGGCGGCCGCCCTGTTCTTGTCCGCCTCGCCATTGTTCGAATGCCACACCCGGTCGCGATCCGCCGCGATTGCCGCGATCGACCGGCCGCTCGCGACGCTGAGCGGCAATTCCTCGACGACCGCCGCGCCGCTCCCCGGAATCGCGGCATCGTCGCGCTCCTTGACGAGAAGCCAGTTATCGCGCGTGTCGCGGGGCTTGCGCTTGAGCCGCACCAGCATCCAATTCCCGTGCAATTTCCGACCGTTGAGGGCGAATTTGAGCATGCCGTTGCGGTACGCGGCGGCGGCATCGGGATCGAGCGGCTGCCACTCGCCGCGATCCCACAGCAGCACCGTGCCGCCGCCATATTCGCCGTCGGGAATGACGCCCTCGAACGCGCCGTATTCGAGCGGATGGTCCTCGACCTCGACCGCGAGCCGCTTCTCGGCCGGATCGAGGCTGGGACCTTTCGGCACCGCCCAGCTTTTCAACACGCCGCCAAGCTCCAGCCGGAAATCATAATGCAGCCGGCGCGCGGCGTGCTTCTGGATGACGAAAGACAGCGGCGCCGGGGCGCGGGCACGGGAACGCGCCGTGCCGGCGGGCTCCGGTGTTCGCGCGAAATCGCGGCGGCGCCGATATTCCTCGAGGGCCATGCCTTGCGCCTGCGTTGAGCGCCGCCAGAGTGCACGCGACCGGCGCCGAGAGCCAGATCTCATCAGCGGGGCGAGGCATATTAAAATGCGCCGGAACTTGAAATGCGCCAGAACCTAAAATGCGCCGGAACTTGAAATGCGCCGGGACCAAATGATACCGGACGGAACCGGGCGCGAATTGGCATGGTTATATGCAGCACCCACTGGTCGGCAGAGCTGGCCCGGCACCCGGCGCCGGGCCGGTCCAGCAGCGGCAGAGGCGCAGCCATGAGCGAAAACTTGCGCGCGATTTCCGGCGCCGGCGACGATGCCGCCGCTCGGAAATCCCCGTCCGCCACCGAGAACGGCGGCGGCGATGCGGCGAACCGGCCGGCTGCGGTCGCGGCACGCGGATGGCCGGACATCCTTTTCCGCGTCTTTAGCGGCATCTCCGACGACCGCATCCTGGCCAACGCTGCGGCGGTTGCTTTCTATGCGCTGCTGGCGGTCTTCCCGGGGATTGCCGCCCTTGTGTCGATCTACGCGCTGTTCGCCGATCCGACGAGCATCGCGCGGCATCTCGATATCCTTTCCGGCGTGTTGCCGGGCGGCGCCATCGAGGTGATCCGCAATCAGCTGAACCGGCTCGCCGCCCAAGGGCGAACGACGCTGGGGGTGAGTTTCCTCGTCGGGCTCGTCGTCTCGCTGTGGAGCGCGAATGGCGGGGTCAAGGCATTGTTCGACGCGCTCAATGTGGTTTATGGCCAAAGGGAGCAACGCAGCTTTCTCCGCCTCAACGGCATCAGCCTGGTGCTTACCGCGGCGATGATCGGCTTTGTCATCGTCGCGCTTGCCGGCATCGTCGCCCTGCCCGCCGCTCTCCTCTATCTGCCCGGGTTTGTCGGCAGCGTGCTGAATTACGCGCGCTGGCCGGTGCTGTTCGTGATGGTGGCGCTGGCGCTCGACCTCATTTACCGCTATGGCCCCAGCCGAACCGAGCCGCGCTGGCGCTGGATCACCTGGGGCAGCGCGTTTGCAGCGGTCGCCTGGCTCGTCGTCTCCGCGCTCTTCTCCTGGTACGCGGCCGATTTCGGCAGCTTCAACAGGACCTACGGCTCGCTTGGCGCGGTCATCGGCTTCATGATGTGGATGTGGCTGTCGATCAGCGTGATCCTGATCGGCGGCAAGCTCAACGCCGAGGTCGAGTAACAGACGGCGGGCGATCCGACCGAAGATCGCGCCAAATCGCGCGGCGCGGACTGCGCCGAGACGACCGCTTCGAGTGGCCCGCTGTACGGCTGAGGGCGGGGCTCCGACCCGCCGCAGCCGAATATTTGCCGGCGCTCAGCGCTGCACGAAATAAAGAATGATCAGCACCGTCGCCGATATCGCGATCAGCACCCAAGCCGCAATCCTGGCCCGCCGCAACCGGGCCTCGTCGCGCGCCGCCCGGCGGGCGAACTCGCGCTCGTCGCGGGCGATTTGGCGCTTCCACAGGCGGGCGGCGCTCGAAACCTTTCGCGTGCGGCGACGGGTGCGCGGCGGCTTCGCAGTATTGCTTTGGCGCCGGGGCATATCCGAAAAATACCATCTTTTCAGCGATTTTGTGCGCCACCGCGCGGGCCTCTGCGCGGCCTGATTTGGCGTGTCGTCGCCGCTGCTGCATAATGTCCGCCGGCGGCGCCGGCCGGGCCACGGCGCCGTCTTTAACAAGCCGTTTTTTTAAGGGGCAGGGTTTCACCGCCCTGTGCCCTGATGGCGGGAGCAAGCCGATGCCGGGATGATAAAAACGGGCTGTTGCGCCGGCGCGGCCGCGCTGCTGGGGCTGTTCGTCACCGGCGCTCTCGCCCAGGGACAGAACCCCTCCGGCACGGCCTATGACCGCATGATCGAAGGGATCTGCCGGCAATACGCCGTGGCGCTGCCGGGACTACCGGCCGCCAGCACGTTCAATCAGTGCATGCGCGAGCGGCACTGCTATGCGGTGCCCGGCGCGACCGGCTATCACTGCGATCCACCCGGCCCGGAGGTATGGCACGGCGGCGGCTTGTGAGGGTCAGCGGCGCCAGGAAGCCATGCTCTGAAACACGCCGTCGCGGCGAACGAGGGCATGAAACAGCGCGGCCGCGACATGCAGCAGGATCGTTACAAAGAACAGATACGCGAGCCAGGCATGGGCGGCGCGAAGGATCGCGTGCAGCGCGTCGTCGTGCGGCACGATCTGCGGCAGGTGGATCGGCCCGTAAAGCACGATCGGGTAGCCGCCGGCGGACAGCATCGACCAGCCGACCAGCGGCATGACGATCAGCAACGCATAAAGCAGCACATGGGAGGCCTTGGCGCCGGCCGCCTGCCACCACGGCAGATCGGCTGGGAGCGGCGGCGCGCCGCGGCGCAACCGCACGCCGAGCCGCAGCACTGCGAGCACCAGGATGGCGATCCCGAGCGGCTTGTGGATCGCGATCAGCACCAGATAGCGGGGATGCAGCGTCGACACCATGCCGACGCCGATGAACAGCATCGCCACCACCATCGCGGCCATCAGCCAATGCAATGCCCGCTGGAGCGGGCTGAATCGCCCGCCGGCGTCGGTCATCGCGAGGCTTCGGAACGCGGCGGCGTTCGCGGGTAATCGGCGGCTTCGGCGGCGCGCAAATCGAAGGATTTCGCATAGGCGGCGGAGCGCGCCGGCAACAGCGGATCGTCCGATGGCTGAATGCCGACCGGCAGGATCGTCGGATCGTAATTGTAATCGCGGCACGGCCCGTCGGCTTCGTCCTGCGCGTGCCGAACCACAAGCATGCCGACCGCGACAGTCTCCCGGTTGGCGGGCCATGCCTTTGTCGCATTGTTGGACGGGTCGCCGGGCGCGGCCAGGGTCACGACGAGATTCCAGCGCAGTGCGCCTTGCGCGAGCCGCCGTTCCAGGTCCGCCTCCAGAAAGTCGGGGCCGAGAGCGGCCAGCGCGTCATAGGGCACCTCGTGCGGCGCCACCGTAGTTTGCATTGACCAGCGCACCAGGCGGCTTCGGCCGGCGGCATCGATGAAGCGGAACGCGTTGAGGCTGTTGTAGGTCTGATCGGCGAAGCTCGTTGTCCACGGCGCGGTCTTGGCCCACTCGTTAAAAACCGCGCTGTCGGGGTGGGTGGCGAGGAAGCGCTGCATTGCGGCCGGGTCCGGCTTTCCAGCGGCCGGGTCGAGGTCCTGCGCGCGGGTGATCTGGTAAAACTCCTCCGGCGTAGCGACGACAAAGACCGGCGAATTGTTCATGCCGCTGCGCCACTCTTCGCCATCGGGCGCCGCGATGCGAACCGCCATGCTGCGCACCCGGCCCGCGGCATCGGGTGCCTGCGGATCGCCGACCGCGATGGCAAAGCGCCCGATCACCGGATAATGCCCGGCCGCGAGCATCGGCGCGATCGAGAGCCGCGCTCCGGCCCCGTTCGCCGCGAATTCCCCGGTGAAGCAGATGCCCTTGGCGTGGTTCCGGCGATGGCCGAGCGGATCGCCGCCGCGCCGGCTCAGCGCATCGACCATGCGGTCGGGTGTGAGCCGGTGCGGGCTGAACCATCCGCCGGTATAGGCGAAAGCGCCTGCGGCGGCGGCAATCACCACCGCGATCAGCGCCAGCGCGGCAACGGCGTGCACGCCTCGCTTGTCGTCGGATTTGCCTGGTCCAGCCATCCGCGCTCTCCCGAGCCGTATGCCGCCGTCGCTTTTTGCTGATCGTGCGCCGAGCCGCCGGTAAAGCCGGTGCGTCGCGCGCGGCGCAAGCGGGATCCCACTTTGCTTTTGAATGCAAAACCGTAACCCGCGCAGATCGCGCGGACAACATCTGACCGAACTCAAAGAATGGCCGGGTTGCCCGGAGCGCGTTGGCAAGCCGCGGCATTCCTATTAAGCTTACGCAATCAGCGCGACGTACGCGGCGTTTGGGTATCGCCCTTCAAGCGGGGGACCCCCATGCAAAACCGACGTCACGCGGCCCCTGGCGTAGCCCGCCGTCCTGCCTCGACCGTACTGCCCGGGAAGCGGTGCTCGGGATTGCGTCGCTGGCCGGTCGTCGGCGCCATGCTGGCGGTCGCTGCCTGTCACCAGACCGGCGTCCTCGATCCGCAAGGCCCTATAGGGGCGGCGGAGCAGCTTCTCCTGATCAACTCGACCGGGATCATGCTGGTCGTCGTGGTGCCGGTCATCGTGGCGACGCTGGCCTTCGCCTTCTGGTACCGGTCGTCCAACGCGCGCGCCAGCCACGACCCGGATTGGGCCTACCAGGGCGGTATCGAGTTCGTCGTGTGGTCGATCCCGGCGCTGGTGGTGATCCTCCTGGGTGGAGTCAACTGGATCGGGTCGCATCAGCTCGACCCGGACCAGCCGATCGCAGCTAAAGCCAAGCCGCTTCGGGTCGATGTGGTCGCGCTCGACTGGAAATGGCTGTTCATCTACCCCGATCAGGGGATTGCCGCGGTCAATCAGCTGGTCGTGCCGGCGGGCACGCCGGTCAGCTTTCGCCTGACCTCGGCGACGGTGATGAACTCCTTCTTCGTGCCGCAACTCGGCAGCCAGATCTACACGATGCCGGGGATGACCACCCGCCTCCATCTGCTGGCCGACAACAGCGGCGATTACCCGGGGATATCGGCAAATTTCAGCGGCGACGGGTTTTCCGACATGCGGTTCATCGTCAAGGCCGAGCCCCCGGCAAACTTTGTCGCGTGGGTCGCGCAGGTGCGCGCCTCCGGGTCCGCACTCGACGACGCCGGCTACGCGCAACTCGCGAAGCCGAGCGAGGCGGTGCCGCCGACGACCTACCGCGCGGTTGCCCCACAAATGTTCGATCACATCGTCAGCCAGACGGTGTCGGATCCGCCAAACGCGCACGCCAGCCGGGCCTGGTGCCCGCCGGCTCATGCGGGAGGCTGAGATGCTTGGCAGGCTGAGCTGGGCGGCCATCCCGTTCGACGAGCCCATCCCGCTGATCGCCGCGGGGGTGGTTGGCCTCGTCATCCTGGCCGTGCTCGGCTGGATCGTGATGAAAGGCTGGTGGCCCTATCTGTGGAGGGAGTGGCTGACCAGCGTCGATCACAAGCGGATCGGCGTCATGTATGTGACCCTGGCGCTGGTCATGCTGGTACGGGGCTACTCCGACGCGATCATGATGCGCTCGCAACAGGCGGTCGCCATCGGCGGCGCCCGCGGCTACCTGCCGCCGTCTCATTACGACCAGATCTTCTCCGCGCACGGCACGATCATGATCTTTCTCGTGGCGATGCCGTTCGTTGTCGGGCTGATGAACTTTGTCGTGCCGCTTCAGCTTGGCGTGCGCGACGTCGCCTTTCCGGTGCTCAACTCGGTCAGCTTCTGGCTGACCGCCGCGGCGGCGTTATTGATCAACGCCTCGCTGGTCATCGGCAATTTTGCCCGCACCGGCTGGATGGCCTACCCGCCCCTGTCTGAGCTGACCTTTTCGCCCGATGTCGGGGTCGATTATTACCTGTGGTCGCTGCAGATCTCGGGCATCGGCACATTGCTTGCCGGGATCAACATGGTCACCACGATCCTCAAGATGCGGGCGCCAGGCATGTTCTATTTCCGCATGCCCGTGTTCTGCTGGACCGCGCTGGCCACCAACATGCTGATTGTCGCCGCGTTTCCGATCCTCACTGCAACCTTCGCGATGCTGCTGCTCGACCGCTACCTCGGCATGCATTTCTTCACCAACGCGGGTGGCGGCAACATGATGATGTACGTCAACCTGTTCTGGGCATGGGGCCATCCCGAGGTCTACATCCTGATCCTGCCGGCGTTCGGCGTGTTTTCCGAGGTCATCGCGACCTTTTCCGGCAAGGCGCTGTTCGGCTACCGCTCGATGGTGCTGGCGACGCTGGCGATCTGCGTCCTGTCGTTCATGGTGTGGCTGCACCACTTTTTCACGATGGGCGCGGGCGCCGACGTCAATTCCTTTTTCGGCATCATGTCGATGGTCATCGCGGTGCCGACCGGGGTCAAAGTCTTCAACTGGCTGTTCACGCTGTTCCATGGCCGGGTCGTGTTCAAGACACCGGTGCTGTGGTCGATCGGCTTTATGGTGACCTTCGTCCTCGGCGGCATGACCGGCGTCCTGCTGGCGGTTCCGCCGGTCGATTTCGTGCTCCACAACAGCGTCTTCCTGGTCGCCCATTTTCACAACGTCATCATCGGCGGCGTGCTGTTCGGCGCCATGGCGGCGTACAATTACTGGTTCCCCAAAGCCTTCGGGTTCACCCTCGACGAGCGGCTCGGCAAGGCCAGCTTCTGGTGCTGGTTTTTCGGCTTCTATTTCGCCTTCATGCCGCTCTACGTGCTGGGCCTCGAAGGCATGACGCGGCGGCTCGAGCACATCGCCGACCCGAGTTGGCGGCCGCTGCTGCTGGTCGCGGAATTCGGCGCCATCCTCATTTTCTTCGGCATCCTGTTCCAGGCCCTGCAGCTTTACGTCAGCATCCGCACCCGCGAGAGCCGGCGCGACCTGACCGGCGATCCATGGAACGGCCGCACGCTGGAATGGGCGACCTCGTCACCACCGCCTCCCTACAACTTCGCGGTGATGCCCGAAGTCCGCTCGATCGACGCCTTCTGGGAGATGAAAGCGACCGGGCGGATTGCCCCGGAACCGCGATACGAGGCGATCGAGGTGCCGCGTAACAGCCCGACCGGCTTCATCATCGCGTTCTTTGCGGTGCTGGTCGGCTTTTCGCTGATCTGGCGCATCTGGTGGATCGTCATCCTCGCCCTGGTCGCGATCGCGATCGTGGTGCTGGCCTTCGGCTGGAGCGAGAACCGCGAGCAGGAAATCCCCGGCGCGGAGATCGCGCGCCTCGAACGGGCCCGGCTGGGCCTCGGACCCGGGGAATGACCGTAACCACCATTGAGCCGGTCTCCCCCGACCGGGTGCGCGGCCGCGGCGGCGGCGGACCGGCGCCGACGCGCATCGTCGTCGCCTACGGGTTCTGGATCTTCCTGCTCAGCGACATCATCATGTTCTCTGGGCTGTTCGCCGCCTATGCGGTGCTGTCGGCAGAGACCGCCGGCGGCCCTACCGGGCCCGAACTGTTCAATCTGAAGAACGTCTTTATCGAGACGGCATGCCTGCTCGTTTCGAGCTACACGTGCGGGCTCGGCATCCTTTCGGCGGAACGGCGCCAACGCGAGCGCTTCCTGGTTTTCGCGACGCTGACCTTTGTGCTCGGCGCCGCCTTCCTGTTCATCGAAATTCGCGAATTCGCCGGCATGGTCGGCCGGGGCGCCTCACCCTCGCGCAGCGCCTTTCTGTCTGCCTTCTTCACGCTGGTCGGCATGCACGGCGCCCATGTCACCAGCGGCCTCTTGTGGCTCGTCTACATGGTGGCGCAGGTCATCGTCAAAGGCCTGCGGCCGCATGTACGCCGGCGCCTGTTGTGCTTCAGCCTGTTCTGGCATGCCCTCGACATCATCTGGGTCGGCGTGTTCACGCTGGTCTACCTGATCGGAGCCCGCTGATGGACGACGAATATCCGCAGTTCGACGATCGCCATCCCGGCGTCAGGTACGAAGAGTCGGTGGCCAATGTTTGGACCTACACGGCCGGGCTGGGTCTCGCCGTCCTGCTGACGATCGTGTCGTTCGTGGTGTCGCAGACGCCGCTGCTGTGGGGTCCCGGCGTCCCGGTCGGCCTGATCGTGCTGGCGTTCGCCCAGATCGGCGTCCATCTCGTCTTTTTCCTGCACATGGGCACCGGCCCCGATCACACCAACAATCTGATCGCCCTCGTCTTCGGCCTGTTGATCGTCTTTCTCGTCATCGCCGGCTCGTGCTGGATCATGTTCCATCTCAACGCCAACCTGATGACGATGCCCGGGCGCTGATGGC
>JASHNY010000151.1 GCA_030041385.1 Alphaproteobacteria bacterium
CTCGACGGCGCTGCCGCGCCCGCCGGCCGTCTCGCTCTCGGACGCGAGCAGATGGCGGCGATAGGCGTCGAGATCGCCGTCGAACGGGCGCACCGTGCCGCCGGCAACAAGCCACAGCCGGTCGGCGACCAGTTCGACGAGGTGCCAGTCGTGGCTGACCAGCACTACGGCGCCGGCGTAGTCGGCCAGCGCCGCGACCAGCGCCTCGCGGGTTTCCAGGTCGAGGTGGTTGGTCGGCTCGTCGAGGACCAACAATGACGGCGCATGGCACGTCACCAGCGCCAGGTTGAGCCGGGCGCGCTCGCCGCCCGACAAATCGCCGACCGGCACCAGCGCCTTGTCCTGGCCGAAGCCGAAGCTGCCGAGGCGGGTGCGCACCGCCTCGGCCGGCAGATCGGGGAGCAGCGCGGCGAGATGATCGAAGGCGGACTCGTCCGGACGCAGCTCGTCGACCTGATGCTGGTCGAAAAATCCGCAGGCGAGCCGCGGCGCGCGCGTCACCGTGCCGGAGAGCGGCGCCAGGCGTCCGGCCAGCAGGCGGGCGAAGGTGGTCTTGCCGTTGCCGTTGGCGCCGAGCAAGGCGATGCGGTCGTCGGGGTCGAGCCGCAGATCGAGCCGCGACAGAACCGGCCGGCCCGGCAAGTAGCCGACGCTGACCCGGTCGAGCGAAATCAGCGGCGGGTTCAACTCGGGCGCCGGCGGCAGGGACAGCCGTACCGGCGCCGCCTCGGCGATGGCAGCGACCGGTTCGAGCCGGGCCAGCGCCTTCAGTCGGCTCTGCGCCTGGCGCGCCTTCGAAGCCTTGTAGCGAAAACGGTCGACGAAGGCCTGGATCCGTGCCCGCTGTTGCGCTTGGCGCTGCGCCAGCACCGCCTGCCGCGCGGCGGCCTCGCGCCGCACCCTCAGAAAGGTGTCGAAAGCGCCGGAATAGAGCGTCAACTTGCCGTTTTCGAGGTGCAGTATCGATCCCGGCGCGGCGTTCAGCAATTGGCGGTCGTGGCTGACCAGGATGAAGCCGTGGCGATAGCGGCGCAGGTAGCGTTCGAGCCACAGCGAGGCTTCGAGGTCGAGGTGGTTGGTCGGCTCGTCGAGCAATAACAGATCGGGCTCGGCGAACAATACTGCGGCGAGCGCGACGCGCATGCGCCAGCCGCCCGACAATTCGTCGAGCGGCGCTGCCTGCATCGCCGGGTCGAGCCCGAGCCCGGCGAGGATGCGGGCGGCCCGGGCCGGTGCGGCACGCGCGCCGATCTCGTCCAGTCGCGCCTCGATCTCGGCGATGCGCAACGGCGCGGCGCCGCGGTCGAGCTCGGCGAGCAGCTGGGTGCGCTCGATATCGGCGGCGAGCACGGCGGCGAGCGGCGTCGCCGTGCCGCTCGGCGCCTCCTGCGCCAGAAACCCGATGCGCTGCCCGCGCGGCAGGTGGATATCGCCGCGCTCGGGCAGCAATGCGCCGCGGATCAGGTCCAATAGTGTGGATTTGCCGGCGCCGTTGCGGCCGACGAGGCCGATCTTGGCACCCGCCGGGATTTGCACCGAGGCGTTGTCGAGCAAGGCCCGCCCGGCGCGCCCGCCGACGCGGTAGGTCAGCTCGGAAATGGTCAGCATCGATACGGTTTTGGTCTAGCGTGCGCCGCCACGCAGCACGCGCTGGGCGATCGACCAACGGTGGACTTCGCTGGGGCCGTCGTAGATGCGGAACGGGCGCACCTCGCGGAAGAGCTTCGCGACGATCGTGTCGTCGGTGATGCCGAGCCCGCCCAGCACCTGCATCGAGCGGTCGACGACGCGCCAGATCGCCTCGGAGCAGATCACCTTGGCCATGCTCGATTCGTGGCGGCCGTGCCGGCCCTGGTCGAGCACCCAGGCCGTGTGCCAGATGACCATGCGGCAGGTGTGCAAATCCATCTCGTTGTCGGCGAGCATGAAGCCGACCCCTTCGTGCTCGCCGAGCGGCTTGCCGAAAGCGGTGCGGCGGCGGGCATAATCGGCGGCGATGTCGTGGGCGCGCCGCGCCGCGCCGAGCCAGCGCATGCAATGCGTCAGGCGCGCCGGCGCGAGCCGCGCCTGGGCATAGCGGAAGCCCTCGCCAACCCGCCCGAGCACGGCGGTTTCCGGCACTCGCACGCCGTCGAGGCGAACCACGCCGTGGCCGCCGGCCATGTATTGGTCGAGCGTGTCGAGTACGCGCTCGACATGGATGCCCGGCGTGTCCATCGGGGCGAGAAACATCGTCGCCCCGGCCGGGCCGAGCGCGTCGCTGTCGTTCCGGGCCATGATGATCGCGAGGCCCGCGCCGACCGCGCCGGTAATCAGCCATTTCTCGCCGTCGATGATGAAATCGCCGTAATTCCCGTCATTGGCGCGGCGCGCCGTGGTCTTCAGCATCGAGGGGTCGGCGCCGGCGCCCGGCGCCGGCTCGGTCATCATGAAGCACGAGCGCATTGCGCCGGCCGCGAGCGGACGCAACCACTGCTCCTTCTGGCGTTCGTCGGCGACCTTTTCCAACAGGTGCATGTTGGCTTCGTCGGGGGCGAAGCAGTTCATCGCGATCGGCGCCAGCGGCGAATACCCGGCCGCCTCGAACACCACCGCAACACCGCGATGGTCGAGACCGAGCCCGCCCCATTCGCGCCCGACATGCGGCGACAGCAGGCCCTGCGCCCGCGCCAGGCCGATCAGCTCGCGGCGGAATTCCTCGCTCGGCCCGTGCGCGCCCTGCCTCGGATCGGCTTCGCGCGGGATGATCTCGTCGTGCACGAAGCGCCGGGTGCGCTCCTGCAATTCGAGGACATCATCGGGAATCGAGAAATCCATCGTCTGCCCCTCGGAACGCGGGTGTCGCGCCCGCCTGCGGCCGGGACGGCCGCGATCCCATGTCTCTAATGCGAAAACCCGCTGCGCGGCGGCTCGCGCGCCTCACGGTCGGCCAGTACCGTTTCGCCGGCGACCATGCGCTGGCCGAGCATGACCAGCGGCACATAAGGCGGCGGACAATAAACATCGACCCGCGAGCCGAAGCGGATGATGCCGACGCGCTGGCCTACCGCCACGCTCTGCCCGGCATCGAGCCCGCACACGATGCGCCGGGCAACGAGGCCGGCGATCAGCACAAACGCGATTTCCGGCTCGGCTTCGGGCGTGATGCGGATCGCCAGCCGCTCGTTGTGCTCGCTGGCCTTGTCGAGGCTGGCGTTGATGAAGCGCCCCTTGGTGTAGCGCAGCGCCGCAACCCGGCCGGCAATCGGTGCCCGAGCGACGTGAACATCGAACAGGTTGAGGAAGATGCCGATGCGGGTGACCGGCAGGGTGCCCATGCCCAGTTCGGGCGGCGGCGGCGCCGGGCCGAGCGCAACGACGACCCCGTCGGCCGGGCTGACGATCAGTCCCGGGCGGGTCGGCGTCACCCGCCACGGGTCGCGGAAGAAATAGGCGACCCACAGCGTCGCGATCAGCCCGAGCCAACCCCACGGACCCCACAGCAGAAACAGGATCAGCGTCACGATCCCGGCGACGACGACGAATTTCCACCCGTCCGGGTGTAACGGAGCGAGAGTCTGGCGGATCATGGGTTGGTTGGCGCTGTGCGTCCTTCGAGACGCGCCCTGGTGGGCGCTCCTCAGGATGAGGAATGACGGCATGTAGCAGGAAAGGCTTACCTCATCCTGAGGAGGCTGCGAAGCAGCCGTCTCGAAGGACGCACTGACGATGATGCAGCAACCCTACCGCCCCTCGCGGCGCCAGGCGGCGACCAGCGCGCCGATCGTCAACAGCAGCGCGGCCAGTGCCGGGAAAAGCGGGGTTTCGCTGAAGCCGGTAACGACGTAGTCGCCGTTTTCGCGGAAGCCGATCCAGCCATGGCCGTGCGTGGCGCTGCCGGCGGCGACGCGGCGCACGGCCGGAACCGGCTCGTCGCCGATCCAGAAGATGCCGCCGCCGGTGGCCTTGGCGACCGGCGCGAGTTTTTTGTCGGTGGTGCGCACATCGGCGAACTCGATCGGGTTCAGCGGCCCGGCCGCGGCGAGCGCGGTGTGCGACCCGTCACTGACGCGGTAGAGCCCCATCTCTTTGATGGCCACAGTGCCGACGCTGTGGCCGCCTTGTGTCGGGGTCAGGTGGAGGGTCGAGGCGGTGCCATCGGGCGCGGTCACGGTGACCGGGCGGTCGTCGGGTTCGAGCGATTGGCGCGTCACCGTCAGCCGGTTGCCTTCGATCGTCGCGCGCAGGTCGTTTTCTTCGAGGTCCGGCTCCTTCATCAGCCAATAGGCGAGCCGGCGCAGCAATTCGGCCTGCGGTCCGCCGCCTTCGAAGCCGCGCGCCCATAGCCACATCTGGTCGGACAGCAACTGGGCAACGCGGCCTTTGCCGACCCGGTCGAGCACCAGAAGCGGCTCGCCGTGCGCGCCGCGCATCACGGTAACGCCGCGCCGCACCCTCGCGTCAATCTGCCGGAACCAGTGTCCCCAACTCGGTTCTTGGCCGGGCTTGCCGGCGCCCGGCAGGTCGTCGGTGACCGGGTCGCGCCGGCCCAGCGCAGTCAGTTCCGGCTTGAACCCTTCCTCTTCGACCTTGCCGGTCGGCTCGGTCGGCAGAATCTCGCCGAGCGGGGTGCGCCACAGGCTGAGTGCGGTGCCGAAAGTCGGCCCCGCCGCTTCGAGGAAGGCGCCGCCGCGCTTCACATAGTTGACGACGTTTTCGAGGTAGCTTTCGGGAATGACGCCGCGCTGGCTGTAGCGGTCGAAGATGATCAGGTCGAACTGGTCGAGCTTGACGTCGAACAATTCATGGATCGGAAAGGCGATCAGCGACAATTCCTTGATCGGTGTACCGTCCTGCTTGTCGGGCGGGCGCAGGATCGTGAAATGCACCAGATCGACGGACGGGTCGGATTTGAGGATGTTGCGCCACACCCGCTCACCAAGATGCGGCTCGCCCGACACCAGCAGCACCCGCAGCCGGTCGCGCACGCCGTTGACGACGACGACAGCGCGGTTGTTGACCATGGTCAATTCGTGCGGTCCCGGCGCGACCGCGAGTTCGAGCACATTGGGGCCGCCGTGGTCGATCGGGATCGGCAATGTCACGTCGCGCCCGACCGGCACCATCCTGCGGTGCAGCGGCCCGCCGTCCTTGCGCCAGGTCAACTGCGCCTCGGCCGGCGTCGGGTTGGCCGATTGCGGCAGATCCTCGACCCGGACCGTCAGGTTCATATCCTTGCCGACGATGCCGAAGCTCGGCGCCTGCGCCACCACCAGGCGGCGGTCGCGTTCGCCCTTGTGCCCCGACAGCAATACGTGCAGCGGGGCGCCGATGCGGCGGGCGAGCGCGTCGCGCGATCCGGTCGGAACGTCGTGCACCTGCCCGTCGGTAATCATCACGACCCCGGCGAGGCGCCGTTTCGGCACGTCCGACATGGCCCGGGCGAGCGCGCCGAACAGCCGGGTGCCGACATTGCCCTCGTCCGGGCCGATCTTGCCGGCGCGCACGATGCGGACATCGAGGTCGGGCTCGCGGGCGAGGCGGCGGGTCACCGTCGCCAGTGTGGCCTCGGTCACCTTGGCGCGGTCGCCGATCTGCTGGCTCGGCGATTCGTCGACCACGACGATCGCCACATCGCGCAGCGGCGAGCGCTTTTCGATCACCAGCGACGGGTTGACGAGGGCGCCGAAGATCAATGCGATCGCGGCGAGGCGCCAGACAAGGCCGCGGGCCCGGCGCCACGCCCCGAGCGCCAGCACCAGCACGGCCGCGCCGGCCAGGACCGCCAGCGCCGCCCATGGCAGCAGCGGCGCGAAGGCGATCGTGTACGGGCCGATATTCATTGCCCGAGCCGCTCCAGTATCGCCGGCACGTGCACCTGGTCGTTCTTGTAGTTTCCGGTCAGCACGTACATGACCAGGTTGATGCCGAAGCGGAACGCCATCTCGCGCTGGTGCTCGCCGCCCGGCACTACCGGCAGCAGCGGCTGTCCGTGGCCGTCGACCGCCCAGGCGCCGGCGTAATCATCGCTGCCGACGATCACCGACGCGACCCCGTCATTGACGTGATCGTCGGTCGGCTCGACCCACAGCTGGCCGCCGGCCTCGCGGCCGGGAAACTCGTGCAACAGGTAGAACGACTTGGTCAGCACATGGTTGGGCGGGATCGGCTCCAGCGGCGGGATTTTGATGCCGCCGACGAGCCGCAACAGGCGCTGCCGCGAGCCCGCGGCGGTGCCGAACGGCCCCGGCACCACCTCGCCGGCGTCGCGCGTGTCAAAGAGGATCGTGCCGCCGGTTTCGAGATAGCGGTTGATGCGCGCTGCGGCCGCCGGTGACGGCGGCGCCTCGTCGGCCGTCACCGGCCAATACAGCAGCGGAAAGAACACCAGCTGGTCATGCTCGATATCGACGCCGATCGGCTTGGCCGCCTCGACCGCGGTGCGCTGGTTCAAAATGTCGCTGAGCCCGGTGAGCCCGGCGAGGCTGACCGAATCGACGGCTTCGTCGCCGGTCGTGACATAGGCGAGGTGGAATTCCGAGCTTGCCCGGATCGCAAAGCTGTCCTCGGCCCGCGCGATGCCCGGCACCAGCAACAGCGCCATCGCCAGCCCGGCCGCGATCTGGGCCGGTCGCCGCCGCAGCAACCCGCGCAGAACATAGGCGATCAACAGGTCGGCGAGCAGCAGGATCAGCGCCGCAGTCAATAGCGGGGCGCGGAAATCGGCCTCGGCCCGGCGCGCGAAATTCGTGCGCACGGTGCGCTCGGGAAGGGCGCCGATCGGCTGCAATTCGCCGATCCCGCTCGACAGGTTGAGCGCCCGCCGCATGTCGGCGATGCCGTAAAACCCGGGCGGGTGAAGCGGCGAGGCGACCGCTTTCGCCAGCGCCGTGCCGGCGATCGGCCGCGCAGTCGGTGGCGGCCGCTGCAGCCGGCCGAACCCGTCGAGGGTTTCGAGCGGCGGCAACGCCTCCTCGCTGGCCTCGGTGACCCCCTGGCTCACCGCCACGATGCGCCGCAGCATCTCGACGAAGAGGCCCGACAAGGCGAGGTTCGACCATTCTGCGTTGGCCGTCGTGTGCACCAGCACGATCCAGCCCTTGCCGCGTTTTTCGGCCGTGACCAGCGGGGTTCCGTCGACCAGCCGGGCCCAGGTCTTGCCGGCAAGGTCGATGTCGGGCTCGGCCAGAACCTGGCGCGACACCGTCACGTCGTTGGGGATGGCGAGGCCGGCAAATGGGCTCGACGCGGCAAACGGCGCCAGCCGCGCCGGATGCTCCCACGACAAGGCGCCGCCGATCGTGCGCCCGCCGCGCCGCAGCCGCACCGGCAGCAGGTGGTCGCCCTGTTCGGCGAGGTGCGGCCCGGCAAAGCGCAACAGCAGACCGCCGCCGGCGACCCATTTCGCGACCATCTGTTCCTCGGCCGCCGAGTCGGGCCCGGCGTCGGAATAGATCAGCACCGCCAATTTGCGTTTCAGCAGGTCCGCCGCCTCGCCGCGGCGCACCTCGGTAAACGGCGACAATGCCCGCTCCAGGTAATAATTCTCGCTGAGCAGCGGCTGTCCGCCCAGATTGGGCGGGGCAATGATGCCGACCGGGCGGCGGCGCCAGCGCTCGTCGATCAACAACGTGGCGCCGGCGCTGTCCTCGCCCTCGATCGCGACGCGGGCGACTCGGTTGCGCAATTCGCCCGGCATCGGCAGCGGCACCGTTACCTGGTCGGCGCCCGCCGGGATCGTCGCCTGGCGCCGCGCCAATACCGCGCCGTCCGCCGTGCTGGCGCGGATCGTTACCGGTCGCGGCGGTGGCGCCGGCAACGAGCGCACGGTCACGGCGAAATCCTGGCCGGCGAACCCGGCCGGGCGGTCGCCGGCGGCCAGCAGGCGCGGCGCTTCCGCGGCGCCGGCGACCATGTAGTAGAGACCGGCGCCGCTGGCGAGATAGCGTGCCAGCACGGCGGTGCCGGGGCTGTCGATGCCGTCGCTGAGCCAGATCGCGGCGGTCGCACCAGTAAACGGCACCGCCTTGAGCCGGGAGAGCGCCGCTCGGCGGTCGACCGGCCACGGCAGCGGCCGCAGCCCTTCGACCATCGCCCGGGCATCCGCCGGGCGCATCGGGGCGAGAGGGTCCGGCGCCTGGCCCGAGGCGGGCGGGGCCGTCGTCACCAGAATGATGCGGCGCTGCTCGCGTGCCGCCTCGCCGAACAGGTCGAGCGCGGCGGTCTGGCGTCGGTTCCAGTCGCGGGCGGCGGTCCAGCCGTCGTCGACGACCACGACCAGATTGCCGCTGCCGGGCAGGCGGGACGGCGGGTTGAGCAGCGGGTCGGCGAGCGCCACGATGATCAGCGCGGCGACCAGCGTGCGCAGCAGGATCAGCCACCACGGTGTGCGCGCCGGCGTCTCCTCGCGCGGCCTCAACCCGAGCAACAGCGCGAGCGCGGGGAACGGTACCCGGCGCGGCGCCGGCGGCGTCACCCGCAACAGCCACCAGATGATCGGCAATGCCGCCAGCGCCGCCAGCAGCCAGGGCGAGGCGAAGGCCAGCGAGCCCAGCGTCAGCATCGCATTATCGCTTGCGGCTCGCCGTGGCGAGGTGCCCGAAGGACGTGACGGCAATCCCGCGGGGTGGAAAACTCGGCCGGTCCGGAATTGCTCCGCTGCGCTCGCAATGACCCCTCACGTCACCGACGCCGGTCCGCCGACAGCGCCGCATGCAACGCCAAGAGCGCCAGGTGCGGCGGCCGGTCGGTCCGGTGCACGCCAAAGCCCCAACCCACCGCCCGCGTCAGCGCCGCCAAGCCGCCGCGATGCCGCCGAAAGCGCTCGGCATAATCCTCGCGCACGCTTTCGACCCGGCCGATCACGATGGCGCCCGGCTCCTCGACTGCCTCGAACCTGACGCGCCCGGAAAAAGGCAATTCCTCCTCGGCGGGGTCGGCGATATGCAGAACATAGCCCTTCAACCCGGCCGCGGCGAATCGGGCGATAGCGGTATTGACCGCGTCGAGCGGCGCCAGGAAATCGCCGATCAGGACCAGCTGACCCGAGCGGGGCAGCGGCTCGAACGCCGGCAATCCGGCCGTCGCCGCGGGGCCGCCGGCATCCCCGGCAAGCTGCTCGGCCAGCCGGGTCAAGGCCAGCCGGCCGCTGATCGGGGCGATGCCGCCGCCGAGCAGCGCGAGCCGCTCGCCGCCGCGCACCAGCAGGCTCGCCAGCGCCAGCAGCAGCAATTCGGCGCGGTCGCGCTTGGTCGGCCAGTCGGCGCCGGGAAGCCAGTCGGCCGAGCTGTAATCCATCGAAGCCGAGGCGTCGCGCCACAGCCACACGCTTTGCGCCGCCTCCCACTCGGCTTCGCGCACGTAAAGCCGCTGCGACTTCGCGCTCTCCCGCCAATCGATGCGGGCGGCGGCGTCGCCCGGCTGGTATTGGCGGAACTGCCAGAACGTCTCGCCCTGACCGACGCGCCGGCGGCCGTGGACGCCCTGGGCCACCGTAGCGGCGACCCGCTCGGCCATCACAAGCAGCGGCGGCAGCGCGGCGGCGGTCTGCTCGGCACGGTCGCGCAGCCTCGCCCGGTGCGACATCACTGCAGCGGCGCCATCATCTGTTCGATGACCTGGCCGACGCCGACCCCCTCGGCCCGGCCGGCAAAGCTGACCGCCATGCGGTGGCGCAACACCGGCGGCGCCAGCGCCAATACGTCGTCGACCGACGGCGAATAGCGGCCGCCGATCAACGCCCGCGCCCGGCAGGCGAGCATCAATGCCTGGCTGGCGCGCGGCCCCGGGCCCCAGGCGACAAAGCGCCGCGGCCCCGTCGCCGCCGGGTCGGGGCGGCCGGAACGAACCAGCGCCAGGATCGCATCGACCACGCTGTCGCCGACCGGGATGCGCCGCACCAGGTGCTGGGCCGCCATCAATTCGGCGCCGGTCATGGTCGGGCGGACCACGGCCTCCTGCGCACCCGTGGTCTCGATCAGGATGCGCCGCTCGGAATCGCGGTCGGGATAATCGACGTCGATCTGCAACAGAAAGCGGTCGAGCTGCGCCTCCGGCAGCGGGTAGGTGCCTTCCTGTTCGAGCGGGTTCTGCGTCGCCAGCACGTGAAACGGCTGCGGCAGCGGGTGGTATTGGCCGGCGATCGACACCCGGCGCTCCTGCATCGCCTGCAGCAAGGCTGATTGGGTGCGCGGGCTGGCCCGGTTGATCTCGTCGGCCATCAAGAGCTGGCAGAAGACCGGGCCGGGAATGAAGCGGAACGAGCGCCGCCCGCTCTCGGTTTCCTCCAGCACCTCGGAACCGAGGATGTCGGCCGGCATCAGGTCGGGGGTGCACTGGATGCGCTTGTCGTCGAGCCCGAGGATCGTGCCCAGGGTCTCGACAAGCCGCGTCTTGGCGAGGCCGGGTACGCCGATCAACAATGCGTGACCGCCGGCCAACAGCGTGATCAAGGCCTGCTCGACCACCTCGTGCTGGCCGAAGATCACGGCGCCGATACGCTCGCGCACGAGGGCGAGGCGCTCGCCCAGCGCATCGACCTCGGCAACAAAATCCGCCGCGGGGGCGTTTGTGGGCGCCGGAGAACTCACGCCGTCGATCCTCTCTGGTGTGGCGAACCCGAAATTCGCCCTATCTTAAGCCTTAAACGAGTTTCGGGTTCACAGCCAACCGGCGACGGCATGCCAGCAAGTTCACCGCCGAGACTGATGGAAAACGCTGCATCGGGCAATTCCTCCGCATCGCCGCCGGCAACCCCCGCACGGTCGGGGCAGGACGATGCTTTCGACATCAGGATCGCCCGTGACGGGACCTGGCTCTACCGCAATTCTCCGATCCTCCGGCTGCCGCTCGTCAAGCTCTTCGCCTCGGTATTGCGCCGCGAGACCGACGGCCGATACTGGCTCGTCACCCCGGCCGAGCGGGGCCGCATCGAGGTCGACGATGCGCCATTCATCGCCGTCGCGCTCGCCGCCGACGGCGCCGGCCGGGCGCAGCGCCTCACTTTCACGACCAATCTGGACGAGATTGTGACCGCCGGGCCGGCGCACCCGCTGCGCATCGAGACCGCTGCCGATGGCGCGCCGTCGCCCTATATACTGGTGCGCGAGGGCCTCGAAGCGCGGCTCAACCGGCCGGTCTTCTACGAGCTGGTCGAGCTGGGCGGCGAGGAGACGATCGGCGGCGAAAGGCAGTACGGCGTGTGGAGCGATGGGATGTTCTTCCGGCTCGGCGATCCGGGCGAGGAGTGATCGGGTGGTACGAGAAAGCGTGATCGCGCGGCTGGCGGACCGGCGGCCGGGGCGGCGCGGCTTCGGCGGGAGCGACGATCCGCGCGAGGCGGCCGCCGTGCGCGAAAGCATCCGCGGCGACCGCGCCGTCACCCCGGACATGACCGCGCCGAGCGCGGCGTTGCGCCCGGCAGCGGTATTGGTGCCGCTGGTCGATCACGCCGGCGGCATGACCGTGCTGCTGACCCAGCGCACCGCGCATCTGACGGCCCATGCCGGGCAGATTTCGTTTCCGGGCGGGCGCATCGAGCCGGGCGATGCCGACGCGGTTGCCGCCGCCTTGCGCGAGACCGAGGAGGAGGTCGGAGTGCCGCGCGACTACGTGACCGTGGCGGGAAGGCTCGACACCTACCTGACCGGCACCGGGTTCGAGATCACGCCGGTCGTCGGCTTTGTCGCGCCGCCCTATCCGCTCGCAATCGACCCGTACGAAGTCGCCGAGGCCTTCGAGGTGCCGCTCGACTACATCCTCGATCCCGGCAACCGCCGCGAGGTCGAGCGCGAATCCGCCGGGCGCCGGCGGATTTTCTACATGTTCCCCTATCAGGATCGAAACATCTGGGGGGCGACCGCCGGCATCCTGGTCAATCTGGCCGAGGTGCTGACGGATTGAGGCCGCGGTGCGCGTCTTCCTTACCATCGTCGTTCCGCTGGCCTTGCCGACCGTGCTCTACCTGTTGTGGCTGCGCGCCATGCGCTGGTCGGAAAGCGGCGGGGCGTTGCGTTGGCAGGCCCTGCCGTGGCTGTGGCTCGCCGGCGCCGGGGTGATTTTGCTGGCCCTCATCCTGTTCGTCATCACGGTGCATTACGGCACCTCGGAGCCGGGCACCTACGTTCCGCCGCAATACCGCAACGGCCAGATCGTGCCCGGGCATATCGAGCCGGCGGCAAAGCCGTGACCCCGGCGCGATGGCCGCCGGGCTGGGTGCGCGCCGCGGAGACCCGCGCCCTGCTCGCCGCATTGGCCGCAGCCGGCATCGAGGCGCGCTTCGTCGGCGGCGCGGTGCGCGATTCGCTGCTTGGGCGGCCGAGCCGGGCAATCGACGATATCGACATCGCCACGCCGGCGCCGCCCCAGGCCGTCATCGATGCGCTCGCCGCCGCCGACATCCGGACCGTGCCGACCGGGCTGGCCCACGGCACCGTCACCGCGATCTTTGCTGCCGCGCGCGTGCCGCGGCGGTTCGAGATCACGACATTGCGCCGCGATGTGGCCACCGACGGCCGCCACGCCGTCGTCGCCTTCGATGCCGACTGGGCCGGCGACGCGGCGCGCCGCGATTTCACGATCAACGCCATCTATCTGGCCCCGGACGGCACGCTGTTCGATCCGGTTGGGGGGCGCGACGACATCAAGGCACGGCGGGTTCGCTTTGTCGGCGATCCGGCGCAGCGCCTCGTCGAAGACGTGTTGCGGCTGTTGCGTTATTACCGTTTCGAGGCGCGGTTCGGCAGCGGCGCCGGCGATCCCGCGGCGCGGGCGGCCTGCCGCGACGCGATCCCGCGATTGCCGACCCTGTCGCCCGAACGGGTGTGGCGCGAGCTGTCCGGCCTGTTGGCGGCGCCGGCGCCGCTGCGTGCCGTCGAATTGATGCGCGAGGACGGAGTGCTCGCGGCGATCCTGCCCGAGGCCGACCGCATCGACCGGCTCGCCGCCCTGCTGGCATTGCGGGTCGCCGACCCGCTGCTTCGCCTCGCCGCGCTGGTTTCGGTCGATGGCGCCGGCGCAGCGGCGCTGGCGGAGCGGTTGCGCCTGTCGCGGGCCGAGCGCGACCGGCTCGCCGGCTTGGCGCCGCCGTGGCCGGTCGATCCTGCCGGCGACGAGCGCACGCAGCGCCGCGCCTTGTACCGGCTCGGCGCCGGGCGCTACCGCGACCTGGCGCTGCTGCTGGCGGCGGAAGGCGCGATCGAGCGCCCGCGGCTCCGCCGGATGGTCGCATGGGCGGCCGAGTGGACCGAGCCGGTTTTCCCGATCGATGGGCACGATGTCGCCGCGCTCGGCATTCCCGAGGGGCCGGAGGTGGGCCGGCTGCTTGCCGTAGTGCGGCGCTGGTGGGAGGACGGCGATTTCACCGCCGGCCGCGATGATTGTCTCGCCCGCCTGCGGGCCGCCGCCGGCCGGTAACGCTATGGGCCGCGATGGAGTCCGAGAGCGGCGAGGCAGGAATCGTATGAGCCGGCGCCGGCCCGCGCCGGATCGCGGCAGGTCGCGACGACGGCGCCATACTCAGCCTCGGTTGGGGTCGCCCCCGATGCCAGCCGCCAGTCCTGCCGCGAATTCGGGGCGGCGTTCGATGTCGAGGTGTCCGCGCTTGCGCAGGCAGCGAGCGCCGACAGCAACAGCAGAAACGCGATCCTCGGCATCCGTCCGAGACCCCCCGATGTGCCGTCCTCCGGCAATCTAGCCCGCCCGGGCGCCGCCGTCACCTGCCGGCTCACACCGGGTCGAATTCGCGGTCCTTGCTGGGGATGAGGTCATAGGGCAGGGCGAAGCCCGGCATCGCCTTCAGCCGCTGCGACCACGCTTCGAGATGCGGCCAGTTGGCGATGTCGAAGCCGCCTTCGGCCATGAACACCATGCGGCCCCAGCAGCCGATATCGGCGATCGTGCAATGGTCGCCAAGCAGAAACGGACGGTCGGCGACGGTCTTATCGACAAAGGACAAGGCCTCTTCCGCCCGCGGCCGGAACTCGGCGATGACCTCGTCGTGCATCTTGCGGAACCGGGCCGAGTGGCGCACCCGGGCGACCGCGGTGATGTGGTCGGCCTCCCACGACAGCCATTCCCGCGCCTGCCAGCGCTGCTGCTCGGTCCTGCCCTCGAAATGCCCCGTGGTGCGCGCCAGGTAGTCGAGGATCACATTGGATTGCAGGATCGTGAGCCCGCGATGCCTGAGGCTCGGCACCACGCCCCAGCGGTTGATCGCCAGGTATTCCGGCTCCTTCTGCACCCCGATCTTGAGGTTGACCGTGCGGAACGAGAACGGCAGCCGCGCCAGCGCCAGGTACAGCATCGGCTTGTAGCTGGAGCTTGAGGTGAAGCTGCCGTAGAGGGTCAGCCGGTCAGGGCCGAGGGGCGCGCCGATCACTCCACGTCTCCCATGCCGAGCTGGTCGATGAGCTTGTACTCCTCGGCCAGCAATTTCAGCTTCACCCAGGTCGCGTCCTCGACATCGATGCCGTCGCGGCGGCGCTCCTGCTCGCGCATGTGTTCGATCTCGCCGGGATAGAGCACGCCTTTGGAGCCCTCGGCCGGCGGGGTCGCCTTCAGGTAGCGGACGAACTCGCCGACCTCCTTCTTGAATTCGGCCAAAGGGCGGAACGCATCGACCTTGAAGCAGGCCATGAAGCAGCCGTCATTGTGGCGCCCGGTCGGCTCGACGCCGAAGCCGAGCCCGGTCAACAGGCCGCACAGGATTTCGACCATGACCGCGAGGCCATAGCCTTTGTAGCCGCCCTCCGGCCCGCCCATCGGCAACAGCGCGCCCCCCTGGCGCAATTGGCGCGGGTCGTTGGTCGGCCGCCCGTCCTTGCCGATGACCCAACCGTCGGGCACCTCCTGGTTGCGCGCGACGGCGACCGCGATCTTGCCGGCGGCGGCGGCCGAGGTCGCCATGTCGAGATAGAGCGGCCCCTCCAGGTCGGACGGGATCGCGATCGAAATCGGGTTGGTGCCGAGCCGCGCCTCGCGCCCGCCGAACGGCGCAACGGCTTTGGGAGACCGCCCGGAATCGGCGGTGATCAGGCCGATCATGCCGGCCCTGGCGGCCATTTGCGTATAGCTCGACAAGCGGCCGATATGGCCCTGGCGAAACACCGTCGCGGCGGCGACGTTGACCTTTTCCGCCTTTTCGATCGTCAACCGCATCGCCCGCTCGTTGGCGACGTAGCCGAAGGCCCAATGGCCGTCGACGACCGTCGTCGTCGGCGATTCCCTGACGATGACCCACGGCGCGCCGGGCACGATATGGCCCGCCCTGATGCGGTCGATATAGGTCGGGATCTGAATGACGCCGTGCGAATCGTGAGCAACGAGGTTG
>JASHNY010000247.1 GCA_030041385.1 Alphaproteobacteria bacterium
CGAGGTGTCGCGCTGGTTCCTCGAAAAGGCCGCCAACGAGACGAGCCAGGCGCAGAACCGCGCCAACGGCGTGCGCACCGCCGAGCAGGGCCACTCGCCCGAACAGCGCATCGCCGACATGGATTTGATGGGCATTGACATCCAGGCAATCAGCCCGGCGCCGCGCCAGACCTATTACGGAGCCGACGCCGATCTCGGCCGCGAGGTGTCGCGCACGATCAACGATTTCATCGCCGAGATTTGCGGCAAATATCCCGATCGCTTCGTCGGGCTCGGCACGATCCCGTTCCAGGCGCCCGACCTCGCCATCGCCGAGTTGGAGCGGCTGCACAAATCATTGGGCTTCCGCGGCATCGAGATCATGACCCATGTCGCCGGGCAGGAGCTTTCGGACCCGAAATTTCGCCCGGTTTTCGCCCGCGCCGAGGAGCTCGGCATATTGATCTTCATGCACCCGGACGGGTTCACCGAGGCGCGGCGCTTTCGCGACCATTATTTCGCCAACGTGATCGGCAACCCGCTCGACACCACGGTCGCGGTGCATCACCTGATCTTCGGCGGTGTGCTGCGCGACCACCCGAACCTGAAGATCGTGCTGGCGCATGGCGGCGGCTACCTGCCGGCCTATTCGGGGCGCATCGACCATGCCGCCTCGGCGCGGCCCGACACTTGCGTGCATCTGCACGAGATGCCGACGACGTATTTGAAGCGGCTTTATTTCGATGCGCTCGTCTACACGACCCACCAGCTCGAATATCTGGTGCGGGAATACGGCGCCGACCATGTGCTGATGGGCACCGACTATCCGGCCGACATGGGCGAAGTGGACCCGATCGGCCATATCGAAGGCGCCAAGGGCCTGATCGACGCCGAACGCGCCGCAATCCTCGGCCGCAACGCCGCGCGGCTGCTGAACATCGAAATTCCACACAATCGCTAGATTCTACCACAGAGGCACAGAGATCACGGAGACTCAGCCCCAAAGAGACGCAGAGATCACTCTTCCAGCTAAGAACAAAGGAGAAATACTCACTTTTGTGATACGAAACGGGCAGTAAAAAAACAGTTGAAATTTATGATGCGGTTTTTGGTTCTTATCTCCGTGCCTCCGTGTCTCTGTGGTGAATTAGAGGGAGGTAACAATGGCTGAAATTCTCGGGATCGGCTGCACCCACCGGCCGCTGATGCTGCGCCGCAACGAGGACTGGACCGGGATGATGAAGGCATCGCTCGACGATCCGGCGATGCCCGAAGAGATGAAAAACCCGGCCAACTGGCCGGCGCCATTGCGCGCCGAATTGGGCAACGATTGGGGAACCGCCTCGGCCGCCCGCGCGCGCGAAGTCTATCGCCGCCATTTCGTCGAGGCGCGCGCCGCGCTCGACGCGTTCAAGCCGGACCTGATCGTGATGTGGGGCGACGACCAGTACGAGAACTTCAAGGAAGACATCGTGCCGCCCTTTGCCGTCTTGGCCTATGACGACCAGGACATCCAGCCCTGGGCGCACCGCCGCTCGCCGCAGAACCCGTGGAACGAGCCGGCCGACAAGGTTTTCCGCGTGCGCGGCCACCGGGAGGCGGGGAAATACCTCGCCGCGCATCTGATCGAGGCCGGCATCGATGTCGGCTATGCCTACAAGCCGCTGCACCACCAGATGGGTCACGCCTTCGAGAACACGGTGCTATTGCTCGATGACGAGCGCCGCGGCTTCGACTATCCGCTGGTGCAGTTCTCGGTGAATTGCTACGGCCGCCGGGTCAACGCGGCGCACGGGCTCAGGCTGCCGCTGGCGATGAAGGACGACATACGCAACCTCGACCCGCCCTCACCCAATCCGCACCGCTGCATGCAGGTCGGCGCCGCGACGGCGCGGATCATGGCGGCGAGCCCGTGGCGGGTAGCGCTGATGGCGTCGTCGTCGTGGTCGCACTCGTTCCTGACCGAAAAGAACTGGCAGCTCTGGCCCGACGTCGAGGCCGACCGCCGCCTCTACGGCGCGCTGGAAGCCGGGGATTACGCCCAGTGGCACAATTACACCACCGATCAGATCGAGGATTGCGGCCAGCACGAGGTGCTGAACTGGTTCTGCCTCTTGGGTGCGATGGAGGCGCTCGGCCGCAAGCCTGACAAGGCCGAGTTCATCGAAACCTGGGCCTTCGTCTCGCCGGTCGTGTTCGCGCATTACCACGCGTGAGGCCCCGCGTGAGGAAATTGTGTCCTTCGAGACGGCTGCTCCGCAGCCTCCTCAGGATGAGGGTGGTCCGTGCGCGCCGTAAAAAGCTTACCTCATCCTGAACCGCGGGCGTAGCCCGCGCGTCGAAGGACGCACCGTGCCAACGCATCAGAGGAGCCGCCGATGACCACGCTATCCGATCTCGTCGATCAGGCGGAAGCCACCCGCCTCGCCACCGGCTTCACCTTTACCGAAGGGCCGCTCTACCACCCCGACGGGTTCCATTATTTCGTCGATGTGCGGGAGGCGAAATTCTACCGCATCCGCCCGGGCAGCCCCGCGGAGCTCCTGCGCGAGAACACCGGCGAGGGCAACGGCACCACTTTCGACCCGCAGGGAAGGCTCGTGCTGTGCGAAGGCGGCAACCGCCGCGTCACGCGCTGGCCGGCGGACGGCAAATTCGCCTCGCACGAGGTGTTGATGGACCGGTTCGAGGGCAAGCGCCTGTCGCGACCCAACGATGTCGTGTGCAAGTCGGATGGCAGCCTCTATTTCACCAATCCCGGCCTGCGCATCCCGCTCGGCGAGCGCGAGCTCGATCCTTCGGCGGTCTACCGGATCATGCCCGACGGCACCAACCGTCACGTCGCCGACTTCGAATACCCGAACGGGCTCGCGTTTTCGCCGGACGAGCGCGTGCTCTACGTCGCCAACACGCGGCATACCGCGTATATACACCGGATCGAGATCGACAGCGCCGGCAACATGGTCCGGCGCAATATCTTTGCCGACATGTCGTCGGACGAAAAGATCGGCGTGCCCGACGGCATGAAGGTCGATGTCGAAGGCCGCGTCTATTGCACCGGCCCCGGCGGCACCTGGATTTTCGCCCCAGACGGGACGCGCATCGGCATCCTGAAAACGCCGGAGGTGCCGGCCAATCTGTGCTTTGGCGGGCCGGACATGAAGACGCTGTTCTTCACCGCCCACACCTCGGTCTACAGCCTCAGGATGAAGGTGCCGGGACTGCCGGGGCATCCGTTCCGGAAGTGACGTTCACCACAGAATCCTACACACTGCCGCGTTTCCTCGCGGCGAGCTTCACCGCCTCGACGATCTGCGGATAGGTGCCGCAGCGGCACAGATTGCCCGACAGGTAATGACGAATCTGGTCGTCGCTCGGATCGGGGTGCTCGTCGAGCAATTGCTTCGTCATCAATACGAAGCCGGGGGTGCAGAACCCGCATTGGAATGCGCCGGCCTCGATAAAGGCCTCTTGCACCGGGTCAAGCTCGCCCCCGGCGGCGAGATGCTCGACCGTCACCAGTTCGGCGCCGTCGGCAAAGACGGCGAGGTAAAGGCAGCTCGACACCCCGCGCCCGTCGAGCAATACGGTGCAGCAGCCGCACAGCCCCTGGCCGCAGCTTTCGCGCGCGCCGTAGAGGCCGAACCCGTCGCGCAACACCTCGATCAGCGTGTGATGCGGCGCCACCTCCGCCGTGACCGGGCGGCCGTTGAGGGTGAAGGCGATCGTGCGGGAGGGGGCGGTCATTTCCGCTCCGATGTCGTCATTGCGAGGCGCCAAAGGCGCCGCGGCAATCTCGGGGGGTGAAAGCCTCCAACGGAACGAGATTGCTTCGTCACTTCGTTCCTCGCCATGACATTAATCTTCGGGCAGCGGGTTGCCGGCGGCTTCGCGCAGCGCGCGGTAGACCTTTTCGGCGGTGATCGGCAGCGCGCTGATGCGCACCCCGACCGCGTCGTGGATCGCGTTGGCGATTGCCGGCGACACCGCATAGGTGCCGCTTTCGCCGACCCCCTTGGCGCCGAACGGGCCGCCGCCCTGGCGGCTCGTGACAATCTCGCCCTCAAGCCGGGCCGGCATGTCGCGGATGCCGGGGATTTTGTACTCGGCGAAGGACGGGTTCCTGAGCTGCCCGTCGGTGAATTCCATGCCCTCGTACACGGTGAAGCCCAGTTGCATGACCGTGGCGCCGGTCAACTGGGTCTCGACGATCCGCGGATTGATCGCGGTGCCGCAATCGGCGACGTTGACGAGGCGCAGGATGCGGAACCGGCCGGTTTCGGTATCGACCTCAACCTCGCAACCGGTCGCCGCCGACATCCAGTACGGCGTCGCGTCGTCGGTCTGGCCGGTCTGCGGGTCGGGCGATTTGTGGCTCGGCATGAAGCTGCCGGTGCCGATGATATTGCCGGCCTGGGCCCCGTATTTGCGCCGGAACAATTCGGCGATCGGCAGGTTGGTTCCCTCCGGAACCCCGAGCTCGGCGGCAAGCGCGGCGAGCTTGGCCTTGGCGTCCGCGGCTGCGCGCTGGATCGCGAGGCCCATGTGGTAGGTGGAGCGCGACCCGAGCGTGCCCATGTCGTAGGGCGTCACGTCGGTGTCGGCGGCGATCACGCGCACGGTTTCGGCCTCGATGCCGAGGCAGTCGGCGGCGATCTGCGCCATCGCCGTGGTCGAGCCCTGGCCCATATCGACCGTGCCGCAATAGAGCGTGCAGCTGCCGTCGCCGGACAGGTTGACGATCGCCACCGAGGCGGTCGGCGAGATGCTGGCCTTGAACCCGATCGCGATGCCGCGGCCGCGCTTTACCGGCCCGCTGCCGCGATCGAAGGGCTGCCCCCAGCCGATCGCCGCCGCCGCCCGCTCCAGCACCGCCGCCAATGGCGCGTCGCGCATCACCGTGCCGGTCGCCTGCGGCCGCCCGTCGCGCAACAGGTTGCGGCGGCGAAACTCGACCGGGTCGAGGCTGAGCGCGCGGGCGATCAGGTCGGTATGGCTCTCATAGGCCCAGACCAATTGCGGCGTGCCGAACCCGCGCAGCGCCCCGGCCGGCGGCCGGTTGGTGTAGGTCTCGAAGGAATCGATATGGACGTTGGCGATGTCGTAAGGTCCGGCCGCGGCAAAGCCGGATTTCTGCGCCACCCGCGGGCCGATATCGGCATAGGCGCCGCCGTTGTAATAGACCTCGCATTTCCGTGCGGTGACGCGCCCGTCCTTGGTCACCGCACTCTTGATGCGAAAGGTGCACGGGTGGCGGGTAATCGTGAAAAACTGCTCCTCCATCGTCAATGACACCTTGACCGGCCGCTGCGCGATCAAGGTCAGCGCGGTCACCAGCGCTTCCAGTTTGATGTAGAGCTTGCCGCCGAACCCGCCGCCGAGAAACGCGGTCCTGACCCGCACCCGGTTTTCCTTGAGGCCGAGCAAACGGGCGATCTCGACCCGGACGAAAGACGGGTTTTGCGAGGCGGTGTGGATCGTCACCGCGCCGTTTGCGGCCTCCGCCACCGAAACAAACGGCTCCAGCGGCGTGTGCATGACCTGCTGGGTGCGGAACTCGTGCGCGAAGACATGGTCGGCGGCGGCGAACTCCGCCTCGACATCGCCGCGCCGCAGGTGAAAGTCGAGCGCGACATTGGTCTGCCGGCGTCCGACCAGGTGCTTCAAATCGGCAAAGGTGCCGGCCGGCTTCAACACGTCATGCACGTAGGCGGTCGCGGTCACCGCCTCGACCTCGTCGTACACCGCCGGCAATTCGTCGTATTCGACCGTGATCGCCCGCGCCGCGTTTTCGGCGATGTGCGGGTCGGCGGCGAGCGCGACCGCGACCGGCTCGCCGACAAACCGCACCTTGTCGAGCGCCAGGATCGGCTGGTCGTGAAAGGCCGGGCCGTAATAGGGGTCGGGGATGATCTTGCGGATGTCCTCGCCGGTGACGATCGCATAAACGCCGGGGATCGCCGCGGCCGCGCTGGTGTCGATATGGCGGATACGGCCGTGCGGCACGGTGCTGCGGCAGATTTTGCCGATGAGCATCCCCGGCAGGCGGAAATTGTGGATGTACTCGGCGGTGCCGGTCACCTTGGCGCGCGCCTCGACCCGCGGCAGCGAACGGCCGACCTGGCCGGTGGAAACGAACGCCGTGTCGTTCATCCCGCGATCTCCACGCCGGCCAGCGCCCGGCGCAATGCGCGCTCGACGGTGACCCCGACCAGCACCCGCTTGTAGGCGGCCGAGCCGTGATGATCGCCGATCACCGGCGCCTCGGCCGCGGCTTCGCGGCCGGTATCGCGCCATGACGCGCCGCCGGTCAGCGCCGCCTCGGCCTTGGGCAGGCGCATCGCCGTCTCGGTCGCGGCGCCGATGGCGATGCGCGGCGCGCGGATGGCGCGGTTCTCGACCGCGAGCGACACCGCGACGCCGAGCGCCGGCCAGTCGTCGGCCGAGCGCGCGGTCACCTTGATGTACGCGGCGCGGCGGTTCCTTTGCGACGGAATGTGCAGCGAGGTGATCAACTCGTCGCCGCCGAGCGCGGTTTCGAGATACGATTCGACCAGGTTCTCGACCGCGATGCGGCGCTCGCCCGAAGGGCTCGCCGCGACCACCTCGGCGCCGAGCGCAATCAACACCGGCGGCAGGTCCATATGCGGGTCGCCATGCGCAAGATTGCCGCCGATCGTGGCGACGTTGCGCACCCGCACGTTCGAGTGGGTGACGAGGGTCTCGGCGATGACCGGCGCGGCGCGGCGGATTACGGGCGAGCGTTCGAGCTGGCCGAGCCGCACCATCGCGCCGATGTCGAGCGCGCCGTCGGCGCCTTCGTTGATGCCGGTGATCCCGGGGCCAAGCCCGCGCAGGCTGACCAGCCGCCGCGGCTCGAAAAACCCCGCCTTCATCATCAGCATCAGGGCGGTGCCGCCGCCGATCGGGCGCACCGCCGGGTCGTCGGGGTCGAGCAGTGCCAACGCCTCGCCGAGCGAAGCGGGCTCGACCAATTCGAACGGGGTCATCGCCGCCTGTCCGGTTCCCTTATCATTGCCGCGACTATAGGCTGGGCGGTGGGAAAGGCGATAGACCCCTCGGTCGCGGGCGTGCCGGCGACCGGGCAAGGGGCGGTGGGTGCAGGGAGCCGCATGAAACTCGCGATACCGGATGTGATCTCGAATTCGTATTTCCCGGCGCTCGCCGCGGCCGAGCTTGGGTTTTTCGCGGCCGAAGGGCTCGACGTGACGGCTGAATTGATCTTTCCGGTCGACCGCTGCTACCAGGCGCTGCGCGACGGCTCGGTCGATTTCGTCGCCGGCGCCGCGCATGGCGCACTCGCCGGGTTTCCCGAATGGCAGGGGGTCAAACTGCTCGGCGCCTTGGCCCAGGGCATGTACTGGTTTCTCGTCATGCACGCCGAACTCGGCATTGCGCGCGGCGATTTGCGGGCCTTGAAGGGGCGCCGGATCGGCGCTGCACCGTGGGTCGAGATGGGGCTCAGGCACCTGCTCGCCGCCAGCGGCATCGATGTGCGGCGCGACGGTGTGCGCATCGGCCCGGTGCCGGGCGCGACTGCCGGCAACATCAATTTCGGATTGACCGCGGCCGAGGCGCTCGAAAACCGCGAGATCGACGGGTTCTGGGCCAACGGCATGGCAACCGAGATCGCGGTCGGGCGCGGGGTCGGCACGATCGTGCTCGACGTGCGCCGCGGCGACGGCCCGCCCGGCTCTTTCGACTACACGTTCGGCTGCCTGGCGACGACCGCCGATCTCGTCGCCCACCGGCCCGACACCGCCGCGGCCGCGGTGCGCGCGCTGGTTGGCGCGCAGAACGCGCTGAAATCCGACGTATCGCAGGCGGCCGAGGCCGCGCGAAAGCGCTTTCCGCCGCGCGAGACCGGGCTGATCGCCGGCATCGTCGCCCGCGACCTGCCCTATTACGATGCCGAAATCCGGCC
>JASHNY010000248.1 GCA_030041385.1 Alphaproteobacteria bacterium
TCCCCTGCGACGTCACCCGCGAGGACGACATCATCCGCCTGATCGCCGATACCGAAAGCCGTTTCGGCCCGATCGACCTGTTCTGCTCGAATGCCGGGATTGCCGTGCTCGATCCCGATTGGGACAACCCGGGAAGCGCCCCGGACGACGGCTGGGCGCGCAGCTGGGCGGTCAATGTGATGGCGCATGTCTATGCCGCCCGCCACCTTATCCCGCGCATGAGCGCGCGCGGCGGCGGATATTTCCTGCAAACCGTCTCGGCCGCCGGCCTGCTGTCGCAGATCGGCAGCGGCCCCTATTCCGCGACCAAGCACGCCGCGCTCGGCTTTGCCGAAAACCTTGCGATCAACGTGCGCGACCGCGGCATCAAGGTCTCGGTGCTTTGTCCGCAAGGTGTCGATACGGCCATGCTGCGCGGCATCGACCGCGGCGTCCCGGACATGAACGGCGTGCTGACCGCCGAAGCCGTCGCCGGCGCCGTCGTCGCCGGGCTCGACGCCGAGAAATTCCTGATCCTCCCGCACCCTGAAGTCGCAACCTATATCCGCCGCAAAGCCGACGACTACGACCGCTGGCTTGGCGGGATGGCGCGGCTGCGGCGGGGAATGTAGGAGGGCGAAGCGAAATTTTCCGTCTCGCCCGGTTTTTGCCGGGATCATCGCTGACTTTTCCCCGGTTCGGCTTACGTTAAGCGTGGTGCCCCGAACTCGCGCGGCGGTGTGACATGGACACGGTGCCTCCTTCGTCCGAACCTTTGCGCCTCCACATCCCGCCGCATCGCTCGATGCCGGGTCAGCATCCCGATTTCAGCTATTTCCGGCTGCCGCCGGCGGGCGGCTTCCAGCGCCCGGACATCGACGCTCCGGCGAGCGAAACGCATCCGCTTTCCAATGCGCTGATCCGCGTGCTCGACGACGACCTCGCGGTCGGCGAATGGGATCCCAAGCTCGACCCCGAGACGCTGCGCCAGGGCCTGCGCTGGATGATGCTGACCCGCGCCTATGACGACCGCATGTACCGGGCGCAGCGCCAAGGCAAGACGACGTTCTACATGAAATGCACCGGCGAGGAGGCGATCGGGGTCGCCCAGGCGATGGCGCTGCTGCCCGACGACATGCTGTTTGCGACCTATCGCCAGCAAGGACTGCTGATCGCGCGCGGCTATCCGCTGGTCGACATGATGTGCCAGTGCTACGCCAACGCCCGCGACCCGCTCAAGGGGCGGCAACTGCCGGTGCTCTATTCGTCGCGCAAATATTCGTTCTTTTCGCTGTCGGGCAATCTCGGCACCCAGTTTCCGCAGGCGGTCGGCTGGGCGATGGCCTCGGCCTACAAGGGCGACCGCCGCATCGCCGCCGGCTGGATTGGCGAAGGCGCGACCGCCGAGCCCGATTTCCATCATGCCCTGACCTTTGCCGCGGTGTATCGCGCACCGGTCGTGCTGAACGTGGTCAACAACCAGTGGGCAATCTCGTCGCACCAGGAGGTTGCCGGCGGCGAGGAAGCAACCTTTGCCGCGCGGGCGGTCGGCTTCGGCCTCGCCACGTTGCGCGTCGACGGCAACGACTTCCTTGCCGTCTACGCCGCCACGCGATGGGCGGCCGATCGTGCCCGCGCCAATCACGGCGCCACGTTGATCGAACTCTTCACCTACCGCGCCGGATCGCATTCGACGAGCGACGATCCGAGCCGCTATCGGCCCGAGGACGAACCGGCGACCTGGCCGCTCGGCGACCCGATCGCCCGCCTTCGCGACCATCTGATCCGCCTCGGCGAATGGTCGGAAGAGCGGCACGCGGCGTTGGAGAAGGAGCTGACCGAAAAGGTCCGTGCCGACAATCGCGAGGCCGAAAAGTTCGGCACGCTCGACCAGGGGCCGCAATTCAGCGCCGCCACGATGTTCGAGGATGTCTACAAGGAGATGCCCTGGCATTTGCAGCGCCAGCGCGAAGAGCTGGGGGTCTGACCGATGCCGTCGATGAACATGGTGCAGGCGCTCAACTCGGCCATGGACGTGATGCTGACGCGCGACCCCAACGTGCTGATCTTCGGCGAGGATGTCGGGTTTTACGGCGGGGTGTTTCGCGTTACCGAGGGCTTGCAGAAAAAGCACGGCATGCAGCGCGTGTTCGATACCCCGATCGCCGAGGGCGGCATGCTCGCCGTGGCCGTCGGCATGGGCGCCTACGGATTGCGGCCGGTCGTCGAAGTTCAGTTTGCCGACTACATCTATCCGGCGACCGACCAGCTGATCTCAGAGGCGGCGCGCTTGCGCTACCGCTCGGCCGGCGAGTTCTGGGCGCCGATCACGGTGCGGGCACCGTGCGGCGGCGGCATTTTCGGCGGCCAGACCCACAGCCAGAGCCCGGAGGCGATCTTCACCCATGTCTGCGGGCTGAAGACGGTGATCCCGTCGAACCCGTACGACGCCAAAGGGCTGCTGATCAGCGCCATCGAAGACGACGACCCGGTCGTGTTTTTCGAGCCGAAGCGCCTCTACAACGGCCCGTTCGACGGGCACCCCGACCGGCCCGCCCGGTCATGGGCGCAGCATCGCCAGAGCGAGGTGCCCGAAGGATATTACGCAATCCCGCTGGGCCAGGCGGCGATCGTCCGCCCCGGCGCGGCGGTGACGATCCTCGCCTACGGCACGATGGTTCACGTCGCGCTCGCCGGCGCCGAGGAGGCCGGGGTCGATGCCGAGGTGATCGACCTGCGCACCCTGCTGCCGCTCGACATCGACACGATCACCGCGTCGGTCGCCAAGACCGGGCGCTGCGTCATCGCCCACGAGGCGACGCGCACCAGCGGCTTCGGCGCCGAGTTGGCGGCGCTGGTGCAGGAGCGTTGCTTCTATCACCTCGAAGCGCCGATCGTGCGGGTGACGGGTTGGGACACGCCCTATCCGCATGTCTTCGAGTGGGAGTATTTCCCCGGGCCGAAGCGCGTCGCCGACGGCATCCGCCAGGCCATGGCGGAATGACATGGCGCTTTACGTCGTCAAACTGCCCGATATCGGCGAAGGCACCACCGAGGCCGAGATCGTCGCCTGGCACGTCAAGGTTGGCGACCGCATCGGCGAGGACGACCCGCTCGTCGATGTGATGACCGACAAGGCGACGGTCGAATTGCCGGCGCCGGTCGGCGGCACCGTCGTCGCGCTGCACGGCGCGGTCGGCGAAAAGCGGCCGGTCGGTTCGGAACTGGTGGCGCTGGAGATCGAGAGCGAAGAAGCGGCGGCCGGAGCGGCGTCGGCACCCGCCACCGCTCATCCATCGGCCCCCCCTCCCCCACCAGCCGCGGGCTTGACCCGCGGGGAGACGGGTGAGGGCCATGCCGCCGCGCCAGCGCCGCCCGCCGAAAAGCCGCGCGCCTCGCCGGCCGTGCGGCACCGGGCGCTGAACCATGGTGTGGCGTTGCAGGCCGTGCCCGGCACCGGGCCCGGCGGGCGCATCACCCAGGCCGATCTCGACGCCTATCTCGCCAAAGGACCACCGGCGCAAGAGGCGGTGGCGACGATGCCGGCGAGAGCGCCGCCGCCCACCGCGGTGGCGGCCGGGGACGATGCGATCGAGGCGGTGCCGATCGTCGGGCTGCGCCGGGCCATCGCCGCGCATCTCGAGGAGGCCAATCGCCGCATCCCGCATTTTTCCTATGTCGAGGAGGTCGATGTCGATGCGCTGGAGGCATTGCGCGCGCATCTCAACGCGGCCGAGCCGCAACGCCCGCACCTGACCCTGCTGCCGTTTCTGTTGCGCGCGATTGTCAAGGCGGCGGCGGCGCACCCGCAGGTCAACGCGCGCTTCGACGACGATGCCGGCATTCTCAACCGGTTCAAGGCGGTGCATCTCGGCGTCGCGACGCAGACCCCGAACGGGCTGGTCGTGCCGGTGGTCCGCCATGCCGAACGCCTGGACCTGTGGCAGGCCGCGGCGGAGATCGCCCGCCTCGCCGAGGCGGCGCGCGCCGGCAAGGCAACGCGGGCCGAGCTTGTCGGCTCGACGATCACGGTCACCAGCCTCGGCGCGCTCGGCGGCATCGCCGCGACCCCGGTCATCAACCTGCCGGAGGTGGCGATCGTCGGCGTCAACAAGATCGTCGCGCGCCCGATCGTCCGCGACGGGCAGATCGTCGTCGCCCGGAT
Organism: Alphaproteobacteria bacterium; assembly: GCA_030041385.1. GTDB lineage: Bacteria > Pseudomonadota > Alphaproteobacteria > ATCC43930 > CGMCC-115725 > DATARH01. The sequence goes on from JASHNY010000248.1 coordinate 4,145, forward strand.
CATGAACCTGTCGTCGTCGTTTGATCACCGCATCGTCGACGGCTGGGAGGCCGCGTCGTTCATCCAGCGGGTCAAAGCCGGCCTCGAACATCCGGCGACCCTGTTCATCGGCTGATCCGATCCGCCGGCATCGATTGACAAGATTTCGCGCAACGGCCCAGACTCCTTGCGGCATCGGGATGCCGCGGCCGGTTGCGCCGCCGGGAGGGGGACGCGTGGCGGAACTCAGGGTGGTTGCAGAGATCAGCGGATCGGTGTGGAAGATCCTGGTCAGACCGGGAGACAGGGTGGACGAAGAGGAACCGCTTGTCCTGCTCGAATCGATGAAGATGGAAATTCCGGTTCTGGCGCCGGAGGGCGGCACCGTCGTCGCGGTCAACGTCGTCGAGGGAACCGTCATCGGCGAGGGCGAGCTGATCGTCGTCATGCAGACGTGACCCCGCGGCCGCGAATGATCGGCGTCGTCCGGCTTCTTCGCGACAGGGCTGGCCGCATCGCCGGTGGCGGCTCCGCGGAAATCGCGATATGACACCACCGCCGAAGACGCGGGCCGCGCGGTGGGGCGTAGCCAAGAGGTAAGGCACCGGATTTTGATTCCGGCATTCGGAGGTTCGAATCCTCCCGCCCCAGCCAGCCAACGGGCGCGCCCGCCACCATCGGCCGATTTTCAGATCCTCGACCGAACAGGGCGAACCAGATCACCCGCGCCGAAGCTTATTGCCGGGCCATCGCGAGGCCGAGGCGTTGCTCGGGCGTGATCAAATAGTCGAGATTGATTGCGGCCGTTCCGATATCGATCTCGACCCAGTTGACTTCGCCGGTGAACTTGGGTCCGCGCTTGCCGTAATCATGGGTCACGGGCGATCCCGCCTCGAAGCCGACGTCGCAGGTCTCATCGGCGGAGAAGGCGATGGGCTCCGTCCGCTCGACGCGGCCTTCGCCGCATTTTACGCCATCGATGAACAGGCTGACCAAGCCGCCTCTCGCGAGGCCGCCGCCGTCATAGGCGAACTCCATCCGCACCCGGTGCTGGCCGGCCGGAATCCGGCTCGTCCCCTCGATGTAGTACTGCTCGACGCCGTAGAAATTGTAGCAGTATTTCGGCTTGCCTTCCTTGGCGTAGAGGCTCCAACCGCCGATCAGGCCACCTTGGGCGATGATGACACCCTCGGCGCCCGCCTCCGGCACGACCACCTCGGCGGTGATCGAATGCGACTTGTTCTTGAAATTGATGACCGAATTTTCGGTCAGGCGCCCCATGCCGCCGAACAACAATTGCCGCGTGCCCTTGATCAGCTCCGGGCGGCCGGCGAGTTCGGAATTGGCGCGTTCGGCGAAGCGGTCATCGAGCGGCAGGACGTTGTACTTGACCGCCTCGATCAGCCACAACCGCTGCAGCTCATGAAGCTTTTCCGGAAATTGCTTGGACAGATCGCGTGACTGGCTCCAGTCGGTATTGGTGTCGTAAAGCTCCCAGATATCGTCATCGAATGCCGGCAGCTTGACACCGCCGGTGAGCCATGGTGTGCGATGGCGCGTGACCGCGGTCCAACCTTTGTGATAGAGGCCGCGATTGCCGGCCATCTCGAAGTACTGGGTCTCGCGACGTTCGGCAGCGCCCGCGTCATTGAACGAATACGCCATGCTGACACCTTGGATCGGCATCTGCGCGACGCCGTTCACAAACAGCGGCTCGGGCAGACCCGCAGCCTCCAGGAGGGTCGGCGCGACGTCGATCACGTGGTGGAATTGCTGGCGGATTTCGTCTTTGCCGGTGATGCCGTTCGGCCAATGGACGACCAGCCCGTTGCGCGTGCCGCCCCAATGAGACGCCACCTGCTTGCTCCATTGGAAGGGCGTGTCCATCGCGTGCGCCCAGGCGACCGCGTAATGGTTGTAGGCCTCGAAACCGCCCAGCTTGTCGATATGCGCCTTCATGAACTCCGGCGACTCCAGATCGGGGAAGCCGGTCAGCGGCGCCAGCTCGTTATAGGCGCCCTGTAGCGTGCCTTCGGCGGACGCGCCGTTGTCGCCGATGATCACGTAGATCAGCGTGTCGTCGAGAATGCGAAGGTCCTGCAGCGCATCGACGAGCCGCCCGATATGGTGGTCGGTGTGCTCCATGAACCCGGCGTAAAGTTCCATCTGGCGGACAAGAACCGGCTTCATGTCGTCCGCGACCGAGTCCCAGGACGGGATTTCGGCATGACGCTGGGTCAGCTGGCAGTCCTGCGGGATCACGCCGAGATCCCTCTGCCGTGCGAAGATGTCGTCGCGCAAGCGATCCCAGCCGTGATCGAATTTGCCCTTGTACTTGTCCGCCCAGGCCGCCGGCACGTGATGCGGGGCGTGCGTCGCGCCCGGCGCGTAATACATGAAGAATGGCTTGTCGGGCATCAGCGCCTGTTGCTGACGCACCCAGTTGATCGCCTTTGTCGTCATGTCGTCGGTAAAGTGGTAGCCCTCCTCCGGCGTCTTGTCCGGCTCGACCGGGGTCGTGCCTTCGTAAAGCGCCGGGTACCACTGGTTGGTCTCGCCGCCGAGGAAGCCATAGAAATATTCGAACCCGCCGCCGCCGGTCGGCCAAGCGTCGAACGGCCCCATTGGGCTGGTCTCCCATACTGGCACTTCATGGCATTTGCCGAACTGCGCCGTCGAATACCCGTTGAGCTTAAGCGTTCGCGCGATCGGCGAGACGGTGTTAGGCAGGATCGAATTGTATCCCGGCGCCGAGGTGGCGATCTCGGTGATCCCACCCATTCCAACCGAGTGATGGTTGCGCCCGGTCAGCAGGGCCTGGCGCGTCGGCGAGCACAGCGCCGTCGTGTGAAAGCGGTTATATTTGAGCCCGTTCTTCGCCAGCTTGTCGATGTTGGGGGTGTAGCACGGCCCGCCAAACGCTGAGGTCGCGCCAAAACCCACATCGTCGATGAGGATCACCAGGAAGTTGGGCGCGCCTTTGGGCGGACGGAGCAGCTCGATCGGCGGATACTTCGTATCCGGGTCCTTGGCGTCATAGGTCGTCAAACCGACATGCGCGCGATCGGGAATAGGAAGAACCGTCCTCGGGAGCTGCTCGTTGCTCATGCCTGCCTCCGCTCAGCCAGCATCACATTGGCTGACTTTGATGGGGCGATCCTGTTCGATGCGGGGAACGGCGGGCTATGCAGTTTCGGCAAAAGCGCGGGTTGCTTCCGCCCTTTCGACTCTCTCAATATCCGATGGGTCTTCGGCCAGCCGGGTGCCGGGCCGCAAGATGGATAGCATCTCGTTCAGCGGCTACCAGGTCTTGCTCATTTTCATCCTCGCCCTCGTCGGCTTCATCGAGGGCTACGATCTGTTTATGACCGGCTCACTGATTGTGCTGGCCAAGGCGCCGCCCAACCTGACCGAGGCCGACGTGCAATGGCTGCTCGTCGGCCTCGGCCATCTTGGGGCCAGGTGATCGGCGTCATCGCGATGACGTTCTTCACCCTGCTGATGCCGCCGGTGCAGAATGCCGAGCAGCTGCTCATCCTGCGGGCGTTGCCCGGGCTCGGCGCCGGCGGCCTGATGCCGTTTTTCATGGCGCCGCATACCGGCTCGCCGATCGGTGCCTTCGTCCCGATCGTGTGGGGCGAGGAGACGATCGGCCAGATCGAGGTGATCGCCGCCGATGGGGCTGAGTAACGTTCTTGGCTTTCAACAGCTAGGGAGCCGCCCGGCGCTCGATGCGGACCCGCCACACTCGCGGTCCTGCTTCAACATAGTCCCAGCCAAACTGTCCTGCCCGCTCTGCCTCGAGCTGGTAGTAGAGCGGCTTCGGATCATGGTCGTTGACCAGGATGAACGCCTCGCCCCGGTTGAGATGATCGCAGCGCTTGAAGATCAGCGTGTGACGATCACGCGGTGCTAACGACCGCACGTCGAGTTCGACCAGCGCGTTGTTAGGGTCTTGGGTCATGGCAAATCCTTCCTCTGTTGGTGCGGTGTAGCCGTCAATCGGTGCAGAAGACCGTTGTACCGTTGGGCGGCATGGGGCATTTCGCGGCGGAGCAGAGACCAGGCCGCCGCGGCGATGCGGCAGGCGAGATCGCTCTGACCGGCCGCGCCGAGCGCGAGGAGCGCCTCGCGCAAGAGTTCGTCCAGCCCGGCAAGATGTTCGGCGGCACGAGCCTGGGCGCCATCGTCGGGAGCGGCCCGGCCATGCGGATGTGGTTCCGACGCACTGCTATCGTCTTCCTGCGTCATCGCGGTGATTGCGCGGTGGCTGGCCGGCGTCATGGTGCAACCTCGTTCGCCATTTTCCAGCGCTCGCCGGCGGGATCACCGGATCACCGGGATGTTTTCGTGGCTGTGCAGGGGCGGTGGCGACGGCAGGGTCCATTCGAGGGTCGTCGCGCCTACGCCCCAGGGATTGGCAGGGACCCGCTCGCCGACCAACAGGGTGCGGACCACGTTGACGACGAAGACGAGGGTTCCGGCATAGGCGATGAAGGCGCCGATCGAGGCGACGAAGTTCCAGCCGGCGAACGCATCGGGATAATCGGCGATGCGCCGCGGCATACCGGCCAGGCCGAGGAAGTGCATCGGAAAGAACGCCAAGTTCACGCCGATGAACATGGTCCAGAAATGGATCCGGCCCAAGGTTTCACTGTATTGGCGACCGCTCATCTTGCCGAACCAATAATAGAAGCCGGCGAAGATCGCGAAGACCGAACCGAGCGACAGCACGTAATGAAAGTGCGCCACCACATAATAGGTGTTATGCAGGGGGTGATCGACGCCCGCATTGGCGAGGACGACGCCGGTGACACCTCCGATCGTGAAGACGAGAATGAAGCCGATGGCAAAAAGCATCGGCGTCTTGAACTCGATCGAGCCGTCCCACATCGTCACCAACCAGGAAAACACCTTGATCCCGGTCGGAACGGCGATAGCCATGCTGGCCGCGGTGAAATAGGCCTGGGTATCGACGCTGATGCCGCTCGTGAACATGTGGTGCGCCCAGACGATCGAGCCGAGGCCGCCGATGACGATCATCGCGTAAACCATTCCCAGGTAGCCGAACACAGGTTTTTTGGAAAACACCGATACCACCTGGCTGATGATGCCGAAGCCGGGCAGGATCATGATGTAGACTTCGGGGTGACCGAAAAACCAGAACAAGTTCAGAAACAGGAGGGGATCGCCGCCCCCCGCCGGGTTGAAAAAGGTAGTGCCAAAATTCCGGTCGGTCAGCAGCATGGTGATCGCGCCCGCCAGCACCGGCACCGCGGTCAGCAGCATGAATGCCGTCACCAGTTCCGACCACACGAACAGGGGCATCTTGAACATGGTCATGCCCGGTGCACGCATGTTGAGGATCGTGGTGATGAAGTTGATTGCGCCGAGGACCGATGACGCCCCGGCCAAGTGGATGGCGAAAATGACCATGTCGACCGAGGGGCCGGGTTCACCGATGGTCGAGAGCGGCGGATAGAGCGTCCAGCCGGTGCCGGCGCCCTCACCGACAAAGGCCGAGCCGACGAGCAGAGCGAAAGCCGGCACCAACAACCAGAAACTGAGATTGTTGAGCCGCGGGAACGCCATGTCTGGCGCGCCGATCATCAACGGGATGAACCAGTTGCCAAAGCCGCCGATCAGCGCCGGCATCAGCGTAAAAAAGATCATGATCAGCCCGTGGGCTGTAATAACGACATTGTAAACTTGCGGATCGTTGGAAAACAAAACATCGCCCGGCCGCATGAGGTTGTAACGCATCACCACCGACAACGCGCCGGCGATCACTCCCGAGCAGATCGAGAATATCAAATACAGAGTTCCGATATCCTTGTGATTGGTGGAGCACAACCAACGAGTCCAGAATCCGGGCGGCGAGGCGTGGTTGACTTTCGAGGTGACATCTGTAGTCGCCATATCTCAATCCTCCGGGCGATCCCGTTTGCGCCGGCGCGGTCGGACCTCCGACGCGGGCCCACGAGGCCGGCCCCAGCCGGCTCAAGCCGCACCGGCGTCGGCCGCCCCGCGGCGTTCACAGAAGTTGCACGGGGGCCCGGCGCCGTATTTGCGCAAGCGCAACAACCGGACGGCGATGAACCGCGACATTGCGTCGTGGCCGCTGCGGCACGGGTCGCGTCGGCGCACATGGACGCCGCGCTGCGAGGCCTGGTCGCGCTGGTGAGGTCGGATGGATCACGTAGAACGACAATCGAGCCGCAGCCGGATCGTCGCGGACATTGTCCGGCGCACCGGGATCGACGATGTCATGATCGAGCGCCTGGTGCGGGCGTTTTACTTTCGCGCCCGCCGCGACCCGATGCTGGGCCCGATCTTCGAAAGCCGCGTCGCCGACTGGGAATGCCACATCGAGCGGATGTGCGCCTTCTGGTCGTCCGTCGCGCTGATGAGCGGGCGCTATCACGGCCAACCGATGGCGGCGCATCTGCCGCTGCCCATAAACACGCCGCACTTTCACCGCTGGCTTGGGATTTTCGCCGACACCGCAAATGCGGTCTGCCCGCCGGAAGCCGCGTCCCACTTCCTCGACCGGGCGCAGCGGATCGCCGACAGCCTGGCGCAGGGGATCGCCGCGGGCCGCTGAGTGCAGCGAAACTTCCTCGGACTTTTACGGTATTGAAGCCGGCATCCTGAGGTCACGGCTTGTGGAAATCGTGGCGACCGGCACCCAGGGCAGAAAAAAGCCGCCAGCACGCGCATCCGCACTTTTCGGGATCATTTTTGTGCCTGTTGCGCGAGCTGCCGGCGGAGCGATTTGATTTCCTCGAAGCGTGTCGTCACGTCGCGCAGGATGGCGGCGATCCCGGCCATGCCGCCTGCCTCGTTGTGAAAGGTGACGATCGTGAACTCGACCGAAATCCGGGTTCCGTCCTTGCGCATGGCCGGCACGGCGAGAAGGTCGCCGCCGCCATAGCGTGACCGGCCGGTCCGCATGGTCTCGGCATAGCCGTCCCAGTGGCGTTTGCGCAGAGTTTCCGGAATGATGATGTCGAGCGATCGATCCAGCGCTTCCGCCTCGGAAAACCCGAAAATCCGCTCTGCACCGGCGTTCCAGAAACGGATCACGCCGCTGGCGTCGGCATAGATGATCGCGTCGGGCGCGCCGCAGACCAGCTCGCGGAAAAATCGGTCCGAATTCGGCGCGTTGCTCATGCCCCCGCTTCCTTCAGGCGAACCCGAAATGCGCTTTCGCCGCACCGCTCATCAGTTCCGGCGACCAGGGCGGTAGCCACGTCATATGCACCTCGACCGAGGCGACGCCGGCAACCGACCGGGCCGCCTCCTCCGCCCCTCGCTTCAGGGCGTTGGTGGCCGGGCAACCCGGCCGGGTGGTGGTCATGCGAATGCGCACCTGGTTCCCGTCGACGCTGATGTCATACACCAGCCCGAGGTCGACGATGTTGTAGCCGAGCTCGGGGTCGATCACCATTTTCAGCGTCTCGGCAACGGCCGCGATCAGATCGTCGCTCATGCCGCCCTACCGCCGAATCTCGGTTTTCTGGGCCGGTCCTGGGCGCTGGATCAGATGCCGATAGCCGTCTCGTTCAAGTCGTTCGCTCTCGATCGAGATGCCGCGTGCGGCGAGTTCCCGGTACAGAAAAACCGGCTCGCGTTCGGTAAAGACTTCGAGTGCTGCGCCGGGCGCCATCGTCTCCAGTGCGGCGAGAACCCTCACCATCGGCTCCGGCGGCTCGAGCCCGCGCGTATCGAGCGTCACGGGATCGTCGAGCGCGGCCGCGGGCGACGCCGAGCCGGGTGTGCCGCGGGGCGTGAACAGGACCTCCCAGTCGCCGCCGCCGATCTCGCGCTCCTGGTGATCGAAACCCCGGCCAGCCATCACGGTGAACAGCGGCACCGGCTTGAACGTCGCCTGCAGGCACAGCGCCTGGCCCGGCTCGAGCCGGGCCACGGCCGCCATGATATCGGCAAACGGCTCGCCGCCGGCGCGAAGGGTGGGCCGGACATCGATCAAGAGTGGCGCAAGCTCGGTCATATCAGGGGCTCCTTTTCCCGGGATAGGCGGACTGGACTGGCTGGACCGGCGCCGGCGGGTGCGCAGCAGCGCCGGCGGAACCGGCCGGCGCCACGTACCGCAAGCGCCGCACCCGCCACAGCTCGCGGACGATGAACAGGCTCGCCACCAGATGCAGAAAAATGGCGGCGCGCCAAAGCTCGACCTGACCGAGGAAACCGCTGACGGTTCCGGCTGCGACTGCGGCGAAATACAGGACGAACCAAGGCGCGGCGCGCGCTTCCTGGACCAGATCCTGGACCCGCGGCACCGCCGTCTTGCCAAGGCTCGGCCCGTACTGTTCAAGCCAGGTCAGAAACGGCACGATCTTGTAAAGCTGCCCGAGAGCCAGGCCGGACAACCATCCGAACAGCAGCAGATAGGCCAATGGCCCGATCATCGACGGCAGGCGCCCGGTCACCTTGCCGGTGGCGAAGCCGACCACGCAAACGCCCAGCGCAACCAGCGCCGCCGCCGCGGTCTTGCTGTTGAGCTCGAGGATCGGCCGGCGCCGCGCCCGGTATATCCGCGCCATATCGACCAGGTAAAGCACGGCCGCGACGATCAGCAGGAACAGGCCGCCCTTCCACATCGGGCCGACGATCGGCATATCGCCAAGAAACATGTCGAGCCACAGAAGCGCGAGCCCGGCGGCGGCGAGACGCAGCACCTTCACGCCCAGCCCGCTGTCGTCTTCCGGCGCCAGCATGAACATCGACAGCAAGCGATAGCTGACGCCAATCGCCGTAAGCGTGAACCAGCCGATGAGCCCGCTCGCGACGTGCAGGGTGAGATCGTTAGTCAGCCTGCCGGCCCAGGGAACGGCCTCAGGCCATGCGAAGGCGAGCGCAAAGCAGAGGCCGAGACCGATTGTGAGCAGCAGGAAGCACAGGCTGACGGCGACAAAGCGGCCGGCAAGCGCCAGCGGGCGGGCGGCGGCGAGCGCTCGCGCGATGATGACGCCCACGAGCGAGAGGCCGGCGAGCACCAGGCCGCCGCCCAGCGGCAACGCCGCCAGCCAGGCCGCCGGCAGCGTTCCGTCCAGCGCGAGAAAACCGGCGATCATACCGGACAGCCCGCAGCCGACCGCGATCAGCGAGGGAAGACCGGCGCGCTCGCCGATCTCGCCGGTTCCGGTGATCACCGGAACAAACTGGAGCAGCGCGCCGACCATCAGAAGGGTCAGCCAGCCGATCGTGATCAGATGCACGCCGACAAGCGTATGTCCGCTGATCATCGCTTCGGAGGGGTAGGTGACACCGGCGGCCATCAGCGCCTGAGCGGCAAGGAATGCCCCCAACGCGGTCGCGAAATAGGCCATCGTCCAGCGCGAGAGTCCGACAGGCATTGGCGGGGCTTCTTTCAGGGTCTCTTCAGGCCGTCATCGACCGCAAACCATAGCGGCGCCTGCCGCGCCGCTGTTTGCGCCCGCGCAAATCCGCGCGCTATGCGCAGGCCGGCGCCGGGCGGACGCGCCATGCCGCGGCACTCCCGCTTCCGGCCAGCGATCCCGACCGCGCGTCCGTGTGCCGCGGCCGGCGTCATTGCACGGCCCGGGCCGCCCGCCCACCTTAAAGATGTATCTCAGATGGTGGTTTATGATGGCTCGACCCAGAATCGAACTGCCGCGGCACGACGGGGCCGCAGGAAACGCTGTACCGGGCCGCCGTCCCGATGGTTCGGCCATCCGGCACCTCGAATTTTTCCAGGCGCTGGATGCGGTCGAACGCGACGACGTCGCCGCCAACGCGCGGCCGAAACGGATCGCCAAAGGCGAGGCGCTGTTCCGTCAAGGCGAGCCGCCGCGCGCCTTGTTCATGGTGTTGAGCGGCGGCTTCAAGGCAACGCAGGTGACCCCGGACGGGCACCAGGTGGTGATGCGGGTGGCTGGGCCGGGCGGGCTCGCCGGTCATGTGTCGGTTTTCACCGAAAAGCCCTATCCGGCGACGCCGGTCGCGGTGACCGACAGTCTCGTGCTGGCATGGGAGGCGCAGACCTTCACCGCGCTGATGGCGCGGTATCCGGCGCTGTCGCTCGCGGTCGTGCGCGATATGGGGCGAAATATCGAGGAGGCGCACGCGCGGCTGCGGGAATCGTCCACCGAACGGGTCGAGCGGCGCATCGCCCACGGCATTTTGCGACTTGCCCGGCAGTCCGGGCGCCGCATCGAAAACGGTGTCGAAATAACCTTTCCGATCACTCGCCAGGACATCGGCCTGATGACCGGCGCCACCCTGCATACCGTCAGCCGCACCCTGAGCGCATGGGAACAGGAAGGCATCGTCGATGGCGGGCGGCAGCACCTCGTGCTCCGCGATCCCCACGCCCTGCTGCGCATCGCCGACGAGCCGTAAAACCGGCGCGCCCGCAGAACGTGTCCACAGCACGCGAACGCGTGGTCAATTCCCTTCCGCCGCGACAGGGTCAGAAACGGATTATAACGGGGAGACAAGGTCCGAGCGGATGCTCGCCGCGTTTTCGGCCTTGGCTGCCGGATACCGTTTTGCCGAGCTGCACCATTTCGGGGCCGGAGGCGCCCGAGCACCACGGTATCGCCGATCGAAGCGCCGGTATCGCCGGGAAATAAACAGATCAAGGCACATTCACTGGGTGTCGGCTTTCAGACCGCGCTTCATTGCGGCCCTGGCTTTATTGCCAGGGAGTCCGGCTGCCTGGGCACAAAGAGAGAAACGACTTTCGGCGAGAGACTCAGGAAAGACGATTCATCATCCCCGCCCACTCGCCGCAAACAAGGAACTTTCGTCGTGCGCTTGACAGCGGAAACCCGTCCGCGCATTTTGTTCCTGTGTACAGAACGGCTTTCTCCTATGCGGAATGACCCCCGGGCATCAGGCCGCCATGTGCCCCGGAATCGGCGCCGCGGACCGGAAATGCCGGTTGGCCGGCCCGGGTCGAGCGCCGCGATTGCGGTGGGCGCGTCGCGATGACGCTGCGCAACGACACCGGCGTTTTTCACCGCAACATCGCCCGCGCCTATCAGACGGCGGTAGCAGGCGATGGCGCCGTCGTCGTCGATGCCAACGGCCGCCGCTATCTCGACGGGGCCGGCGGGGTGTTCGTCGCGATATTGGGCCACAGCCCTGCCGAAGTGGCGGAGGCCGTTGCCGACCAGGCCGGCAAATTGAATTTCGCCTATACCGGCGATTTCACCACCGAGCCGGCCGAACGCTTGGCGCGCAAGCTGGAAGCGATCGCGCCCTCTGGTTTGAGCAAATTGTGGCTGACGACGTCCGGGTCCACCGCCAACGAGGCTGCCCTCAAGCTGGCGCGGCAGTACCACCTGCTGCGCGGAAACCCGGAAAAGACCAAGGTCGTCTCGCGCTGGCACAGCTATCACGGCAGTACGCTCGGGGCGCTGTCGATGACCGGGTCGATGCCGCGGCGGCGCCCTTACGAGCCTTACCTGGCCAATTTTCCGCATGTCAGCCCGCCCTACTGCTATCGCTGCCCGCTGGCGCTGACCTATCCCGCGTGCGGCGCCGCGTGCGTCGAGGAGATCGAGCACGCCATCCGGTTGCACGGATCGCGATACATCTCGGCCCTGATCATCGAGCCGGTCGCGGGCGGGCCGCTCGGCGCCCTGAATACGCCGCCCGAATACCTGCGGCGGGCGCGCGAGATCTGCGACCGGCACGACATTCTGCTGATTCTGGACGAGGTCGTTTCGGGGCTGGGGCGCACCGGCACCTGGTTCGCCTGCGAAGAGAGCGGCGTTGTCCCCGACATCATTACGCTCGCCAAAGGGCTGGGCGGCGGCTTTGTGCCGATCGGCGCGGTTATGGTTCACCAGCGGATCTATGATGCATTCGAGGCGTCGGGCACCTCCTTCGTCCACGGCGAATCGTTCACCGGGCATGTGTTGCTGGCGACGGCGGGCTGTGCCGTCATCGACTACATCGAGGATCGCCGGCTGTTGCAGCAGGTACGCGTGCTTGGGCCGCGGCTCGGCGCCCGCCTGGGCGCTCTCGCCGCTCATCCGCTCGTCGGCGAGGTGCGCGGTCGCGGCCTGCTTTACGGCCTCGAACTGGTCGCGGACAAGCGCAGCAGAAAACCCTTCGACCGCGCGGCGCAAATCTCGGAGCAGGTGGTCGAAGCGGCGGCGCGGCACGACGTGCTGCTGCTCGCGGGCAACGGCGGCGCGGACGGGATAAACGGCGATACCGTCGTGGCCGCGCCGCCCTACGTCATCACCGAGCCGCAGATCGATCAGCTCGCCGACGCGCTGGCCACCGCCCTGCAGGAAGTGGCGGCGCGGGTCGGCATGTGAGCGGCGACCGGGCAACCGGCCGCAAGCTTCGCAAGGCGCAGATGCGGGATTGACAGCGGGCGCGGTCGAGCGGTCTAATTGTAACGTTACAATTTTGCCGGCCCTTGGGGGGATCGCGTCTTGGCTTCGACCGCACCGCTTCGAACGATTGACGGGTGACGCGATGACGTGGCGGCTTGGGGTCGATACCGGCGGCACTTTCACCGACGTCATTGCCTTGGAAGACGACACGGGCGAATGCCGGGTGACGAAATTGTGGTCCGACGGCGACGATATCGCCGGGATGATCGACGCGGCGATCGCCGCGTTGGGGATCGCACCGGCCAGGGTCGCCTCGATCACCTACGGCACCACCAAGATCACCAATGCCATTGTCGAAAACAAGCTGGCCTGCGTCGCCTTCATCGCGACGCACGGGTTCAAGGACATTCTGCGGATCGCCCGCCAGAAGCGGGATTTTCTGTACAATCTGACGGCGCCCCACCGCGCCCCGCCGCCGGTGCTGGAGCGGAATTGCTTTGAGGTCGACGAGCGCTGCAGCCACGCCGGCACGATCGTCAAAGCGGTCGACGAGGCGGCGGTTGCAGCGCTGGTGCACGAGATCTCGCCCGAATGCGAGGTTGCGGCGATTTCATTCCTGCACGCCTATGCCAACGGGGCGAACGAGAAAATAGTCGCCGCAATCCTCGGTCGCCGGTTCAGCCACATCTCGATGTCGCATGAGGTATCGCCGGAAGCGCGGGAATACGAGCGCAGCATCACCACCGTGCTGAATGCCGCGATGCTGCCGCTGATCCGAGGCTTGGTGGCCTCGCTCGAGCGGATGTCCGTCCCGACGAGCCGTCTGTGGTTTTTTCACTCCGCCGGCGGCCTGATCTCGCCGGAACTGGCCGCACGACGCCCGCTGGCGCTCGCCATGTCCGGGCCGGCGGCGGGTGCGCTGGCGGCGGCTACCGTGGCCCGGGATCTGGGAATTTCTCACGCGGTCGGCGTCGACATGGGCGGAACGACCACCGATTGCAGTCTGATCGTGGCGGGGCAGGCGGCGCTCGCCGCCGAGATACGGATCGGCTCGGTGCCGATCCGCCAGCCGACGATCGCGGTCCAGAGCATCGGCGCCGGCGGCGGCTCGGTGGTGGGATATTCCCACGGCCGCTTGACCGTCGGACCGGAGAGCATGGGGGCGAGGCCCGGGCCGGCCTGCTATCTGCGCGGCGGGACCACCCCCACCCTTACCGACGCCGCCGCAGTGCTCGGCTTTTTCGGCGAGGCGGCAGATTTGACGCGGCCGGTCGCGGTCGATATCGCCGCGGCGCGGCAGGCCTTTGCCGACCTGGCCGAGGCGCTGCGCACTCCGGTCGAGGCGGTGGCCCTCGGAACCATCAAACTCGCCAGCTCCTCGGCGTCCCGGGCGATCAAGACCGTCACGATGAGTGGCGGGGTCGATGCGCGTTCCTGCGTCCTGATCGCCTTCGGCGGCGCCGGGCCGATGTTTGCCGCCTTCATCGCGCAGGAAATCGGTTTGCGCGACATCATCGTGCCCGACCGGTCGAGCGGGCTTTCGGCGGTCGGCTGCCTCGCCGCGGACCCGCTGATGACGCGGCAGTGGACGGTTCGCCTCGGCATGGAAGCGGCCACTTCTGATGCAATGGCGCAGATCGCCGGCGAATGCCTCAGCTCGCTGCGCTGGGATTTCGACCTGATCGGCGCCGGCGCCGCCCCGGCCGAAGAGAGTTTCGTCGGCTTGTTGCGCTATCCCGGACAAAGCTACGAGATCGAGGTGCCGATCGAGCTGCCGTTTTCGTCGGACCGGGTGACGGCCGATTTTCAGCGGTTGCACGATGCGGCATACGGGTTCACCAGCTCGGACCCGTGGGAGCTCGTCGCCCTTCGCATCAGCATCAAGGCGCGCTCGCCGGGGTTCGCAGCGGCAGCAAAGTCCATTGCCGCATGCGGCGCCGAACTGCCGCCGACGCGGGCCTGCTTCGACGGCAGCAACTGGGCCGAGACGAAACAGTACCGGCGGGAGCGGCTGAGCGAAGACGCGATCGTCGTCGGTCCTGCGATCATCCTCGACGAGACATCGACCATCGTCGTACCGCCGGAATTCACCGCGGTCGCGCAGGGCCCGCATTTGCGGCTGCGCCGGCTACCGGCGGAGAGCGAGCCGGCTGAGATGGCGACGCGCGAACGGAGGCTGGAGCATGTTGCCGCCGGCGAATGACGTCTTCCTGACCGAGGTCATCCGCAACGGCCTCGCCTCGGTCGCGGAGGAGATGACGCTGACCGTGCAGCGCTCGGCGCGCTCGCCGGCGTTGCGCGAAGCCGGGGATCTGTCGTCGGCCATCACCGACGGCGACGGCAATTTGATTGCCCAGGGTCGAGACCTGCCGATCCATCTCGGCGTGATGGCATCCGCGGTCAAGGCGCTGATCGGCCGGGTCGGGAAGGCCTCGTTGCTGCCCGGCGATGTCTGGATCGTCAACCTGCCGCAGGCCAGCGGCAACCACCTGCCGGACGTCAAGGTTATGCGGCCGGTCTTTTGCGGCGGCGAAGTCGCGGCCTTTGCCATCTCGCTGGCGCATTGGGCCGATATCGGCGGGGGATCGCCCGGAAGCTACAACATCGCGGCGACCGATTTGTGGCAGGAAGGGCTGCAAATCCCGCCGATTAGGATCATGCGGCAGGACACGATCGTTGCGGATGTCCTCTCGCTGATCATCGCCAACGTGCGGGGAGCGGAGGAACGCCAGGGCGACCTGTTCGCCCAGATTGCCGCGGTCCGCACCGGCGAGCGACGGATTATCGAGATCATCGACCGGTTCGGCGCCGCGAATTTCGGCGCGGCGATGCGCGACATGCTCGACCTGTCCGAGCGGCAGATTCGCAGCGTGATCGAGGCCATTCCCGACGGCACCTATAGCGGCGAGGATTATCTCGACGGAACCGCCGAGACCGGGCCGGTGCGCATCGCCGTCGACATCACCATCAACGGCGGTGAGGCGGTTTTCGACTTTTCCCGCTCCGACAACGCGCTCGCTGCACCGGTCAACACCACCCCCAGCGTGGTCGCCGCCGGCGTCGATTATTTCCTCAAGGCGATTGCCGGCGAACGCCTTTATCCCACTGGCGCCGCGCTGCGCCCGGTCAGGATCGTCACGCGCGCCGGGTCGGTCCTTGATCCGGCCTCTTCCGAGCCCGTAGTGGCGGGAAACCACGAGACCTCGAACCGCGTCGTCGACGCGATCATGAACGCGATGAGCCCGGCCATCGCCGAGCAGCTTTGCGCCGGCGGCTGCGGCTCCGCCGGGCTGACGATTTTCAGCGGCCGCGGCCCGCGCGGCAATTGGTGGACCTTTTACGAAACCCATGGCGGCGGCAGCGGCGCCACCGCGGAGCGCCCGGGCAACTCCGCCACGCGAATTCATCTCGGCAATATGATGAACACACCGGCCGAGTTCATCGAGGCCGAATACCCGATCGAGGTCGTGCGCTCCGCGGTCCGCGGCGAATCCGGCGGGGCCGGCCGAAACCGGGGCGGCGACGGATTGATACGCGAATACCGGGTATTGGCGGACGAGGTGCGCTTCACGGCGACCTTCGAGCGGCGGCTGACGGCGCCTCGCGGCCTTGCCGGCGGCGAGGCGGGCCTGCCGTTTCGCATCAGCCTGGTGCGCGACGGCGCGTGCACCGAACTGCCGAGCCTGTGGCACGGCTCGCTCAAGCGCGACGACGTGATCCTGGTCGAGAGCGCTGGCGGCGGCGGCTATGGAGCAGCCTAGATGAACGACACATCGTTGCGATCCGATCCCGTCGCCGAACTGCGTCGCAACTGGCGCCTGCAGCATCGCGACGGCAGCGGCGCCGACCTTGCCGGGGCGCCGTCACCGACGGTGCGGCAGGATGCCGATGCGATCCTGCGCCAGGCGGGCACCAACCCGCCGCTGCTGGCGATCCGCGCCGCTTCCGGGCCGTTTCTGGTGAGCGTCGCCAACCAGGTCTTGCTCGATCTCCACGGCAACAATTGCCACCATATCGGCTATTCGCATCCCGGCCTCACCGCGGCGCTGTCGCAGCAAATGCGCGAGATGCCGTTCGTGCCGCGCGGCCTGACCAACCGCGAGGTTGTGGAAGCCGCCGAAAAGCTGCAAGCCGCCTGGCCCTACGGCCCCGCGGTGGTCGCCTTCGTGCCGGGCGGGAGCGCCGCGGTCGAATTGGCGATCATGCTGTGCCGGGCTCATACCGGGCGCTACAAGCTGGTCTCGTTTTACGGCGCCTATCACGGCCGCAGCGCCGGCGCGCTGAGCCTCGGCGGCCGGGTGCGCGACCGGTCGCCGCGCCTCGGCCCGTTATTGCCCGGCGCGCTCCACGTACGGCCGTTCTATCCGCTTCCGGGCGAGGGCGCCTTCGACGCGGAAGCCGCCGCCCGCCGGTCGCTGGAAGATCTTGCCTGCTGTTTCGAGCAGGAAGGCGACGTCGCCGCGCTGTTCGCCGAGCCGATCCGCAACGGGCCGTTCGTGCCCCCGGCCTGGTACTGGCCCGAAGCCCGAGCGCTGTGCTCGCGTTACGGGGTGCTGCTGGTTTGCGACGAAATCCCGACCGGCCTTGGCAAGACGGGCAGGCTGTTCGCCACCGAACACTTCGATGTCAGGCCCGATATCACCCTGGTCGGCAAAGCCCTCGGCGGGAGCATCATCCCGGTGGCGGCGGTGATCGCCGCAGCCGCGCTAAACTCGACCGCCGACCTCAACCTCGGATACTTCACCTACGAACGCAGCCCGATGATGGCGAAGGCCGCCACCGTGGTGCTCGAGATCATCGCGGCCGAGGGCCTGGTGGCGCGCGCTGCCGAACTGGGCCGGGTGGCGCTGGACAGATTGCGGGCCGCCGCGGCGGTGCGACCGGCGCTTGCGGAGATTCGCGGCGCGGGCCTGATGCTCGGTGCCCGGGTCTGCGACCCGGCGGGCGGCAACCACGACGAATTGGCCCGCCGCATTGTGCGCGAATGCCTGTGTCGCGGGCTGCTGCTGCAATCGCCGATGGGCGCCCGGTTGATGCTGTCCTTTCCCCTGCGGATCGATCAGGACCTCGTCGAGGAAGCCATCGATGTCTTCGCCGCGGCGGTGGATGCGGCCGCCGCGGCAGCCGACGAATAGGTGCAAGCAGCAAGCAGACCAGTGAACCGGGAAGGCAAATGATCGGATACCGCGAAGCGACGGATATTCGGGTAAAAAGCGCAGGCGACGCGCCGGACCGGACCCGGCTGTCGATCAAGGTCGACCGGGTCCGGCACGAATATATCTCCCAGAACGGGGAGCGCGTCGTGGCCCTCGACGACGTTTCGATCGATGTTCCCAACGGTCAGTTCGTCGCCATCGTCGGCCCGAGCGGGTGCGGCAAGACCAGCATCCTCAACATGCTCGCGGGGCTGATCGTGCCGACGCGCGGCGCCGTTTCGATAGACGGGGAGATCGTCACCGGCACCAGCCGCGCCGTCGGCTACATGTTCGCGCGCGACGGGATGCTGCCCTGGCGCACGGCCCAGGCCAATGTCGCCTTTGGCCTCGAGGTCAGAGGCGCGTCCAAGGCGGAACGGCTGGCGCAGGCCGACGCACTGCTCGAACGGGTCGGATTGAAAGGGTTCGAACGGGCCTTTCGCTCGCAATTGTCGCACGGCATGCGCCAGCGCGTCGCCCTCGCCCGTACGATGGCGATCGATCCCAAGGTGTTTCTTCTCGACGAACCGTTTGGTGCGCTCGATGCGCAAACCCGGATCGTCCTCCAGGAGGAATTCGTCCGCCTGTGGGAAAACACCGGAAAAACCGTGCTCCTGGTGACCCACGACATTTCCGAGGCGGTCGCGATGGCCGACCGCGTCATCGTGCTCAGCCCGCGACCGGGCCGGATCAAATCGGACATCGCCATCGATCTGCCGCGGCCGCGCGACATCGAAAGCGTCAGGTTCGATGAAAAATTCGCCCGGCTGGCCCGCCGCATCTGGCGGGACATCGGCGTCCGCGGTGGAGGAGACATCGCATGACCCAATTCCGGCTGGTCGTGGCCGACCGGCGAAGCAGGTTCCCCGTACCGTCCTTCGGGCTGCGTGTCCTGTTCGACCCGGACAATCTCTTCACGATTTGGGCATGGCGGCTCGCGCTCGCCGCGCTGGTCATCGGGGGTTGGCAGGCGGCGGCGGCGCTGCGACTGGTGGACCCGATGTTCCTCGCCTCGCCGGTGGCGGTCTGCGGCTTCCTGTTCGACTACGTCGTGTCGGGAAAGATCTGGGTCAACAGCCTCGTGACGCTCGAGGAAACCGTTCTCGGTTTCGCCTTGGGCGCCGGCCTGGGAATATTGGCCGGCCTCGTCATCGGCGGATCGAAATTCCTCGAGCGGGTGCTGACTCCATTTCTGACGATCTTCAATTCTCTGCCGCGAGTGGCGCTGGCGCCGATGTTCATCATCTGGTTCGGCATCGGCGCATTATCGAAAGTCGTGCTCGCCTTCAGCCTGGTGTTCTTCATCGTCCTGATCAGTACGGAAGCGGGGGTTCGCTCGATCGACCCGGACCTGACCATGATGGCGAAGGTGATGGGCGCCACCGACCGTCAGCGCTTTCTTAAGGTCGTGCTGCACGGCGCGGTCCCGTCGATCTTCGCCGGCCTCCGGCTCGGTGCCATCTATTCGCTGCTCGGCGTGGTTGTCGGCGAAATGATCGCCGCCAAATGGGGCCTGGGTCAGCAGGTGATGGAGTATTCGTACAATTACAAACCGGCCGGCGTCTTCGGCGTGCTCGCGATCCTGGCCCTGATCGCGATCTGCCTGAACGAGTTGACGACGCGGATCGAGCGCCATCTGGGCCGCTGGAAAACCGAGGACTGACAACAAGCCGTCGGGCGCGGCGACGCGCGCCGCATAACTGCAGGGAGGGGAGACAGGATGATGAGGGTTTCAAAGCGGACCGTGATGGCCGCCGCGTGCGGGCTTGCCCTGGCGCTGATCGCTGGCGCCGGGCCGGCGCGAGCGCAAGGGCAAACGCCCCTGCCGATCAAAATCGCGGCATTCAAGGGATCGCTGATCAGCTTCACCGCCGAGGTCGCGTTGAAGAAGGGCTTTTTCAAGGCGCACGGCCTCGATCCCACCTTCGTCTATTTCTCAAGCTGCCCGGACATCTTCAATGCCATGCTGAGCGGCGGGGTCGAGGCGGCGCCGTGCCCGTTGTCACTGGTCATGGCCGACAACGCGAAGGGGTTTCACCTGAAGATCGTGAACAACAATATTGCCGCGCAGGAATACACCCTCATCGCCCGCAAGGGATTGTCGCGGCCGCATGCCCACGACCCGTATCCGAAAAACATTCTCGACCTTAAGGGCAAGGTCGTCGGCGTCACCGTCCGCGGCTCCGACGTCGAGAACCTGGTGCGGTTTTTCCTCAAGCGCGCCGGGCTGGACCCGGATTCGGACGTGACCTGGCTTTCAGTGGGCGGGCCGCCGACCGCCATCGCCGCCTTCAAGGGCGGCCGCGTCGACTATCTGCCGGCGTGGGAGCCCGAGCAGACCGTTCTCGTCGATATTGACAAGGCCGCCGACGTCATCCTCGATACCCGTAACGGCGAGGGCAGCCCGCTGTTTCAGAATTACATCTCGAACATGACCGAGGCGCAGCAATCGGATCTCGCCAAGTCGCCGGAGAAATTCGCCCGGCTGGCCGCGGCCTGGGCGGATGCGATCGCCTATATGAAGAACCCCGCGCATTTCGACGAGCTGGTCGAGATCTTCGCGTCGAACAGCGGCCTCGGAAAGCCGACGATCGAGGCCCTGCTGCATAACAATCTGCGCTATTTCAGCAGCACGATAAACTGCCGGGCGCTGCAGAACGTCGCCAAGTTCGAGATCGACGTCGGCGACATCACCCGGGACCAAGTCCCCACGTGCAAGGGTCTGGTGTGGTCGGGATCGTACAAATACCTCACCCAATAGCCCGCCGGCCCGGCCTGCCGCCCGCGCCGAGCGCCGCTTGCGGCGGAGCGGGGCGATGACCCGATCGTCCCGCCCGCCGCGGCCGCGGACCAACGGGCGCGTGTCCCTGGCAGATGTGGCGTCGGCCGCGAACGTGTCGATCATGACCGTATCGAACGTGGTGCGCGGGCGCGTCGACCTGGTAAAGCCGGGAACACGCGAACGGGTGCAGGCGGCGATCAAGGCGCTGAAGTACCGGCCGCAGACTTACGGACGCGCCTTGCGCACCTCCAAAACCAACGTGATCGGCCTGTTGATCGTCACCCTCGACGCAGAATTTCTCAGCTCCCCGTGGACCAGCCGGATGGTGGCCGGGATGAGCAATTATTTGAACAAAAACGATTATGCGCTGCTGGTGCACGGCCAGACCCCGCTCAAGCTGGAGGAGGCCCTGCTGGTGCGATTGTCGAACACCGACGGGCTGTGCGTGATGCTGTCGGGGTCGAGCGAGGTGCGGCAGGATCTGCTTCACCGCGTCACCCAGCTGGGGGTTCCGGTCATCGCCTTGCAGGAGCATCTCGACCCGCAGCAATTTGCCGACCTCGCCATCGTTCGCCAAGACGATTACGGCGGAGGGACGCAGGTGGCGCGCCACCTCGTGCAGCAGGGCGCGCGGCGGCTTGCGTTTCTCGAACTGGCACTGTCCTTCCCGGCCATGTCGCAGCGCTTCGACGGAATCAAGTCGCAGCTCGATGCGACGGGCGGCGGCTATGTTCACAAGATCGAGTGCCGCAGCGAGTTGACCGCCGAGGTCATCGCCGTCACCGGACAATACCTTTCCGCCAATCCCTTGCCGGATGCGTTCATCGCCGCCAACGAGCGACTGGCGCTCGGCCTGCTGGCGGCCTTGAGGGAGCGCGGGATCTCGGCCCCGGGCGACGTGTTGGTCGCCTCGTTCAATGCCTTTGACCTGTGGACCTACACCCTCAACCACCTGCCGACGATCGATTTCCCCGCCTATGCGCTGGGCGCGTGCGCCGGGCGGCGGATGATCGAACGGCTGGAGCACGGCGCCTTTCGCGAGCGCATCGATGTCCTGCCGGCGGCGCTGTTGACGCCGATGTCGCGCGCCGCGCCTCAATAGGTCGCGGCGGCGGGCGCGGCGGTCTGTCCGGTACGGGCAACGGTTTCGACCGCTGCGGCAAGGTCCCCCAGATAGGCGTCGACCGCCGCCTCGTGGGTAAGGTTGAGCATCAGGTGAATCCCGGGCGGGTCGACCAGGCGGCCGACAAACCAGCCGCGCTCGGCCAACCGGTCGGCGACGGCAAAGATGTCGAGATCGCGCGAGCCGTAGCTCAAGATGCTCAGCTCGGGCCGGCCCCAGATTTCGAGCCCGAGCCGCCGGATGCCCTGTTCGAGCGCGGTGCGAACCGCCAGGATCCGCCGGGTCCGATCGCAATACCCGGCCTCGCCGAGATAATTCATCACCGCCCAGGCGGCGGCGATGGCGCCGCCAGCGCGGGTGCCGACCAGCGTCTTGGTGGAATAGGCGCCGCGCGGCCAGTCCGAAAATTCGTAGGCCTGGAACCGGAACGCGGCTTCGTCGCAATACAGCACGGTGGAAGCGCCTTTCGCGGCATAGCCGTATTTGTGCAGATCGGCGGAAATCGAGGTCACGCCCGGAACCGAGAAATCGAAATCGGGCAATGCCACCCCGAGCCGCCGGGCGAACGGGGCGATGAAGCCGCCGACGCAGGCATCGACGTGAAGCCACAGCCCGCGCTCGCGGGCGAGCTCGGCGAGCTCCGGGATCGGATCGACGACGCCGTGCGGATAGGCCGGGCAAGACCCTACGAGCATCACCGTGTCGCGGCCGCAAGCCGCCGCCATCGCCATTACGTCGGCGCGAAAATCCGGCCCCACCGGAATGCGCACCACATCGATGCCGAGGAAATGTGCCGCCTTGTTGAACGCCGGGTGGGCCGTCTGCGGCACGACGATCGTTGGCCGCACGATCTCCGGCCGCTCGAGGCGGGCGCGGTCGCGCGCCGATTTGACGGCAAGAAAGATGCTTTCCGTGCCCCCGGTCGTCATCGCGCCGCGCGCGTCGCCGCCGCCGTGCAGCAGGCCCAGGGTCATGGCGACGACATCGGCCTCGAACCGGGCGAGGCTGGGAAAGGCTTTCGGGCCGAGCCCGTTCTCCGAGAAGAATTCGAGGTAGGCGCGCTTGGCGATGTTCAGCACGTCCTCTCCGGCATAGTGGATGTAGACGCCGATGCGGCCGTTGCGCCAATCGACGTCGCCGGTGCGCGCCGTCGCCATCCGGCAATCGATGTCTGCGACGGACAGGCCCATCGGCGGCAATGTCGTCATGCTCTGGCCTCCTCGTCGCCGCGCGCCGCGGTCCGTTGTGGCGTCATCATTGCTTCCATCGCGTCAGGCGCCGTTCGATCCGGGTCATCAGCCCGGACAGCAAATCGGCGAGGATCACCAGCACCACCAGCACGGCAAACACGCCGTTGGCGTCAAACGTATTGGAATAATAGCTGATCAGGCTGCCGAGCCCGCGGCCGCCGGCGATCAGCTCGGCGGTCACCACCCCGAGCAGGGTGTAGACGAGGCCGAGGCGCAGCCCGGCAAAAATCGACGGCGCCGCGGTCGGAAGAACGATGCGCAGAAAGACCCGCTGGCCCGACAGGCCGAGGCTGCGCGCCAGCCGAACATGGTCGGGATCGACCGAGTGCGCGCCGGCCAGCGTGTTGTACAGCAGGATGAAATACATCAGCGAGATGCCGGAAACGATCTTCGACAGGGCGCCGAGCCCGAACCACACGATGAAGAGCGGCACCAGGGCAACGCGCGGCAATGCATTGAGCGCATCGAGATAGGGTTCGAGCACGGCCCTCAGCGGCGGCGCGATCGTCAGCACCAGCGCCGTCGCCAATGCCAATACGCCGCCCACCGCAAAAGCGGCGAGCGTGGCCGACAACGTATCGGCGATCGCGCGCAGAATGGCGCCGCCGAGAAGCTGGTGCACCAGCAAGGGCAGAAACACCGAGGGCTGGCCGATGAAGGCGGCGGGCAGGATGTTGAGCCGCGCCATCGCCTCCCAGCCGCCGGCGGCCGCCACCAGCACCAACAGACGCCCGGCCGGCACCATCCATCGCCGCTGCCGCACCGGCTCCGGCGCCGGTTCGGCGGCATCGACGGGCACGTCGAGTGCGGCCGGTTCCGAGGTCACGACGGCGGCCCCACGGCGCGTTCGAGCTCGCTCCACAGTTGCGCGTAGAGCTCGTGGAATTCACGCATCGCCTGAAGCCGGGTCGCGGAACGCGGTCGCGGCAGATCGATGCGCATGTCGGCGATGATACGGCCGGGGCGCGCCGACATGACGATGACGCGGTCCGACAGCGCCACCGCCTCCGCGAGATCGTGGCTCACCAACACGACGGTGCTGCGCACCCGCTCCCAGAGCCGCAACAGCTGATCCTGCAATACCAGCTTGGTCTGCGCGTCGAGCGCGCCGAACGGCTCGTCGAGAAAGATGTGCTTGCTTTCCAGCGAAAAGGTGCGCGCCAGGGCGACGCGCTGGCGCATGCCTTGCGAGAGCTGACCCGGATAGGCGTGCTCGAACCCGGAGAGCCCGACATCGGCCAGCAGCGCGCGGATGATGCCGTCGCGGCGGGCGGCGTCGCGCTCCCGCGTCGCGATCGCGAAATCGATGTTCGCATAGGCCGTGCGCCACGGCAGCAGAGCATCCCGGGCGAACATGCGCGCCGTATCGGGCCGGCCCGCCGCCGGCGGCCGGCCGCCGATCAGCAGCGTGCCGCGCTGCAATGGAACCAGCCCGTTCATCAGGTCGAGCACGGTCGTCTTGCCGCAGCCGCTCGGCCCCACCAGCGAAACGAATTCGCCATCGCCGATCGTCAGCGACAGGCCGTCGAGCACGCGCAGGCTTTGCGCCTGCTGGCGGAAGGCATGGACGACATCGATCAGGACGATGTCGCCATCGGGCTCACGGCCGGTCATGTCGGCCCTCAGGGCTTCGGCGCACCGCGGTAGATCACGTCGTCGGCGGCGACCGCGTGGGGGATCAGCTTGTTGCCGAGCAGATATTCGTTCCACGCGGCGATCGCGCCGCGATCCACCGTGACGCCGAAATAGCGGTTGTAGTTGTCGACCATCAGATCCACCGTTTCGGCCCGCTTCGCCGCCGGAATGATCGAGGTGTTTACGTATTTCCCGACGAGCTGGACCAGCCTGGCGTGATTGGCCGGGTTTTCGATCCAGTTGATCGCATCGGTGTGGGCCTTGATGAAGGCGTTGACGACATCGGGATGCTGGCGGATGAAGCTGCCTTTTGCCGAAAAGGCTTCAAACGCGCCGCCCAGCTTTTGCAACAGCGGCGGCCCTTCGCCTTTGCTGAAATCGAGGATCGGCCGTCCGCTGCCGAGGGCGTGGATGATCTCGGGGAACGGCGTGAACGCCAACTGCACGTCGACCCGGCCGGCATCCCAGGCGGCCAGGGCCGTGTTCGACGAGCCGACCGCGACATAGGTGACGTCGTCAGGCGACATGCCCGCGCCCTTCAGCAGAGCGTTCATCATCAGATGCGTGGTCGCGCCCAGCGCGTTGACGCCGATCCGCAACCCCTTCAGATCGTGCATCACCGCGGGATAATGCCCGGCGTGCGGCGTCTTGACCGTGTTGGTGGCGATCAGGCTGTAGAAATTGCGGATCTCGTTGCCGACGACGATGCGCAGATCGGTTCCCCTGATCTGGTTTTCGATGACCTGGTCGGTCGGCGGCTCGACGAAATCGAGACTGCCGCCGAGCAGGGCGGCCACCCCCGCCGGCCCCGAATTGACCACGGTCAGTTCGGCATCGAGGTGGTATTTCGCATAAAAGCCGAGATCCCGGGCGATGTACGGCGGCAATGACGTATAGGCGCCATTGTATACCATGACGCGGATTTTCGTCATTTGCGCCGGGATCTTGTTGGTCACCGGCAGGTTGTCGGCGCGGGCCGGCACGCCGATCACCGCAGCGGTGGCCAGCACGGCCGCCAGCGCCGCGACCGCCGCCAGTCTCCGCCATCCGATGCAATTCCCCCTGTTCATTTTTGTCTCCTAGGTGCACCAAGTTATTGCCGCGGTCGGCGCGAGCGGCGCAGCCGTTCGGTCGCAGCCATATCGGCCGCGTCGTCCCCGTCGAGCACGACCCCATAGACCGAGGCGGCCGCGTCGCGGCTGATGACGCCGTCGCGTACGTCGCGCACGACCCGGCTCACCTCGCGGTCGAGCGGGTCGCCGAAACCGCCGCCGCCCGGCGACCGGATGGCGAGGCGGGACGGCCCGAAACGCAGCAGTGCATATTGCGGCGGCTCGCAGAGGCCGCCGTCCCGCCCGTGCACGACCGCGGTTCCGCCGGTACCGGCGCTGCCGCCCTCCACCCCCAGCCCGGTGGAACGGCCGATGCCTTCGCCGCGAAAGGAATAGACAGCGTCGCTGTCGATATCGATCTCGTACTCGACGCCGGTGCCGCCGCGCCAGGCGCCGGGCCCGGCCGCATCGCAGCGGAATTCCTGCCGCCACACGCGCACCGGATAGAGCTGCTCGTAGGTTTCCGCATTGGGGATCACCAGCCCGCCGAGGGTGACCATCGGCCCCATCTGGTTGAACCCGTCGCGGCCCTCGACCGCGCCGGCGCCGGAGCCGGCGCCCCAGTGATAGAGCACCCAGGTGTCGCCGCCCGGGCGGGTTCCGGACGTCACCGGAAAGCTGTTCTTGCCCCAACCGGCGATATTGCGCGCCGGGTCGGCCTGGCCGAGCGCCCACCAGCAGGCATGCATGATCTCGTGCGCCGGAAACACCGTGCACATCGTCATCGGCGCCGGCGGGCGCGCGTTCACCAGGCTGCCCTCCGGGGCGATGATCCGCACCGCCCGGAAGGTGCCCTCGTTGCGTGGCATGTCGGTTTCGAAAAACGAGGCAAACGCGGCGTAGACCGCCGAATGCGTGTTGGCGAGCGACGAGTTCTTGAAGCCGCGGATCTGCGGGTCGGTGCCGGTGAAATCGACAGTGGCGCCGTCGCCATCGAGCGTCACGGCGACGCGGATGCGAATGTCGGCGGGACCGAAGCAGTCGTTGTCGAAACTCTCCTCGGCGCGATAGGTGCCGTGCGGCAATGCCGCGATGGCATTCCGCAACCGCCGCTCGCCATGCGCGAGCACGGCTGCGAAGCAGGCGAGCGCCGCGTCGCGGCCATGCTCGGCCACCAGAGCGGCAATCTGCTCGGCCCCGATGCGCGTCGAGCCGAGCATCGCCCGCAAGTCGCCATCCAGCAATTCGGGGCATCGCGTGTTGATCAAGAGCAGCCGCCAAAGATCGGCGCGGGTGACGCCGCGCTCGACGAGCTTCAGCGGGGGCAACCGGATGCCCTCGTGAAAGATCTCGGTCGCCTCGGGATTGTAGGTGCCCGCAGCGCCGCCGCCGATGTCGGACTGGTGGGCGCGGTTGCAGGTGAAGGCAATGAGCTCGCCGGCGACGAAAAGCGGACGCGCGATCACCCAGTCCGGCAGATGGTTGCCTCCCGCGACGTAAGGGTCGTTGAGCAGGAAGGCATCGTCTTCGCCGATGTCCCCGGCAAAGCTTTCGAGCAGCGCGCGGATGGCGAACCCGCCGCCGCCGGTGTGGATCGGGATGCCGTCGGCCTGCGACACCAGCGTGCCGCTTCGGTCGGTGATGAAACAGCTGAAATCGTGCGACTGGTTGAAGATCGGACTGCGCGAGGTGCGCACCATGACCCAGCCCATCTGCCGGGCGATATGGTCGAGCCGGTTCTGCACCAGCGCCAGGGTCACCGGATCGATTTCCGCCATCACGGGAGCCGTCGCCTGCATCGCCGTCAGTCCTCGGGGCCAAGCTCGATGACGAAATTTCCGGCGGCATCCACCCGCAGCACGTCCGCCGGCCCCACCAAGACCGTGGTGGTCTGCTCGTCGACGATGGCCGGGCCGTGCAGCCGATGGCCCGGCGCGAGGTCGGCGCCGCCGTAAACCGGCACCTCGGCCCAGCCCCGTGCGGCATCGACCCAGACCCGGCGGCGTTCGGCGGCAGTCGCCGGTTTTTCGGCGCCGGGCGGCGCGGCGACGGCCAAGGGCGGCAGCCGGCCGATGCCGGCGACGCGCAATTTGGTGATCTCGATCAGCCCGCCCGGCTGAACATGGCCGAACAACCGGTCGTGCTCCGCCTCGAAGTCGCGCCGGATCGCGGCGGGGTCGAGCGCCCCCGGCGGAACCTCGACGGTGATGTCCCATTGCTGGCCGAGATAACGCAAATCGAGGGCGTATTGCAGTTTGGTCTGCCCGGGCGCGAAGCCCTCGCGCGCCAGCGTCGCCTCTGCCGCCCGCGCCAGCTTGTCGAGGTCGCGGGCGATGATCGGCTGATCCGGCTGGTCGAGCCGGCCGAAATGAACCTGCAGGAAATCGTGACGAACATCGGAATTCAACATGCCGAGCGCGCAAAAGGCCCCGGCAACGCGCGGCACATAGACCTGCCGGCAGCCGAGCGACCGCGCCACGCCGGCCCCATGCAAGGCGCCGGCGCCACCGCCGGCGACCAGCGTGAAGCGGCGGGGATCGTGGCCGCATTCGATGCTGATCCGCTGCAGCGCGTGCAGCAATTTCTGCTCGATCAGGCGGATGATCCCGGCCGCGGCTGCCTCGACCGAAAGCCCCAGCCGCTCGCCGATCACGGTTTCCACGGCGCGCCAGGCCCGGCCGGGGTCGATCGCGACGACCCCGCCGGCATAGGTCGCCGGCGCCAGCCGGCCGAGGACGACCTGCGCGTCGGTCACCGTCGGCGCCTCGCCGCCGAGTCCGTAACAGGCGGGACCGGGCCGCGCGCCTGCGCCCTGCGGCCCGACGAACAGCAACCCTGCGGCATCGACGCCGGCGATCGTGCCGCCGCCCGCCCCAATCGTGTGAATGTCGATCGAGCGGGTCACCGCGTCGTAGCCGTCGATCTCGATCCGGTCGGTCTGGGCCACCGTGCCGCGGCTCATCAGCATGACGTCGCAACTGGTGCCGCCGATCTCCATTGAGATCAGGTCGTCGGAACCGATCGCCTGGCTGTAGTAGCGCAGGGCGCCGACCCCGCCGGCCGGCCCCGACAACAGCAAGGCGACAGGGCGGCCGGCGATCTCTTCGACCGAAACGGCGCCGCCGTTGTTCTGGATCAGCAATAGCCGGCCCGGCAGGCCGAGGCGCCGCAGCCGCCGGTCGAGGTCGCGCAGATACGCCACCGCGCGCGGCCCGACATAGGCATTGAGCACCGCCGTCGACGTGCGCTCGTATTCGCCGATGATCGGCGCGACCTCGCTCGATATCGAGAGGTGAGCGGCCGGCAGGTGTCGGCGCAAGATGTCGGCGGCGCGGCGCTCGTGCGCATCGTCGAGAAAGCTGTTGAACAGGCAGATGGCGACCGAGTCCGCGCCGTCCCGCGCGAATGCCGCCGCCGCTGCGGCGACGTCGTCTTCGCAAACCGGCGCCTCTTCGGCGCCGCGGCGGTCGATCCGTCCCCTGACGGGACGGCGCAGATAGCGCGGCACGAGCACCGGCGGGTAGGGCTCGCGATGGTTCCACGGGTTCGGCCGCAAGCCGCGGCGGATCTCGAGGCTGTCGCGGAACCCCTCGGTAACGAGGCAGCCGACCCGCGCCCCGCGCCGTTCGAGAACCGTGTTGGTGGCGATGGTCGAGCCGTGTACGAACAGATCGCAGCGCGCGAGCAGGTCGGAGGGCGTCGCCCGCTTCCCGGCAGCCGCCGCGTCGAGCGCGCGCATCACGGCGGCGGCCGGATCGGCCGGATCCGACGCCACCTTAAACGCGGTTATCGCACCGGCCGAATCCGCCAGCACGAGATCGGTAAAGGTGCCGCCGATATCGACGCCAATGCGGTACCTGACATCGCCCGAAATCATCGCGCGGTTCCGGCGACGTTGCGCGGCCCGGTGTCGGTGAGCCGGGCACCGATGCGGTCGGCCGCCTCGCGGACCTGCCGGCCGAGAACCCGCAGTTTGGCCTGGGTCACGCGATAGCGCGGCAAGGCGATGCACACCGCGCCGACGGGATAGGCGGCGGCATCGAGGATCGCCGCCGCGGCCCCGGCGACATCGATGCGCCAGCCGCCGACATTCGTGGCATAACCGCGGGCGCGGGTTTGCGCGAGCGTCTGCAGCAGGATCTCCCGCGACGTGATGCTCTCGGGGCTGAGGGCGTCGAGCTGCATCGGCAGCGCCGCCGAAAGCTCGGGCTCGGGCAGCGCGGCGAGCAGGGCGAGGCCGGTAGAGGTGCAATGCGCGGGAAGCCGCGACCCTACCTCGGTATGGACGCGAACCGCCTGCGCCGCATCAACCCGGTGGAGATAGACCGTCTCGCTGCCGGAAAGCACGCCGAGGATCGAGCTCTCTTCGGTGGCGCGCGTCAGTTCGTCCATGATCGGAGCGGCGACCGCGACGATCCCGAGCTGCGGAACGGCGCGGCCGAGCTCCCAGACCCGCAGGCCCAAATGATAGCGCCCACCGGCGCGTCGCTCGGCGTAGCCGCGACCCACCAGCGTCGCGAGCAGGCGGTGCGCCCCGGCCTTCGACATGCCGAGCCGCCCGGAAATCTCGCCGAGCAACAATTCCTGCCCGGCCGCGGCGAGCAGCTCCAGGGCGTCGAGGGCGTGGGCCACACCGGAAAGAGGCCGTTCCGGATTGGAAAATAGCGTTTTCTGCATGCGTAACCCTACCGCCGCGGTCGCCGCCCCGTCAATGTGTCTCGATCGAGCCCGACGCGCTCACGAAAACCCGGCCATAAGGCAGCAGGCGAGATGACCACCTCGCCATCAGGAGCTCGGCCGCATCGCGCGCGTCGGCTGCCCGGGGGTGACCCGGCCATCCGCGAATTACTTCAGGGGGTTCGTGGACCCCCGGGTCATCCCCGGACTTGATCCGGGGACCGGGGGAAGCGAGAAATAGGAACAGAACCATGCGCTAATGTGCCGAATCCGAAATTCGCCATATCTTGGGGTGAGGCAGAGCGCGAATTTCGGATTCGAAAGCACCCGGGGCTATTTTGAAAAAAGCTGGTGGTCCAATTCAGACGAATGAATCCACGACCGTCATGCCGGGGCGGCCCACAGGGCCGAGCCCGGAACCCATTTTCCAGAGGCCGGTGTTCATGGGTTCCGGACTCGCCGCCGCGCGGCGCTCCGGAATGACTCGCGTGACGGGATTTCAGATGTCGGATTCCAACCACTAGCGTGGCCGTGGATTTGAAGTTCGCAAACGCGGCCGCCACCAAACCCGTGCGAACTTCAAATCCGCCACACCTAGTGTTCCAATTCAGACG
>JASHNY010000249.1 GCA_030041385.1 Alphaproteobacteria bacterium
ACTTTGATTTATATAGGAAAGATCAGCGACAGCGGGACGTTTGTCGCGTCGGTGACGATGATGCGCTCGGCAAACCGCAGCGTGCCCGCATCATCGACGACGCGGTCGTAGCAGCGGCCGCACAGAAACAGCATCGAGGGCTCGTTGAGCATCGTTTCGAACAAGGCAAAGCTCTGGGCGAGGCGCATGCCGTCGGGGCCGATCGCCGAAAGGCCCGGCGCACCCATCAGCCGGCGGACGATGCGCGGGGCGTAAAGCGTCGTGTCGCGCAAGGCGGTGACGCGGTCGGCCAGCATCGCCCGGCTTTCGCAATAGACCAGCGCGACCGGCAGGCCCGCCGCGTAATTCTCGCGCGAGGTGATCCTGTAAACGCAGGCCTCGGTAAAGAAGCCCGGCCAGCGCTCGTACTCGCCTTCGTCGAGCGCCGCATCGTAGACGGCGTACAGGTCGGCGAGGCGCTGCCGCAACTCGGCGGACGCCTCCAATCCCGGCGCCGCGATCATCCCGGCTACAGCCCCATGACCGAACGGTAGTGGTGATAGAACCCGCGGATCGCGTTTTCGGTCAGCATGTGGTGGTGGTCCTCGATGCCGCGCCCGCCCATCTCGACGATGCCGTCGGCGTCATCCTTCCCGGCGGCGATCCCTGCCTGCGACAGCAGCATCGCCTCGCTGTCGTCGATCGAGACGAGGCCGGCGGGCCCGAACAGATTGGCTTGGCGCAATCGCCGCTGGCGCATCTCGGGCGGGTCGTCGGCATAGCCGAACACGGTCCACACCAGGTCGAAATTTCCGGCGTCGAGCGGCACGATCTGGCGCATCGCCATCGCATTCGATTGCTGCTGCACGATCAGGTTCGGCCACAAGGTCTGCATGACCACGGTCGGCTCGCCGGGAAACTCGCGCACCGGGTCGATGAGGCGCGGGTCGGTGAGGGTCAGCTTGTCGCGGTATTGCGGCAGCCGGGCGATCGCGTCGTCGGCCTTGTCGTCGCTGCGGCGGCTGACCAGCACGCCGTGGCGCCCGGTTTCGTCCATTTCGGTCGACGAATTCTGGTCGAAGCGGAACAGCCCGAAGGTGATCAGGAACACATGCAACAGGCCCGCATGGTACGGGTCCTTGATGTTTTCCATCATCAATTTCCAGTTGCTCGGGATGCGCTGGCGGTAATAGCCGAGCACTTCGAGCTTCCGGCCGCTGAATACGCGGTCGAAATAGCCCAGCATCTTGGGCCCGAGATAGGTTTCGAGCGTCTCGTTGGGCTGGGCGAAGCTGGCAAAGACGACGCCGTTGCGGGTGGTTACCGCCAGCCGTTCGAGGCCGCGCTCCTCGGGTCGGAAATCCTCCGGCATCCCGCCTTTGCCTTTGAACCCACGGCGGAACGGCAGGCCGAGCAATCTGCCGCCGAGATCGTAGGTCCATTGGTGGTAGGGGCAGGTGAATTCCTTCACCGAGCCGCGATTGGCCTGGCAGAACTGCATGCTGCGATGGGCGCAGCGGTTGACCAGCACGTTGATCGTGCCGTCCTTGTCGCGCACCGCGACGACCTCGCGCGCGCCGAGCCGGCTGCGCTTGAAATCGCCGGGGTTGGGGATTTCGGCTTCGAGGCAGGCGTAAAGCCAGGACGGGCCGGCGAAGATGCGCTCCAGTTCGCGGGCGAAGATGTCGGGGTCGGTATAGACCCAGTTGGGAATGCGCGCCGCGCCGTTTTCGGGCCAGCGTCGCGCCGCGATTCCCGCTGTTCCGCCATCCGCCATCCGCGCCTCGACAAGATCGCCCGCCGGCAGCATGCTCCGGCGATGGTGCGGAAAGGGTAGAGAATGGACGGCGACCCGGCAACGACTTTGCCGCCAGCGGGTCTGGACCTGGAGGGCGAGCTTGCCGGCATCGCCCTTGGCGCGATCGGCCAGCCGCTGCGGCGCAAGGAGGACCGGCGCCTGCTGACCGGCACCGGCCGGTTCAGCGACGATTTCTCGCTGCCGGGGCAGGTGTGGGCGGCGATCGTGCGCGCGCCGCATCCGCATGCCCGCATCGCCGCGATCGACCGGGCGCGGGCGGCGGCGATGCCGGGGGTATTGGCGGTGTTGACCGGCGCCGATTGCCGGGCCGACGGGCTGGCGCCGATCCCGCACGATCCGGTGCCGAAGACCCGCTACGACATGAAATTGGTGCCGCCGCCGGGCCGCGACCTGTTCATCGGCCCGCAATACCTGCTGCCGGCCGACGCGGTGCGCCATGTCGGCGAGGCGGTGGCGATGGTCGTCGCCGAAACCCAGGCCCAGGCGTTCGACGCGGCCGAGGCGGTCGCGATCGACTACGAGGAACTGCCGTGGGTAACCGACCCGCGCGCCGCGCTGCTGCCCGAGGCGCCGCTGGTGTGGCGCGAATCCCCCGACAACGTCTTCATCGACACGAAATTCGGCGATTGGGAGGCGACCGATCGCGCTTTTGCCCAGGCTGACCATGTGGTCACCCTCGATTACCATGTCGCCCGCGTCACCGGGGTGCCGATGGAGCCGCGCGCCGGGCTCGGCGAGTACGACGCGGCAACCGGGCGCTATACGCTTTACGCCGGCAGCGGCGGCGTGGTGCGGCAGAAGCGCGAATTGGCCGCGGTGCTCGGCGTCGACCCCGAGCGCGTGCATGTCGTTTCGCGCGATGTCGGCGGCAATTTCGGCACCCGCAACCGGCTTTACGTCGAAAGCGGGCTGGTGCTGTGGGCGGCACGGAAGATCGGCCGCCCGGTCAAGTACCTGTCATCGCGCTCGGAAGTGTTCCTCAGCGATTTCCAGGGCCGCGACCTCTTGACCCGGGTCGAACTGGCCTTGCGCAAGGACGGAAAATTTCTCGCGCTGCGCGCCGACAATGTCAGCAATGTCGGGGCCTATTGCGCCTCGTTGTCGCCGCTCAGCAAAGGCTCGGGCCTCGTTACCGGCTCGTACGGCATCCCGGTCGCGAGCCTCAGGTCGCGCGCGGTCTTCACCAACACGATGCCGACCAACGCCTATCGCAGCTCCGGCCGGCCCGAGGTCACCTTTGCGATCGAGCAGGTCATCGACAAGGCGGCGCGCACGCTCGGCTTCGACCGGGTCGAATTGCGCCGGATGAACATGGTCGGGCCGGCGGCGATGCCGTACCCGAACGCGGTCGGCATGACCTATGACAGCGGCACCTACGAAGCCAATCTCGATCTGTCGATGCGGATTGCCGATTGGGGCGGGTTTGCGCGGCGGCGGCAAGAGGCGGCTTCGCGCGGCCGACTGCTCGGTCTCGGCCTGGCGCATTACGTCGAATCGGCGATCGGATCGCCGCACGAGCGCACCGACATTTCGGTGACGCCGGAGGGGCGGGTGCGCGTGGTGATCGGCACCGGGCCGAGCGGGCAGGGGCACGAGACCAGCTTCGCCCAGGTCGTCTCGGCGCTGCTGCGCGTGCCGGTTGCGGCGATCGACCTCGTCACCGGCGACACCGACATCGTCGCGGTGGGTGGCGGCTCGCATTCCGGCCGTTCGATGCGCCACGCCGCGACCCTGTTCGTCAAGGCCGCGCCGGAACTGATCGCCACCGGCAAGCGCCTTGCCGCGCAACTGCTCGGCGCCGAGCCGGGGGACGTTACGTTTGCCGACGGGCGTTTTTCCGCGCCGCAGCGCAACCAGAGCTTCGATTTTCTCGAACTGGGCAGGGAGGCGGCTGCGCGCGGCCTCGAACCGCTCGCCGTCACCGCCCAGCACGAGATGCACGATCCCGTATTTCCCAATGGCTGCGCCGTCTGCGAGGTCGAGGTGGACCCCGAAACCGGCTGGGTCGATCTGGTGCGCTATGCCGTCGTCGACGATGTCGGGCGCTGCATCAACCCGCTGATCGTGCACGGCCAGACCCATGGCGGCGCCGCGCAGGGGATCGGCCAGGCACTGTGGGAGGAGTGCGCGATCGATCCCGGGTCGGGCCAGCCGCTGTCGGGCTCGTTCATGGATTACGGCATGCCGCGCGCCGACAACATCCCGGCCTTCGAAACCCGCATCGTCGAGGTGCTGTCGCCGCGCAACCCGCTCGGCATCAAGGCGGGCGGCGAAGGCGGCACCACCCCGGCGCCAGCGGTGGTAGTGAGCGCGATCCTCGATGCGCTGGTGCCGCTCGGCGTCAGCGAAATCGCCATGCCCGCAACCCCGTTCCGGGTGTGGCAGGCGATCCAGGCCGCGAGACGCTAGTCCAGCAATTTCCAGAAATCGAGGGCGGCGCGGGCGCAGCGCTCGGGCTGCAGCAGGTTGACGCCGTGGCCGACGCCGGAGATCGACTCGACCCGGCCGTTCGGCAGCTTTTCGGCGAAGGTCTGTTGTTGCGCCGCGGCGATCGGGCTTTTGTCGCCGCTGAGCAGCAGCACCGGCGCCGTGATCCCCGGCAATAGCGGCACGGTGTCGACCCCCTCGAAGCAATCGTGCATTGCGGCGGCGATCGCGGGCGGGGTGCGGTCCATCTCGCGCACGACCCAATCGCACAATTCCGGGCTTGCGTGATCCATGTCGAGCCGGTAGCCGAGCGTCCGGCGGCACCATTCGCCGACGCCGAAGGCCCGCATCGCGTCCGACGCGCTGGCCTTGCCGAGGGCGTAGATCTGCTTGATCCGGTCGGGGATGCGGGTCGGCGTGTTGCACAGCACGAGGCTGGCGATCCGGTCGGGATGCGCGGCGGCCAGCAACAGCCCGATAATCCCGCCCGACGACTCGCCGACCCAATGCACCCGTTTCAGGGCCAGCCCGTCAAGCACAGCCAGAATCTGGGCGCCGATCGCCTCGGGCGTATAGCGATACCCGGGCGGCGGCGGGTCGGACTGGCCGCAACCCAACAAATCGGGGCGATAAACCCGCCGCGTCTCGGCGATGGCCGGAACCCAGCGGTTCCAGAACAGCGCGTTGCGCGCAAACCCGTGCATCATCAGCACCGGCGTCGCCGCATCCCACGGCCACAGGAAATCGTCGACGATGCAGTGAACCGACGGGCCTTCGCGCAGGGCTATGCGAGGCATCGCTGACCTCTGTGATCTGCTGGCCTAATGAAACCGCGGCATGACCTCCTGGCAGAGCAGGCGCAGCGCGGTCAGCACGCCGGTTTCGGGGATTTTGCCGCCGCAATTCAATTCGGCGAGGATGCCGTCGAGGCCTAGCTCTTCCTCGACCTCCCTGAGGCGTGCGGTGAAGCCGTCGGGGGTGCCGCAGATCACCTGGGTCGCCAGCGCCTCGTCGAAGGTCAGCGCTTCGAGCCGCTCGACCCGTTTCAATCGCTGCACCGCAACGTCGCCGCCGGCGCGGCGCGCGGAATCGCGCCCGAGCTCGGCCTGATAGGCGAAAAAGCTCATCAGGCTGTCCTTAAGCTCGGCGCGGGCGCGGGTTTCGGTTTCGGCGAGATAGGCCGGTACGCGCAGATAGACCTGGCCGCGCCCGGGATGGCCGGCGTCCTTATAAGCCTGCCGATACGCCTCGATATACGGCACAAGCTGCTTGAACGGGCCCTGGCGCACCGCGACGAACACCGGAAAGCCGAGCCGGCCGATCGCCGGAAAGGTTTCGGGCGTGGCGCCGGCCATGCGCAATTCGGGATAGGGCTTCTGGTACGGCTTGGGGGTCAGCGCGATGTCGGTGAACTTGTAGTATTTGCCTTCGTAGGAAAACTTGGGCTCGGTCCAGGCGCGGCGCAAAATCTCCAGCGTCTCGGCAAAGCGCTCGCGGCTTTCATCGTAGGAAATGCCGTATTCCTCATAGGTGCGCACGACGCCGCTGCGGCCGATGCCGTAAATCAGCCGGCCTTTGCTGATCTGGTCGACCGTCGCGGCCTCTTCGGCAAGGCGCAGCGGGTGGCACAGCGGCAAGACCTGCACGGCGATGCCGATCTTGATGCGGCTGGTGCGGCCGGCGATCGCAGCGGCGACGGTCATCGGCGCGGCCAGGACCGAGCGCTCGGGCGCGCCGTGCAGTTCGGCGAGCCATACTGCGTCGAGCCCCCATTCCTCGGCCGCCTCGGCCTCGGCGAGGGCGCGGTCGAAGGCCGCCGCCTCGCGCCCGCCGGCCACCGGGGGGAATTCCATGAAGGTGCCGAACTCCATCGCGCTTCACTCCCTGCCGGGACCGCCGCAAAATCCCATCTACCTCAGCATGAGCGCAGCCGGCGGTGCAAGCGCGAGGTCGTCGCCGAGCGGCAGCCATGCGGCCGCAACGGCTGACGATCGCGAAAAATCGCAACGCAACGGGTACGTTTTGTTGGCCGCCGCCGTATATTCCTTCGATCGGTTCGAGGAGGCGAGATAATGACCTGCGTGCGCAGTGCGGCTTTGGCTCTTCTGATTGCCGGCGCATCGCTGGTGCCGCTGTCGTCGGCGTCGGCGCAGTGCTGGCACAACGGATGGGGCTGGAATTGCGGCCCCGGCGCCCTGCTGGCCTTGCCGTTCGTCGTCGCCGGCACCGCCGTCGCCGCGGCGGCGACGATCGCGACGGCACCGGTGCGGGCGATCACCGGGCCGTATTATTATGGGCCGCCGCCCGGCTACTCGCCGGCCTACTCGCCGGGCTACTACCCGCCGCCCGGCTACTACCCGCCGCCCGGCTACTACCCGTATTATCCGCCGCCGCGCTGAGGCACCGCAGCCCGCCTCTGGCGTCGCCGCGCAAGGGCTGGCTACTATGGCGCCCGTCGAAGACGCCGCCAGAGGAGCGCGAGAATGCGGATTCACAATCTTTACGTCGACACGAACGGCCAATCGCATTTCCGCGACATCGAGGTCGAATGGGTCGAGGAGGGGCGCGCCGGCAAATTGTCGAAGCGGCTGCCGGCCACCGGGATCATCTTCCGCGAGGTGCAGCCGGATTACGACCTCGACTGGCACCCGGCGCCGCGCCGCCAATACATCATCAACCTCGACGCCGGGGTGCAGATCACCGCGAGCGACGGCGAAGCCCGCATCATCGGTGCCGGCGAGGTGATCCTGGTCGAGGACACGACCGGCAAAGGGCACCTTTCGAAAGCGGTCGAGAAAAAGATCCGCAACTGCATCTTCGTGCCGGTGGAGTAGGGTCTCACCACGGGGAACGAAGAACAGCGCGATGCAGCGATTATAAGTTGACGCGAAGTACGCGGAGGATGCGCAGAGGTCGCGAAGGCAAACGGCGCCTTTGCGCGCCTCGCGTATCCTCTAGTGTGGCGGATTTGAAGTTCGCAACCACGGGCACACCAGCTTTTTTCAAAATAGCTCCGTGTGCTTTCGAGTCCGAAATCGCGCTCAGCCTCACCCCAAGATATGGCTAACTTCAAATCCGCCGCACCAGTGGCCCAATTCAGACGAATGAATCCACGACCGTCATTCCGGGGCGGCCCAAAGGGCCGAGCCCGGAACCCATGTTCCAGAGGCCGGTGTTCACGGGTTCCGGATTCGCCGCTGCGCGGCGCTCCGGAATGACGCGGGTGACAGGTTTCAAATGTCAGATTCCAGCCACTGGGTCCTCTGCCTTAAATAAGTCGATTCACTTCGTGTTGTTCGTGTCTTCGTGGCGACCCGGCTCGCCCGTCTTCGCCGGAGCAAGCCGGTTCGCCAGATCGCCGATATTCTGGGCCAGTGAGACGAACTCGCTCGGCATCATGACCAGCGTCATGGTGTTCTGCTCGGCGCCGACTTCGGTGATCATCTGCATGCGCCGCAGCTCCAATGCCGCGGGATCCTGCATGATGACGCCGGCGGCTTTGCGCAACT
>JASHNY010000250.1 GCA_030041385.1 Alphaproteobacteria bacterium
AGTTTCACGCTCGCCTCCCTGAGCCGCCCGATCCCTCAATTGTTGCACCGAGTTTAAAGCCTCGGCGGCGGCAATGGCGAGAAATCGTCGGTATCGCAGGATGGGCTGAGCACAGCGAAGCCCGTCAAAAGCCCCAACCCTCCGCGTCCTTTGCGTTAAATAAGCTGGCCGATATGGGCTTTGCCCACGCTCGGCCCATGCTACGGCGCGAGAATGCGCTAGGGTCCAATTCAGACGAATGAATCCACGACCGTCATGCCGGGGCGGCCCAAAGGGCCGAGCCCGGAACCCATTTTCCAGAGGCCGGTGTTCATGGGTTCCGGATTCGCCGCTGCGCGGCGCTCCGGAATGACTCGCGTGACGGGTTTCAAATGTCAGATTCCAGCCGCTAGTGTGGCCGTGGATTTGAAGTTCGCAACCGCGGCCGCCACCAAACCCGTGCGAACGTCGAATCCGCAACACTAGACTCTCGCTCCATGAGCAAGGCCTTCACCAAGGAAGACACCGAAACCGACGACGACCTCGCCGCCGAAGGCCCGGCGCTGCCGGCCGGCGCCAAGAACTACATGACCCCGCCCGGGTTCCGCCGCCTGCAGGACGAATTGAAGCACCTGCATGCGGTCGAGCGGCCCAAGGTGGTCGAGGTCGTCGCCTGGGCCGCCGGCAACGGCGACCGCTCGGAAAACGGCGATTACATCTACGGCAAGAAGCGGCTGCGCGAGATCGACCGGCGCATCCGCTTTCTGGCGAAGCGGCTGGAGGTCGCCGAAGTGGTCGATCCGGCGCGGCAGGCGCATCTCGACCGCGTGTTCTTCGGCGCCACCGTGACCTATGAGAACGCGCGCGGCGAGGTGCGCACGATCACGATCGTCGGCATCGACGAAGCCGATTCGGGCGCGGGCCGCGTCAGCTGGGTGTCGCCGATCGCCCGCGCCCTGATGAAGGCGCGCGAAGGCGATGTCGTCTCACTGCACACCCCGGCCGGAACCGAACGGCTCGAAGTGGTGGAGATCCGGTACGGCGGCTGACCTCGCCGGCAGCGGGTAAGTCTCGTCTTTCCGGAGTACAGGCGTATGCGAACTCAGTTAGCTCCACCACCGCCCTACTCGCCTGTCTCGTGGGTTTCCTACAGCGGCGGCGATGCGATCCTTCTGGCGATCGTGCTGCTCGTGGTGGCCGGCGGATGTGCCTATGCCGGCCGCCGGCTCCGTACGCCGCTCGCGATTACGCGGCCGGGCGGCACAGTCGCCGGGTTCATGATCGCGATGTGGCTCCTGGCGATCTACAACGTCATCATCGCCACGTTTGTGTACGGGCTGCAGGTGAAGCAGGCCTATCCGGGCTTCGTCGCGCGGCACGTGCGCGTCGGCACGTTCGTTCCCGATGCGCCGATCACCTTTTTCCTGATTCTCTATCTCACGCGGCGTTGGGGCTGGAAGGTCGCGCTGGCCAGCGCCGTCATCGGCACCGCCGCCGCGCCGATGCTCTTTGAGTTTCCCTTTGACCTGATCGTCATGGCGCGGACCAATCCGCCGATCCCGACTCATCCGATGCTGTATCGGCAGCTGTTCTTCCTGCCGTTGTTCGTGGCCGAGTTCGCGACAGTATCGCTGCTGACGTTGCTGCCTTCGATGCGGGTGACTGCGAACGCCTGCTACGCGGTGGCGGGGATGTTTGTGGTATTCGCCGTCTGGGCCGCGCTCGGGTTCGCCTTTCCTGCGGAACCGCTGCCGCTCGCGCTGAATGTCATTTCGAAAATCCTCTGCTTCGCAGCGGCGATCCTGCTGTTCGCCTGGCAGCCGGATAGGGAAGTCTCCGGGCTCCGAAATCGGCGCCGCTCAAATCGCCGCAATTCCGTCTTACCCTCCGCCGCATCAAAGGATCAGGAGCAGGGCGGCGATGCCTGATAAAAGCCGGCAAAAAACAGGGATAACAGGCATCGTGCTTCCTCGCGCGCCGATTCCCTGCGGCAGCAGCCATAACCGAGAAGCGGGGCGGGGTTTGCGTTTTCTCGAATTGTCATTCCCGCGTTCGGGGTGTTGACTTTTGCCGAGAGTGAACGCGCGGGAGGAAGGGTGATGGTTGAGATTCGCCGCCTCGGTGAGCAGATCGGCGTCGAGGTTACCGGGATCGACGTGAAGACGATGAGCGAGGCCGAGTGGAACCGCATCTACCACGCCTGGCTCGATTGCAACGTCATGTGCGTGCGCGGCCAGGACCTGACCATCCCCGACTTCATCCATTACAGCGAACGCTTCGGCCCGGTCGTGCCGCACCCGTCGAAATCGACCCGCCACCCCGACCATCCGCAGATCACCATGCTTGGCGTCAACAAATTCGACGCCGAGGGCAGGTTGCGCGACGAAATCTATCGCCGCGGCGCCGAGGGCTGGCACACCGACGGCGCCTACAACCAGGCGCCGTTCAAGGCGACCCAGCTTTACGCGCTGGCGGTGCCGAGCCGCGGCGGCAACACCCTCTTCGCCAACGCCTATGCCGCCTATGACCGGCTGCCGCAGCGCCTCAAGGACCGGCTCGACGGCGTCACCGGCGCGTTCGCCTATGGCGGGCGGCGCGGCAAGGCCAGATTGCTGAACCCGGAAGATCAGGACTGGACGCCGGTGTTCCACAAGATCATCCGCACCCACCCCGAAACCGGGCGCAAGTCGCTGTATTTCGATCCCGGCAAAATCTGCTACTTCGTCGGCATCGACGATAAGGAAGGCGACGCGCTGATCGCCGAATTGAAGGAGCGGATGATCACCCCCGGCGCCGAATACCACCATGTCTGGCAAAAGGGCGACATCGTCATCTGGGACAATCGCTGCTCGTATCACCGTGCCGCCGGCGACTATCCGCCCGAGGAAGACCGCATCCACTGGCGCGTCTCGATCAACGATTATGGGGTCGAGGCCCTCGAGGCGGCGGAGTAGCGTGCGTTTGTGCGCCCGTCGATGCGCCCTTCGAGACGGGCGCTGCGCGCCCTCCTCAGGGTGAGGGACGGCCGGTGGCGGTCGCTTCCATCCATCCTCATCCTGAGCGCGAGCGGAGCCGAGCCTCGAAGCCTGCCCTGGCGAAAGCCGGGGGACGCAACACCCCAGTCCGGGTCTCGCATGACGAGGAGTAAAGCATGACGATCGAAGTCCACCCGTTCGCCGCCGGCTGCGGCGCCGAAATCCGCGGCGTCGATATCCGCAAGAAGCTGAGCGCGGAGGACCGTGACGCGATCCGCAAGGCCTGGCTCGACAACCTCGTGCTGCGCTTCCGCGGCGTGCCGATGAGCGATGACGAGCACATGGCGTTCACCCGCCAGTTCGGCGAGCTCGAATACAACCCGGCCAGACTGATCGAAAAGCAGTACGGCGTCGAAACCGGCCAGT
The DNA here is from genome assembly GCA_030041385.1 of Alphaproteobacteria bacterium. Classification (GTDB taxonomy): domain Bacteria; phylum Pseudomonadota; class Alphaproteobacteria; order ATCC43930; family CGMCC-115725; genus DATARH01. The sequence continues at coordinate 3,381 of JASHNY010000250.1, forward strand.
CCGGGCGCAAGACGGAAATCCCGCCGGAAATCTCGGTGATCTCCAACATCGTCGAAAACGGCAAGCCGATCGGCGGGCTGGGCGACGGCGAGGCGTTCTGGCACACCGATTCGTCGTTCGTCGATGTGCCGCCGGCCGCGAGCCTGTTGCGCTCATTGGAATGCCCGCCGCCGACTTCGGGCGGGTCGACCTATTTCCTCAACTGCTACACTGCCTACGAAACCCTGCCCGAAGCGACCAAACAGCGGATCGACGGCAAGATCATGGTCCACGCCGCGACGCATTCGTCGGGCGGCATCGCCCACAAGGGGTTCGAGCATGTGGACGATGTGTCGAAGGTGCCGGGCGCGCGCCAGCCGATGGTGCGCACTCACCCCGAGACCGGCAAGAAATCGCTGTTTCTCGGCCGCCGGATCAACGCCTATGTGCTCGGCCTACCGGTGGAAGAGAGCGAGGAACTGCTCGACGAATTGTGGGGGCACATGGTGCAGGAGCGCTTTACCTGGCGCCAAGACTGGCAGGTCGGCGACCTCGTGTGGTGGGACAATCGCTGCGCGATGCACCGCCGCGACGCGTTCGACGGGTCGAAGCGGCGGCTGATGCACCGCACTCAGCTGAAGGGCACAAGGCCGATGTGACCCTCACCCACCAGCCGCTTCGCGCCTGGCCCCCCTCTCCCGCATGCGGGAGGGGGTGCCGAGCGCCGCGAGACACGAGGCGGGTGAGGGCAAGGCCGGGCGGCGCAGACGATAGGGAGGAAATTGAATGCCCCATCCTGCTCGCGTCGCGCTCGTCACCGGCTGCGGCAAGGCGATCGGCATCGGCAACTCGACCGCGCGGGCGCTCGCCGCAAAGGGCGTGGCGGTGGTCGTCTCCGACGTGGCGCCGGCGGGCGTCGCCAACGAACACAATGCGCCCGGCGACAGCGACGCCAATTGGGGCGGGGTCGACAGCCTCGTCGAGGCGATCACGAAGGCGGGCGGCACCGCCTCGTCAGTGCTCGGCGATGTGAGCCGCGAAGATGATGCGGGCCGCATGGTCGCCGAGGTGCTGGCGCGCTATGGAAGGCTCGACATCCTCGTCAACAACGCCGGCGCGCCGCAAGGCGCCGACCGCAACGAGATCGAGAACGTGCCGGTGTCGGCCTGGGACCTGACGATGGGGGTCAACGCCAAGGGGGCGTTTTTGATGTCGCGCGCCGCCGTGCCCGCGATGAGACAGGCACGGTTCGGCCGCATCGTCAGCGTGTCGTCGAAGGCGGCGCTGCGGCCGGGAAAGAACCGCGCCGCCTATGCCGCGTCAAAGGCGGCGATCCTCGGCTTCACCCGGGCATTGGCGCTCGACCTCGCCCCCTTCGGGATCACGGTCAACGCGGTCTGCCCCGGCCCGATCCGCACCTCGCGCGCGATCAGCACCAACCGGCGCGAATACGGCGACGACCTGGAAGTGGGGTTTCGCGAGCGGGCCAAGGCGATCCCGGTCGGCCGCTTCGGCGAACCGGACGAGGTCGCCTCGATGATCGCCTACCTCGCCTCCGACGAAGCTGCTTTCGTCACCGGCCAGGCGATCGGCGTCGACGGCGGGTGGTAGCCGACCGGCTTCCGCCACCGCCCTTCTGGCGCACGCGGTATTTCGCCGACACTGTGCGCTGGCGGCCTGACCGGCGCGACATCGCCCTCGCCGACATCAAGCAGGCTCTCGATCAGCCCACGCACACAAAACGCCAGCCCGATGGTAGAATGCGGCACTGGATTTTTGTGGTTCAGCACCAGCGTTGGCTGAGGGTGATCGTTGAGCCAGACGGCGAGACGGTCCACAACGCGTTTTGGGATCGGAGCTTTAGGCCATGACTGCCGAACCGGCGATCCGCTACTACCCCGATACCGACACGATGGCGATCGAAATCCGTCCGTGGCCGGGCGGTCGGGCCGGTAATCGCGAGGCGGTGGGCGGCGAGGACGCGGGGGAAGACCTCGTTATCCATTTCGGGCCCGACGGCGAGCCGTGGCTGTGGGAAATCGAGCACGCCTCGGCGCATCCCGAGCATATCGCCGCGGCGCTGGAGGAAATTCGCCGCCACAGCGTGGCGGCGGCGTAGCTGCTCCCAGATTTCAGCCGGGGATGACCGGCCAGCGGCCGGTCACTGGAACCGCGGCATGACCTCGTGGCAGATCAGCTTTAGCGACCGCATCATCGTTTCGGCCGGGATCGCCGCGCCGAAATTCAATTCGAACAGGATGCCGTCGATGCCGAGCTCGTCTTCCAATTCCTTGAGCCGGCCGACGACCGTGTCGGGGTCGCCGACGATGACCTTGTCGCGGATCACGTCGTCGTAGGTGGCGCGTTTCACCTCCTCGACCTCGGCGCGGCGGCGCGCGTTGGGCGAGCCTTCGAGCCGGGTGATCAGCGATTTGTAGCCGGCCATGATGCTCGGCTCGCCTTCCTCGCGGGCGTCGTGGTCGGTCTCGCCGCAATGCATCGAGAGGCGCAAATAGACCTCCGGCCTGCCCGGGTTGCCGGCTTCCTCCCAGGCGTCGCGATAGGCCTTGAGGTCCGGCTTCAGGCCGACCAGCGAGCCGCTGCGCACCGAGACGAACAGCGGATAGCCGAGCCGGCCGAGGGTCGGGAACGTGTCCTCGCTCGCCCCGGCGATGCGGATCGGCGGGTGCGGCCGCTGGTAGGGCCGCGGCACCGCCTTGGCGCCGTCGAAGCTGTGGTACTTGCCTTCGTAGGAAAAGGTCTCGTCGGTCCACGCCTTCTTGAGGATGTCGAGCGTCTCGTAAAAGCGCTCGCGGCTCTCCGAATAGGGGATGCCGTAGGCTGCGTAACCGCGCGGATTGCCGCTGCGCCCGGCGCCGAGAATGAAGCGGCCGCGGCTGACCTGGTCGACCGTCGCGGTCTCCTCGGCGAGCCGCAGCGGATGGGTCAGCGGCAACACGTGGACCGCGGTGCCGATCTTGATGCGCTTGGTGCGCGCGGCGATCTGGCCGGCGACATTCATCGGGGCGCTCAATACCGAGCGGCGCGCCTGCTGGTGGATTTCGGCCAGCCAGAACACGTCGAGGCCCCAGCAGTCGGCCGCCTCGACCTGCTCGAAGCCTTGGGCAAAGGCGTCGGCGTCGGATTGCCCTTCGACCTGGCGGTGAAATTCGTGATACCAGCCGAATTCCATGACATGCCCTTCCCCGCTGGGAAGGAAAGCCTAGGCCCGATCCGCCCTATTCAACAAATGCCGAAGATTGATCCCCCCTATAACGGTTCGGCATGACTGGGCCGCGATCGTGTATGCTCGGGCGCCGGTTGGCCGCACGGGAGATGTCGTGATGGAACTGCGCAGCCTCAACTATTTCGTGCGCATCGCCGAGCTCGGCAGCATCACCCGGGCGGCGTCCCACCTGCATGTCGCGCAACCGGCATTGACCCGGCATGTGCAGCGCCTCGAAGAAGAGCTCGACGTGGTGCTGTTCACCCGCGCCAACCGCGGCGTCAGGCTGACCGAGGCCGGGCAGAAACTGCTCGAAGGCGCTGCCCGCATCCTGCGCGACATCGAGCGCACCGGCGACGAGATCCGCGCCCAGGACGCGCACCCGAGCGGCAAGATCATTCTCGGCATCACCCCGACGCTATGCCCGGTCTTGGTGCCGGAACTGTTCGCGCGCATGCAGCGCGACTACAAGATGATCGAGCTGAAGGTCATGCACGCCGGCATGGTGCGGCTCGAAGAGTTCATCATCGACGGTCGCGCCGACATCGCCTTGCTTTCGGAGTTGTCGCGCAGCCGCCTTATCGTCTCGACCCGTCTGGGCGAGGAGGAGATGGTGCTGGTGACGAAGCCCGGGGCGCGGCCGCGCGGCGCCGTCGGCGGCGACGAATTGCGCCAGACCCCGCTCATTCTCGGCGATGGGCTCAGGGCGGCGATGGATGCATTGCTGGCCGGGCACGGGATCGAATTGAAGGTCGAGATCGAGATCAACGACCACGAAACCATCAGATTGATGGTGCAGCAGGGCGTCGGGGCCTCGATCCTGCCGCATTCCTCGGTGTCGAAGGAGGCGGCGCGCGGCCTGCTCGAAGCCCACCGCATCACCGAAACCGGCATTTTCCGCAGCCTGGCGCTGGGCGTCCGCGCCGGCCGCAATGCCTCGCAGGCGCGCGATGCGGTCGCCCGCACGATCGCCCGCGCGGTCGCCGATCTCGACCGCGCCGGCCGATTGGCCATCGCGACCGGACGCCACCCGCTTCCGCGGCGGGCGCGGCGCGCCGCAGAAGCGGCGTCGCCGGCGGGAGTCAGCGGATGAAATAGCCCGCCACCTTCCAGACATCCCCCTCCCATTCCAGCGTCACGATCTCGGTGGCGTGGGCCTTGTGGCTGAAGCTCGCCCGGAAGGTCAGGACCTCGTAATCGCCGGGCGGCAGGCCGGGCAGCGAATTCGCATGGTTCTCGGCCTGCAGCCGCCGGCTGGTCAGCTCGCCGAGCCGGTCCCGTGCTGCGCCGATCTGGCGTTCCCAGGCCAGCCGGCCGATCTGGGCATGAAAGGAGGCGCTGGCGACGCTCCAGCTCTCGTCGTATCGCCCCTCATCGACGAGGGCGAGCCAGATCTGCGCGGCCGGCGGAACCGGCGTCTCGGGCGGCGCCGCGAGCGTCGGGAACGTTGCCAGCGCGGCGGCGAGTGCTAGCACGAGACGCCGCCTCCGCTGGAGTCGTCTGATGGGCAACGAAATATCACTGCGCTTGGCGAGTGAAAAATTGCCTGCTGCTGCGATCTTTCATGCCGCCTCGCTATTGCCACGATAATAAACCGGTATTTTGAACATTGCGCCGGAATGCCTAGGCTTGCCGCGAGCAGGCGGGGAGTGCGGTCATGCGGTTTGGGCTGTTCGGCAGCGCGGCGGCGCGACGTCCCACAGGGGCCGAGGCGGGCGAGTTCGACAGCGCGGAGGGGTTCCGCGACTTCATCGAATACAATGTCGAGGCCGAGGCGCTGGGGTTCACCGGCACGTTTGTGGTGGAGCACCATTTCACCGGCTATGGCCAGGTCTCGGCGACGCTCAACCTGCTCACCTGGCTCGGCTCCCGCACGACGACCCTGCGCCTGGGCACCGCGGTCATCGTCTTGCCGTGGCACAACCCGGTGCTGCTCGCCGAGCAGGCGGCAACGCTCGACCTGCTGTCGGGCGGCCGGCTCGATTTCGGCATCGGCAAGGGCTACCGCTACAACGAGTTCGCCGGGTTCCGCGTGACGATGGACGAGGCCGACGCACGCTTCGACGAATGCCTCGAAGTGATCCTGAAGGCGTGGACGCTGAACGAGCCCTTTTCGCACCACGGCAAATACTGGTCGTTCAATGACATCGTCGTCGAGCCGCCGTCTGCGCAGCGCCCGCATCCGGCGATCTGGATGGGGGCCGGCGGCGAGTCGTCGGTGCGGCAGGTGGCCGAGCGCGGGTTCAACCTGCTGCTGGGCCAATACGCTTCGCCGGAGGATGTGGGCCGCTCGATCGCCGCGTATAAAAGCGCAGTCGAGGCGCAGGGCCGCCGCTTCGACCCGATGATGGTCGGCGTCACCCGCGCCTTTTTCGTCTGCGATACCGAGGCCGACAAGGAGGCGGCGCTGGAGCGGCGCCTCGCCAACCGGGTGCGCCAGTTGAAACTGGCAACCCGGCCCGACGGCACGGTTCACGGCGGACCCGACCGCGCCACCGGGAACCCCGACGTCGTCAACCGCAAGAGCGCGATGTACGGCACCCCGGAGGACATCGCCGGGAAGCTCGACGAGCTGCGCGCCGCCGGGGCCGGCTACATCCTGATCAACGGCGGCGGCTCCGGCGGCGGCGAGCGCGGGCGCCAGAGCCTCCGCCGGTTCGCCCGCGAGGTCATGCCGGGCTTTACCCGGGAGACGTTGCGCGCGGCCGAATAGGAGACAACCGATGCGCATCCACAACCTCTACACCGACGCCGCCGGCGAGTCGCATTTCCGCGACATCGAGGTCGAATGGGTCGAGGAGCGGCGCGGCAGCAAATTGTCGAAACGGCTGCCCGGCAACGGCGTCATCTTTCGCGAGACCGCGGCCGAGCACAACATCGACTGGCACCCGGCGCCGCGGCGGCAGTACATCGTCAACCTCGATGCCGGGGTGAAGATCACCGCCAGCGACGGCGAAAGCCGCTTCATTGCCGCCGGCGAGGTGATCCTGGTCGAAGACACGACCGGCAAGGGGCACCTGTCCGACCATATCGAACACAAGATCCGTCACTCGATCTTCATTCCGGTCGAGTAGGCGGCGCCCGCAGCGGATGTGGGGGATCTCTGCCGCGGGCGACAAATCTTCACCTCGGGCTCGGTTTGGAGTATCCGAGATTGCGCGTCCGATGGGGGACGGACCGCGGCCGCCGCTCTGATCGCACGGAGGGATCCCCCATGCCTGCTGCAGCTTCATCGCGGATCGAAAGGCTCGACGCCGGGCTCGACCGGATCGTTTCCGGGAGCGAACCGATCCGGCATCTGGCCGAAGGCTATGGCGGCGAACAGGGCCCCGCCGAGGGGCCGGTGTGGTGGCACGAAGGCGGCTACCTGCTGTTCAGCGACATCCACAATAACCGGCGCATGAAATACGAGCCCGGCAAGGGCGCCTCATTGCACCATGAGCCGACCAACCGCGCCAACGGGCTGACCCGCGACCTGCAAGGGCGCCTTATCGCCTGCGAGCATGACTCGCGCCGGGTCACGCGGCTCGAACCGGACGGCAGCCTGACCGTCATCTGCAACAGCTTTCAGGGGCGCCAGCTCAACCGGCCCAACGATGTCGTGGTCAAATCGGACGGCTGCATCTATTTCACCGACCCGTGGACCAGCCCCAACCCGCGCCAGCAATGGGACCTGACCTTTTCCGGCGTCTACCGGCTGACCCCCGATCTCGGCACGCTGACATTGCTGGTCGACGATTTTGTCCTGCCCAACGGGCTTGCCTTTTCGCCCGACGAAAGCGTGCTCTACATCAACGACACGCGGCGCGGCCATATCCGCGCCTTCGACCTGCTGCCGAACGGAACGCTCGCGCGACACACCGACCGCATCTTCGCCGATCTGCGCGGGAACGAGCCGGGCGTGCCAGACGGGATGAAGGTCGATGTCGCGGGCAATGTCTATTGCGGCGGGGCCGGCGGCATCTGGGTCATGGACCCGGGCGGCAAAAAGCTCGGCCGCATTGTCCATGGCGCGCCGGCGACGACCAACATCGCCTTCGGCGGGGATGACTGGAAGACGCTCTACTTCACCAGCCGCAACCATCTCGGCTCGGTCAATCTCAATATCGCCGGCATCCCGGTGCCGGCCGCGAGGAGATAGGCGGCGCGGTGTCCGGAACCGGTTATCCGCGCTATGCTGGCGGCACACGGGTGAGTATGGCAAGGAGACGGCATGATGCTCGTCGAACAGATCTGGACCGGAAATTCAGGCCGCAATTTCAACTATCTCGTGGCCTGCGCCGAGACCGGCGAGGCGCTGGCGATCGACCCGCTCGACCACCAGAAATGCCTGGCCGCGGCCAAAGCAAAGGGATGGACGATCACCCAGATCCTCAACACGCACGAACATCGCGACCACACCGGCGGCAACGACCAGGTCGTCGCGGCGACCGGCGCTAAACTGCTGGCGCACCACAGTGCCCGCATCGACGGCATCGATCGCGGGCTCAGCGCCGGCGACATGATCAAGATCGGCCGCACCGTCGAGCTCGAATGCCTCGATACGCCCGGCCACACGATGGCGCATATCTGCGTGCGTTCGCACGGCGACCGTCCGGCCCTGTTTTGCGGCGACACCTTGTTCAACGCCGGGGCCGGCAATTGCCATAATGGCGGCCACCCCAACGAGCTCTACAACACGTTCGCCAATCAGTTGGCTAAACTGCCGGAAAATACGCTGATCTATCCGGGCCACGACTACATCGTTAACAATTTGCGCTTTACGTTGTCGCGCGAGCCGGACAATGCGAAGGCCAAGGAATTATTGCCGGCGATGGAAAAGCAGGAGACCGACCGCGCGCTCGTCACCACGCTGGCGTTGGAACGCGAGATCAACACCTTTTTCCGGCTGACCAGCCCGTCCGTGGTCGCCAGATTGCGCGAGGCGTTTCCCGACCTGCCGGAGCATCCCGACCAGAGGACCGTGTTCCTGAAACTGCGCGAATTGCGCAACAAATGGTGAAGTGAACGCTTGTCGGAGTGTCAATTCGATCAAACCAGACCAGGCGGAACGATTGAGAAAAAAGGAGGAAACCATGGCCGCGTATGACCGCTACGCCGAAGACCTCGGCAATATCGTCGGGCTCGAGCATGTCAACCTGCAGATCCCCGACCAGGCAAAGGGCACACTGTTCTACATCACCGGGCTGGGGCTGACGCGTGACCCCTACATGAACACCGGGCTCGCCAACATGTGGATCAATGCCGGCAAGAGCCAGTTCCACCTGCCGACCGGCGATCCCTGGGTGTTGCGTGGCGCGATCGGCCTCGTCTCCCCCGACCGCGAGGCGCTGTTGAAGCGGCTCGACGGGGTCAGGAAGCAGTTGGCCGGCACCCAATTCGGGTTCACCGAAACCAACGATTGCGTCGCGGTGACGTGCCCGTGGGGCAACCGCTTCAACATGCACAGCCCCGACGAAAACCGCTTCGGTGCGATCAACCTGGGCATGCCCTATCTGCAGTTCGACGTGCCGATGGGCACCGCCAAGGGGATCGCCCGCTTCTACCGCAAGGTCTTCCGCGCGCAGACCGCGGTCGAAGGCAACGGCTCGGGCAAGACCGCACGGATCACGGTCGGCGAGCACCAATGCCTGTTGTTCCGCGAAACCGACAAGCCGCAGGCGGCGTATGACGGCCACCACATCCAGGTTTATGTCCAGGATTTCGGCCGGCCGCACGAAAAACTGGCCAAGCACAAATTGCTGACCGAGGAAAGCAACGCCTACCAATACCGGTTCGAGCACATCATCGACCTCGAAACCGACGAGACATTGTTCGAGATCGAGCACGAGGTCCGCAGCCTGACCCACCCGCTCTATGCCCGGCCGCTGGTCAACCGCAACCCGGCGCAGAGCCAGCAGAGCTACCAGATGGGCGGCGACGAGTGGGAGTGGCACACCCGCCGCAGCAACATGCGCCTCGACGGGGTTCCGCCGATCACGACGCCGCGCGCCCAGGCATTGGCGGCGCGGCGGACCCAGCGCATGGCCGGCCAGGGGATGTGACTACACCATGCTGAACCCGCCGCTGATGCTGATCACCTGACCGGTGATCCAGCCGCCGCGGTCGGAGGCGAGCAGGGCAACCATCGGCGCCACGTCGCCGGCCCGGCCGAGGCGGCGCAGCGGGTAAAGCCGGGTCAGCCTGTCCCGGTTGGCCTCGACCCAGTCGCGGTCGTGCGCGGTCTCGACGAGGCCGAGTGATACGACGTTCGCGGTCACGCCGAAGCGGCCGTATTCGCGGGCGAGCGACTTGCTGAGGCCGACCACCCCGGCGCGGGCCGCGGCAACGATGGCCAGGCCCGATTCGCCGACCCGCGAGGAATCGCCGATCAGGCTGACGATGCGGCCCTTGCCGGATTTCTCCAGGTGCGGCGCCGCGGCATGGCAGCAATGGATCGCACCGTAGAGGCAGGTGTCGATCTGGCGCTGCCAATCCTGCGGAGTCGTCTCGCCGAAATGCCGGCGCAGCGCCAGCCCGGCATTGTTGACGAGAATGTCGAGCCCGCCGAATTCGCCGGCGATACGCTCGACCATCGCGATCACCGCGCCGCGGTCGGTGACGTCGGCGCCGCAGGCGATCGCCTTGCCGCCGCGATCTGCGATCTCGGCAGCGAGCGCATTCGCCGCCGCGTCCGACCGGTGATAGTTCACCGCGACCGCCGCACCCTCGGCCGCCAGGGTCAGGGCGATCTCGCGCCCGACCCCGGTGGCGCCGCCGGTGACGAGCGCGACCCGGCCCGCCAGGTTCAAATCCATCGCTAATCCCCCCGGGCTTGTGCCGTAGCCTCCGTGATCAGCCGGAACAGGCGCTCCGGCGTCATCGGCAGTTCGAAAATCTCCGCGCCGAGCGGCGCCAGCGCATCGGCGAGCGCGTTGGCGACTGCGGCCGGCGCCCCGATCGTGCCGCCTTCGCCCATGCCACGAAACCCGCCCAGCGTCGATGGCGATTCCGTGTCGAGATGGATCGTCTCGATCGGCGGCACCTCGCTGGCCGCCGGGATCACGTAATCGACCAGGCTCGCGGTCAACAATTGTCCCGCCTCGTCATAGACGATCTCCTCGGTAAGCGCCGCTCCGATGCCCTGCGCGACGGCGCCGTGGACCTGGCCGTCGACGATCATCGGGTTGATGACGCGGCCGCAATCCTCGGCGACGACATAGCGGTCGAGCCTGACCTTGCAGGTCTGCGGGTCGATTTCCAGCGCAGCGATGTGCGTCGCCGCGGTCGCGGTGCCGAAAAACGGGTCGTACACCTTGGTGACTTCCAATTCTTCGCGGGCGTCCCTCGGCAGGCGGCCGATCTCGGTATAAACCGCCCTGGCGATCTCCCGGAAACTCAGCGACCGGTCGGTGCCGGAAACGAAAACCCGGCCGTCGGCGGCGTCGATGTCCTCGACCGCGGCTTCGAGCAGATGCGAGGCCGCCCGGATGATCCGCTCCTTCAACAGCCGCGCCGCCGACACCGCGGCCCCGCCGGCGAGGACGGCGCTGCGGCTGGCATAGGTGCCGGTGCCATGGGCGACGAGGGCGCTGTCGCCCTGCAATATCTGGATGTCGGCGAGGCGGGCGCCGAGTTCGTCGGCAATGACCTGCGCCAAGGTGGTTTCGAGCCCCTGGCCATGCGAGGCGATGCCGAAATTTCCGGTCACCGCCCCGGTCGAATCGAGCCGGATCGTGGCGGTTTCGGTGCCGGTGTTGATCGGCATGCCGGGTGCTGCCGAGATGCGCGAGCCGATGCCGGTCAACTCGGCATAGCTGGCGATGCCGACGCCGCAGAGCCGCCCCGCGGCGCGCGCCTTTCCTTGGTCGGTACGCAGTTTCGGGTAGTCGATCGCGGCGCAGGCGCGCTCCAGGCATTCGCCGAAGCCCGAGCGGTCCCACACGATCCCCGAGGCGACCCGGTAGGGGAATTCCTCGGGCCGGACCAGGTTGCGGCGGCGCAATTCGGCCGGGTCGAGGCTGAGCCGGCGCGCCGCCATGTCGACGAGCCGTTCCATGACAAAGGTCGCGATCGGCCGCCCGACGCCGCGATAGGGGCCGGTCGGCGCCTTGTTGGTCGCCACCGCCCGCACCCGGCCGCGATAGGTCGGCACCCGGTAGGGGCCGGGCATGAAGCTGACCACCTGCACCGGTTCGAGCGCGGCCGTCCACGGATAGATCGAATAGGCGCCGACATCGCCAATGACCTCGGCGGAAAGCGCCAACATGGTGCCGTCGCGGTCGAGTGCGAGCTCGGCGTCGATGATCTCGTCGAAGCCGTGGCTGGTCGTGGCGAGGTCTTCAAGCCGGTCGCCGGTCCAGCGCACCGCGCGGCCGAGGCGGCGGGCGAGCACGGCCACCAGGATCTCTTCCGGATACAACGACGCCTTGCCGCCAAAACCGCCGCCGACATCGGCGGCCACAACGCGCACGCTGTGGCCCGGCATGTCCAGGAGATCGGCAAGCGCGTCGCGGATCACGCCGGGAATTTGGGTCGACGAGGTCAGGGTCAGCAATCGGCGCCCGCGATCGTATTCGGCGATGCAGGCGCGGTTCTCGATCGCGGTGGGCGCCTTGCGGTGAAAGCGGAACGAGCCGCCGACGCGGATCGGCGCCGCCGCCAGCTCCGCCGCGATATCGCCGCGGGAAAACTCGCGTTCCGCCAGCACATTGGTGCCCGCCTCCTCGTGCAATACCGGCGCATCGGCGCCGAGCGCCGCGCGCGGGTCCGAAACCGCGGCGAGCGGGGCATAGTCGATCGCGATCCCGTCGAGCGCATCTTCGGCCCGGTAGCGGTCCTCGGCCAGCACCGCGACGACCGGCTCGCCGACATGGCGAACCCTGCCGCGCGCCAGCGGGTACAGCGGCGTCGCATGGTAGTTGCGCATTCGCGAGGTGGCGCGCAGCGGCTCGACCAGCCCCTCTAGATCGGCTGCCGTATAGACGGCGAACACCCCTGGCATCGCCGCGGCCGCGGCGGTATCGATGCCCGAGATCAGCGCATGCGCGTGGTCGCTGCGGCGGAAGGCGATGTGCAACGCGCCGGGCACGATGCGATCGTCCGCAAACGCACCCTGGCCGGTCAGCAGCCGCGGGTCCTCGACCCGCCTGACCCGCGCGCCGATATGCTTGGGTCGCAGGACGTCCGGGTCAGCCATCGTCCTTCCTTCCCCGCCTCGCCGCGGCGGCGCGCACCGCCCGCACGATGTGCTCGTACCCGGTGCAACGGCAGAGATTGCCCGACAGCCCGTCGCGAATTTCCGCATCGCTGGCGAGCGGGTATTTCTTCAGCAGATCGACGCAGGTCATCAGCATCCCGGGCGTGCAGAACCCGCATTGCAAGGCGTGATGCTCGCGGAATTCCTGCTGCAACGGCGACAGATCGTCGATCGTGCCCAGCCCTTCGACGGTCTCGATATGCCGCCCGTCGGCCTGGACCGCGAAATAGAGGCAGGCGCGGGCGCTGTCGCCGTCGATCAACACCGTGCAGGCGCCGCACACGCCGTGTTCGCAGCCGACATGGGTGCCGGTGAGGCCGAGCGTCTGGCGCAGAAAATCGCTGAGCAGCAGCCGCGGCTCGACCGACCGCTCGTATGCGATGCCGTTCACGGTCGCCTTGATCGTGCGGTGCTTGCTCATGCCGCGCCGACGGCAATTCGCGCATGGGCTTCGGTCAGAACCCGCCGGGCCAAGACGGCGACGAGGTGACGACGGTAATCCGCCGACGCGCGCAGATCGGTGAAAGGATTGACGCTCTCGCCCGCGAGCCGCGCCGCGGTTTCGACCAGGTCCGCATCGAAGCACTGCCCGGCAAGGCTCGCCTCGACCTCGTCGAGCCGCAGCGGCCGTTCGTCGGCGCCGGCGACGGCGAGCCGCGCCGCGGTGATGCGGCCATCGGCTACGGTCACCGTCGCGGCGACCGCGGCGATCGCGAAATCGCCGCGGCGCAGGGAAAACTCGGCAAAGGCCGAGCCTGTTCGCGGCGGCAGGGCCGGCAGGAAAACCTCGGTGACGATCTCATCGTCGGCGAGCACGGTAGAGAGCGGCCCGGTAAAGAAATCCCGCGCGTCGTGAGTGTGCGGGCCGGCGGCGGAGCGCGTGCGAATCTCGGCGTCGAGCAGGGTTGCGACCATCGGCAGCTCGGCCGCCGGGTCGGCGTGGGCGAGGCTGCCGCCGATCGTCCCACGGTTGCGAACGGCCAGGTGCGCGACATGCGCCATTGCCTCGCTCAGCACCGGAAAGAGGGCGGCAACCGCGGGCGAGGTTTCGAGCGCGTGGTGGCGGGTCAACGCCCCGATTCGCAGCCCGCCCCGGTCCTCCGCCAGAAACGCGAGTTCGGACAGGCGGTTGATGTCGATCAACGCGGCCGGCTGCAACAGGCGGAAATTGAGCAGCGGCACCAGGCTTTGCCCGCCCGCCAGCAATTTCGCCTCGGCGGCGCGGCCGGCCAGCAGCACGACGGCCTCGTCGAGACTGTCGGGACAGAAATATTCGAACGGCGCCGGCTTCATTCCCGCCTCTCCATCCGCCGATCATAGCCGTGCCGGGCAGGCCGCGTGCAAGCGCGATGCGCCCGGGCAGTCCCCCGGCCGATCGCGGCAGAATTGCTGTCGGGCGCTGGGTGCAGTCGCGGCCCGCCGGCGCATCGGCGCTATCTTTCTTGCGCTGATGATGGAACGCCCAACTCGCGGATGCGGTTGGTCAGGGGCCGGGGCTTGCTGCCGAGCCAATCCCGGCGAGTGAGGCGACGACGCTCGGATAGACCCTGAAACCGGTGTTTCTGCACGCCCCGAAGGCGGGCGAAAGGAGCGACGAGATGGGCCTGATCCTGTTGATCATCCTGATCCTTCTGCTGTTTGGCGGCGGCGGCTACGGCTATTCGCGCTACGGCTACGGCGGCGGCATCGGCATCGGCGGCATTCTGCTGATCGTGCTGATCGTCTACCTGCTGTTCGGCTATAGCCGGTTCTGACCCGGGTCGGGGCCGCGCCTCCACCATCGCTGAACGCGTCTGCGACCCGCGGGGGCGCGGCGACGCCCTCGCCTCGTCCGGGCTGATTTGGTAGAAAGGGAGCCAACCTCCCCGCTCGCCAAAGGAACCCTGCGATGAAGATCAACGGACACGTGGCGAAGATCCTCGGCCACTACGAGAGCGACAATCCGGGCACCAAGGCCAACCTCGCGCGGATGCTGATGCACGGCAAGCTCGGCGGCACCGGCAAGATGGTGATCTTGCCGGTCGATCAGGGCAACGAGCACGGCCCGGCGCGCAGCTTTGCCCCCAACCCGCCGGCTTACGACCCGCATTACCACTTTCAACTGGCGATCGAGGCGGGACTCAACGCCTATGCCGCGCCGCTCGGGTTTCTCGAGGCCGGCGCCGACACCTATGCCGGGCAGATCCCGCTGATCCTCAAGGCCAACAGCGCCAACAGCATGTCGCGCCTCAAAGAGGGCGCCACCCAGGCGGTAACCGCCGGCGTCAAGGACGCGCTGCGCCTCGGCTGCTCGGCGATCGGCTTCACGATTTATCCGGGTTCCGATGCGGCCTACGACATGTTCGAGGAGATCGCCGAATTGGGCCGCGAGGCCAAGGCGCACGGGCTCGCCGTGGTGATCTGGTCGTACCCGCGCGGCGGCAGCCTGTCGCGCGAGGGCGAGACGGCGATCGACATCTGCGCCTATGCCGCACAGCTCGCGGCGCAACTCGGCGCCCATATCATCAAGGTCAAGCCGCCTACCGCGCATCTTGAGCTGGCGGCGGCCAAGGCCGTCTACGAAAAGCAGAAGATCGACATCTCGACCCCGGCGGCGCGCATCCGCCACGTCGTGCAATCGGCTTTCAACGGCCGGCGCATCGTCATCTTCTCCGGCGGCGAGGCGAAGGACCTCGACGGCGTGCTCGACGAGGTGCGCGCGGTTTATGCCGGCGGCGCCAACGGCTCGATCATCGGCCGCAACACATTCCAGCGGCCCAAGGCGGAAGCCCTCGACATGCTCAACCGCATCATCAAGATCTACAAGGGCCAGGATTGATTCTTCTCGTCATTCCCGCTTTGGCGGGAATGATGAACGGGAGACAAGATGATCGACGACACGCGGACGACGACCCGGCTCTACCTGATCACGCCGCCCGCGCTCGACCCCGACCGCTTCGCTCCCGAGCTTGAGGCGGCGCTGTCGGGCGGCGATGTAGCCTGCGTGCAATTGCGCCTCAAAGAGGCCGATGACGCCGCGATCCGCCGGGCGGCGCGGGTGCTCCAGCCGCTGGTGCAGGGCCGCGGCGTCGCGTTTGTGATGAACGATCGCCCCGACCTCGCGGCCGAACTCGATTGCGACGGCGTCCATGTCGGCGAGGAAGACATGCCCTATGCCGAGGCGCGCCGGCGGCTCGGTCCCGACCGCATCGTCGGGGTGACCTGCGGCGCGAGCCGCCATCGTGCCCTCGTCGCGGCCGAGGCCGGGGCCGATTACGTCGCCTTCGGCGCGTTCTTCCCGAGCGGCACCAAGGCGGCCAAACACCACGCCGAGCCGGAGGTATTGCGCGACTGGAGCGAGACGACGGTGGTGCCGTGCTGCGCCATCGGCGGCATCACCCAGGCGAATTGCGGCCCGCTCGTCGAGGCCGGTGCCGATTTCCTCGCCGTCATCGGCGCGATCTGGGGCTATTCCCAAGGCCCAAAACAGGCCGTCGCCGATTTCAACGCGGTGTTCGCGCGCTACGGTCGCGCCTACTGACCGGCCGGGGCACCGGAAGCGGATCGTCGGCGTCGCAGCCCTCGCCGATGCTCAGCGCCATCCGCATCAGCGGCCCGAGGGCGCGGTCGCCGATCGGCGGCGTGTCGAGATAGCGGCTGGGCCGGCGTACCAGACCGCACCAAAACCGCCCGCCGCCGATCTCCATTGCCGGGCACGGCACCGAGCCGGCGCCGAGAAGCTCGACCGCGAGGCCGCAAAGCTCGACCGCGCAGCACAGCCCGCACCCGTTGCACGTCTCGCCCTGGCGCGGCTTCCGCGGCAGCTCCTCGGGGCCCATCGGTCGGTCCCTTTCCCAGCCTCGCGGCGATGATCGCCGCTTTCGGCGGCGATGGCTTTACGTAGAAATACGTATTTGCCCGATGTGGCGACCGTTCCACACTCGCAAGACGCCGCCTTGGGTGCCCCATTGCAACGCCGCCGACTGCGCACGATGGACGACAACGGCAACGAGCTCTTCCCGCTGGCGCGCCCGCGATCGCTGCGCGAGGCCTGCCGCCAGGTCGGACTCGACCGCTATGGTGAGCGCTGCCCCGACTGCCCGCTCAGGTATCTGTGCGAAGACGACGGGCGCTGGCTGGTCAGCTACCCGGACACGGCTACCCGGCAATAGGCGCTTTCGCCGTCCTGTGCGGAGCGCTACCGGTTTCGCGCGCCGGTGCGGCATAATCGCAGAAACAGCCAGGGAGGAAACAATGCGCGCGCCGGCCCTCGGGCTGATTTTGACCGCACTTGCCACGCCGGCGCTGGCCGCCGGCTTCACGCTGACCACTCCTGCCTTCATGAATGGCAGCACGATCCCGATGGCGCAGGTGTTCACCGGCTGCCAGGGCGGCAACCAATCGCCGGCATTGTCGTGGTCGGGCGAGCCGGCCGGCACGCAAAGCTTCGCGATCACGATGTACGACCCCAACGCGCCCACCGGCAGCGGCTGGTGGCATTGGACCGTATTCAACATTCCCGCCAGCGTGCACAGCCTGCCGGCCAATGCCGGCGCGGCCGGATCGAAATTGCTGCCGGAGGGCGCAGTCGAGGGACTGACCGATTTCGGCTTTTCGCATTACGGCGGCCCGTGCCCGCCGGTCGGCGACCGGCCGCACCACTACCTGATCACGATCTACGCGGTCAAAGTCGCGAAACTGCCGCTCGATGCCAGCGCATCCGGCGCCAAGGTCGGCTTCAACCTGCATTTCAACGCCCTGGCCCGGGCCCAGGTGATCGGGCGCTACGGCCGGTCGCAATAGCGCTTCGTCTATCGCACCGGCGCCCACAGCACCTCTTCGATGTCCTCGGCACCGGTTGAGAGCATGACCAGCCGGTCGAAGCCGAGCGCGATGCCGGCGCATTCGGGCAGCCCGTGTTCGAGCGCAGCGAGGAAATCCAGGTCGATCGGGTAGGTTTCGCCATAGAGCGCCTGCTTCCTGGCCTGGTCGGCGGCAAAGCGCGCGCGCTGCTCGGCGGCGTCCGTCAATTCGGAAAAGGCGTTGGCGAGTTCGAGGCCGCACACATACAGCTCGAACCGCTCGGCAAGGCGCGGGTCCTGCGGCTTCGCGCGCGACAATGCCGCCATCGACACCGGGTAATCGTAGAGGATCGTCGGCGCGCCGATGCCGAGATTGGGCTCGATGCGGTCGAGAAAGACGCGGAAATAAAGGGTTTCCCAATCGTCGCCGGGATGCGCGGCGATCCCGGCCTGGGCCGCCGCGGCGGCGAGCCGCGCCGGGTCCGGCCTGGCCGGGTCGGAAGCGGCGGCGAGAATGTCGATGCCCGCGTAGCGCCGGAATGCGTCGGCCACCGACAACCGCTCGAACGCCCGGTTTGCATCGGCGGAACGGCCCTGCCAGGCCAAGGTCGAGGCTCCAGCCGCGGCCTGCGCCCGGCGCAGCAGGGCCTCGCAATCGTCCATCAGGTCGCGGTAGTCGGCGCCCACGCGATACCATTCGAGCATCGCGAATTCGGGGTGGTGGGTGGCGCTGCGTTCACCGTCGCGGAAGGCATGGGCGAGTTGCCAGATCCGCGTCATGCCGCCGGCCAGCAGCTTCTTCATCGCGAATTCGGGCGAAGTGTGCAGGTAGCGCGGCCTGAGCGCGTTGTCGCGCGGATCGTGCAACAGCGTTGCGAACGCCCGCAAATGGGGTTCGAGCCCCGGGCTCACCTGCAATGCCGGCGTGTCGACCT
Source organism: Alphaproteobacteria bacterium (assembly GCA_030041385.1). Classification (GTDB taxonomy): domain Bacteria; phylum Pseudomonadota; class Alphaproteobacteria; order ATCC43930; family CGMCC-115725; genus DATARH01. The sequence goes on from JASHNY010000250.1 coordinate 21,540, forward strand.
CGACAAACCCCGAGCCGGCGAAGAATTCGCGCACCGCCGCGAGGATGCGGCCGCGCGCCAAGAGCCGGCCGTGACGCATCGCCAAACGATCCGGCCGCCACCATTCCGCCATTCCGCTTTCCCCGGCGTTAGCTTCTTGGTAGGAAACCGCCAAACCCCGAACTTCGCATCAGAGATTCGCCGCCATGAAGATCAACGCCATCGATATCAAGCCGGGCAACGTACTGGAACACCAGAACAAGCTGTGGCTGGTCATGAAGCGCGAATTCGTGCAACCGGGGAAGGGCGGCGCCTTCGCCCAGGTCGAGATGCGCGACCTGCGCAGCGGCAACAAGACGATCGAGCGCTTTCGCACCCAGGAAAACGTCGAGCGCGTGCGCCTCGACGAAAAGGAGATGCAGTTCCTCTATGCCGAGGACGACCAGGCAACCTTCATGGACAACGACAGCTTCGAGCAGGTCACGGTCCCGCGCGAGATGATCGGCGACCCGGCCGATTTCCTGCAGGAGGGGATGATCTGCACGATCATGCTGTACGAAGGCGCGCCGCTTTCCGTCGAGATGCCGCCGAGCGTGACGATGGAGGTGGTCGAGGCCGACCCGGTGGTGCGCGGCCAGACCGCCTCGTCGTCGTACAAGCCCGGCAAGCTCGAAAACGGGCGCCGGGTGATGATCCCGCCCTACATCGAAAAGGGCACCCGCATCGTCGTCAGCACCGCCGACGGCGCCTTTGTCGAACGCGCCAAGGATTGATGGCGCGCTGCACTCGCGGCTTTGGGCCTGCGGCTGCTCGCTGCGCTCGCGCTCCGGATGAGGAAATCTTGCGTATGGCTCCAATCAGTAACCTCGCCCTGAGGAGCGCCCGCAGGGCGCATCTCGAAGGGCGTCGCTCGGCATTTTAGATGCCGGTGCGGTCGCCGACCCTCAATGTCATGGCCAACGCGGCGCTAAAGGCGGCGCGCGGCCTCATCCGCGATTTCGGCGAGGTCGAGCAGCTCCAGGTCTCGGTCAAAGGGCCGGGCGATTTCGTCAGCGCCGCCGATCTCAAGGCGGAGAAGGTGCTGCGCGCCGAGCTGGGCAAGGCGCGCCCCAGCTATGGCTTCCTCATGGAAGAGAGCGGCGGCGAAACCGGCGCCGACGTGCATCATCGCTGGATCGTCGATCCGCTCGACGGCACGACCAACTTCCTGCATGGCATTCCGCATTTCGCGATCTCGATCGCGTTGGAGCGCGACGGCGAGATCGTTGCCGGGGCCGTCTACGAGCCGACGCGCGACGAGATGTTCTGGGCCGAAAAGGGTGCCGGCGCCTTTCTCAACGACCGCCGGCTGCGTGTGTCTGCGCG
>JASHNY010000251.1 GCA_030041385.1 Alphaproteobacteria bacterium
GCGCCAGCCAAAGTCGGGCCTCGATCCTTTCAAGGCAGGGGGCCGTATGGCCATGGCGGGGTATGTCGTCAAATCGACGGCTGCCCCGTGCATTTCCTATCCCATTTGAAAGGATCGATGATGACGACCGACCAACTCAAAGAAGCAAGCGCTCTTCTATCCCAGATCGAGGCCACCTTGAGCGACGTTGCGGCTTACCGGGAGGCAGAGGATATCGAAATCGGCCTTCAACCGGAAAGACGGGGCGCTGGCCGTTTCCTTGACCTGAAGCACCGAATCACGCTGACCTCGGGCGAGATTGCAGGCTACGTCGTCATGGCGCTTGAGGCGCACGTTGCCACGATGCGCGCACGGCTACAAGAATTGGGCGTGGAATAACCGCGCCCACGCCTCCGCAGCCCCGCCCTCACCCGGCGGGGCTTTTTCTTTGCCGAGGCGCCGGACCACGCGGGCCGGGATGGCGTCAAATCCATTCTGCTTATTTGTCGCTTATTTGCCGATCGCCGCGGGGGTTATTTGGACCGTAACCCATTGAAAAATTGGCGCGCCCGAGAGGAGTCGAACCCCTAACCCCCAGATCCGTAGTCTGGTGCTCTATCCAGTTGAGCTACGGGCGCAGCACCTTGCCGCGAGGCTGCGGCGAGGGCGGCCACAACTACCCCGGCCGGGCGAACAAGGCAAGATCGATCGGCCGCCTGCGGCGATGGATTTGACTCGGACCCCGGCGGCGGCGTAATCGGCCGCTTTCGGGCAATGGGCGAGGGACGACGGGTGAACGGCGAGACCGCGGCGGTGGAGTTCGAGGCAGAAACGGCCGCCCTGCCCGACGACCCGGCGTCGCGGCCGCAGATCGTGCTGCAGCCCGGCGCGCACCGCCGCGCCGAAGGCGGGCACCCGTGGATCTATTCCAACGAGGTGCGCATGGATGCGGCGGCAAAGGGATTGCCGCCCGGTGCGCTGGTCACGGTGCGGCGGGCGCCAGTGGCGGGCGCCGAAGAGGCGGCGCGGCCGCTCGGCGTTGCCATGTTCAACCCGCACAGCCTCCTCGCCGCGCGGCTGCTCGATCGCGACTGGACGCGGCCGATCGGGCGGCGCTTTCTCAGCCGCCGGCTGGAGCGCGCGCTGCGCTTGCGCGAGCGGCTCTACGGCGCACCCTATTACCGGCTTGTCCATGCCGAGGCGGACGGCTTGCCGGGGCTCGTTGTCGATCGGTTCGGCGACGTTCTGGCGGTCCAGGCCAACACCGCCGGCATCGACCGGCTGGAGGAGCCGCTCGTTGCCGCCCTGACGGCGCTGCTGTCGCCCTCGGCGATCGTGCTGCGCAACGACAGCGCCGCGCGCAAGCTCGAAGGATTGCCGCTCGAAACCCGGGTCGCGCTCGGCAAGATCGACGGACCGGTACCGCTCGACGAGGATGGTGTCGGCTTTCTCGCCGACCTTCTCGCCGGGCAGAAGACCGGCTGGTTCTATGACCAGCGCGACAACCGCCGCTTCATCGCCGGGCTCGCGGCAGGCGCGCGCGTGCTCGACCTTTATTGCTATACCGGCGGGTTTGCGCTGCGGGCGGCGTGCGCAGGGGCTGCCGCCGTGCTCGGCATCGACAGCTCGGCCCCGGCATTGGCATTGGCTGAGGCGGCAGCGGCGCGGAATGGGGTCGCGGCGAGCTGCGCCTTCCGCCGCGGCGACGCCTTCGCCGAGGCAGGTTCCTTGGCCGCTGCCGGCGAACGCTTCGACATCGTCATCGCCGACCCGCCGGCCTTCGCCCGCTCAAAGCGGGATGCGCCGGCGGCATTACGCGGCTATCGCAAGCTCGCCCGGCTCGCCGCCGGGGCGACCGCCGCGGGCGGGTTTCTCTGCCTCGCCTCGTGCTCGCACAATGTCGCGGCGGGCGAATTCGCCGAGGCGGTGCGTCGCGGGCTCGCCGATGCCGGGCGCAGCGCGCGCATCATCAGAAGCGCTGGTGCCGCTCCGGACCACCCGATCCATCCGGACCTGCCGGAAAGCGCCTACCTGAAATCGCTAACCCTGGCACTCGACTGACCGCGGCAGCCGGCTGCCGGGCCAGCGGGATCGTCAGCCGGAATAGGGTGCCGGCGCCGGTCGTGCTGGCGAGCACGAGGTCGCCGCCTTGCACCCGCATCAATTCGCGCGCGATCGCCAGGCCCAGCCCGCTGCCGCCGGGCCGGGCCGAGCCGGCGAACGGGCGGAACAGATTTTCCTGCGCCCGCGGCGGCAGGCCGGGGCCGTTATCGGCGATCTCGACCGCAGCCATGCCGTCCGCCAGCTTCGTGGCAAAGCCCAGGCGGCGCGCCCCGGCCTCGACCGAATTGCGCGCCAGGTTGAACAGCACGCGGTAGAGCTGGTTGCGGTCCGCCCGTACCGACAATTGCCGCGGGACTGCCAATTCGACCGCCAATTCGTCCTCGGGCACGCCGAGCGCCGACAGGACCTCCTCGATCAGCGGCAACAGCGCGAATTCGCTCGGTGCAAACGGCGGCGCGCCCTCGCGCGAAAAGTCGAGCGTGCGCGTGCACAGCGCGACGGCGCGGTCGATCGCGTCGATCAGGCGCGGCGCGATCCGCTGCACCTCGGCGGCGTCGCTGTCGGCGAGCCCGTCGCTGACCAGCCGCGCCGTCGCCAGAATGCTGCGCAGGTCGTGGTTGATCTTGGTCACCGCGGTGCCGAGCGCGGCGAGGCGCGCCCGCTGGCCCAGCGCCTGGCGCACGGTTTCCTGCAGCGTCGCCAATTCGCGCTCGGCGCGGCCGATCTCGTCTTTGCGACGGCTCGTCAGGATCCGGCGCGAGGCGTCTTCGGGGTCCTGCCGGAATGAGGTCATGCTGTCGATGATGCGCCGCATCGGCCGCACCAGCAGCCATTGCAGGCTGAGATAGACGAGGGCGGCGGTGGTCAGCGAGATGATGATCGACAATTCGAGGATGCGGCAGCCGAACCGCCACATCGCGACCCGCAGCGGCGCCTCGTCGAGCAGTACCACGACCCGTGCGTCCGGCTCGAACGGCGAGCGGCCGATCACCCGCAAGATGCGGTTGCCGCGGCTGAACAATGTCTCGAACGAGTGCGCGATCCACCGCGCGATGTTGCGGCCGCGGGTCATGTCGATCGTCGTGTCGGCCCGCGGCGGCATCGGGCTGTCGAGCATGCGCACCATGCCGTTGGCGCGGTGCAGCATGATTCCGTGCGCGCCGACCTGGCGCAGCAATTCGTTGGTCAAGCCCTGGTCGATCTTGCCGGTCGGGCTCGCCGCCAGCGCCAACGTCGCGAGATGGCCGGCGGCGATGTGGTCGTCGAAGTAGTTCATCCGGTAGTGCGCCACCGAGGGCACGAAGATCAGCACCTCGCTGAGCATTACGAAAAACACGGTCAGCACCAGCAGGCGGGCGGACAGGCTCCGGATCATCCCCGCGCCCTCACCCGAAATGCGCCAGCAGCCGCACCAGGCGGCGCGTCCTCGGAGCGAACAGGGCCGGGGTGTAGAAATTGCCCGCGGCGCGCTTGCCGGCCTCGCCGCGGGTCGGGTAGGGGACGACCAGGTTGGCCATCGCGGAAATCTTCAGCCGCTGCGATACCGCCAACGCCCAAGCCAGGATCAGCTCGCCCGCCGCGGCGCCGAGGATCGTGGCGCCGAGGATGCGGCCGCTGGCGCTGGTGACGACCTTGATCCCGCCGGCGGTGTCGCGCTCGGTATGGGCGCGGTCGTTCTCGGCAAAGCGCCAGCGCAGCACCCGCACGGCGCCGGCGGCGCGGGCGGCGGCCTCTGTCGCACCGACCTGCGCGAGTTCGGGTTCGGTATAGGTGACCCACGGCAAAGCGCGGTAGTCGACTCGCGCCGGCAGGCGGAACAGCGCGTTTCGGATCACGATCCCGGCCTGGTAAAGGGCGACATGGGTGAATTGCGGCCCTCCGGCGGCGTCGCCGACGGCAAAGGCGTGGCGGTTAGTCGTGCGCAGCCGCCGGTCGACGGTGATGCCGGCGGGGGTCGCCGCGATGCCGGCCGTGGCGAGGTCGAGCCCGGCGACGTTGGCGCGCCGCCCGGCCGCGACCAGCAGGTGCGACCCCTCGATCCGCCGGCCGCCGGCGAGGATGACCGCGATTCCGCCGGGCAGCGGCTCGACCGCGGCAATCGCGGTTTCCGGGTAGAGCGCTATCCCTTCGTCGCCGAGATGCCCGGCCAACTCGTCGGCCAGTTCGCGGTCGTCATGCGGCAGGATCGGCCCGGCATCGATCACCGAGACGGCGGCGCCGAGCCGCCGGTGCGCCTGGGCCAGCTCGATGCCGACCGGCCCGCCCCCGATCACGACCAGGTGGCGCGGCAATTCGCGATCGGCGAAGACGGTCTCGTTGGTCAGATAGGGCACCGCGCTAAGGCCCGGGATCGGCGGAATTACCGGCGCCGAGCCGGTGGCGATCACGAAACGCCGCGGCTGGATCACGGTATCGCCGGCGCGCACGGTGCGGTGGTCGACGAACCGCGCCTCGGCGCCCAGCACGGTGACGCCGAGCCCCGCGAATCGCTCGGCCGAATCGTTGGCGGCGAGGCCGGCGATGACCCGGTCGATGCCCGCGCCGATCGCGGCAAAGTCGATCCGCGGCGGGGCATAGGCGACGCCGAACGCGCTGCCGCGCCGCCAGGTGTCGGCCAGCCGGGCGGCGGCGAGCAGCGATTTCGACGGGATGCAGCCGTAATTGAGGCAGTCGCCGCCCATCTCGCCGCGCTCGACCAATACGACGCTCGCCCCCATCTGCACCGCGCCGGCGGCTACGGCAAGCCCGCCCGCACCGGCGCCGATGACGCACAAATCGGGGGCGAGCGCACGGTTCATCACGACGCCTTGGTCGGCGGCGCGGCGCGCTGCTCGCGCCAGCCCCGATAGGCCACCGGAAGCAGCGCGAGTATCGCCAGCCCGACGATCGGCAACAGCACGCCGGGGCGGAACAGGACCTCGAGGTCGGGCGGCTGGCCGGCGGCGACGACGGTGCCGAGGCCGCTGCCCAGGCTGGCATAAACGAACGTCGCCGGGATCATACCGAACAGCGTTCCGGCCAGATAAATCGACAGGCGCATCCCGGCAGCCCCGGCAACGAGATTGACGAGCCAGAATGGGAACACCGGCACCAGGCGCAAGACCAGCAGATAGCTCAACGCGTTCTTGCGGAACCCAGCCTCGATGCGGCGGAGCTGCGGCCCGGCCCGCGCCGTCAATCCGGCGAACCCGGTCCGCGCCGCGACGAACACCGCCGTCGCCCCGATCGTCGCCGCGATCACTGCATAGGCCGTGCCCAGCCAGGCTCCGAACAGCACCCCGCCGGCGATGGTGAACAACACGCTGCCCGGCACCGACAATGCGACCAGCCCGGCATAGGCGGCGATGAAGGCGAGGGCCGTCGCCACCGGGGCCCGGCGCACGAGTGCGCAGGCCCAACTGTGATGGGCGGCGAGCGCGGTAAAGTTCAGGTAGCGATGGCCGCCGAGCACGGCCACCGCCGCGCCGGCGCCGAGCAGCAGCGCCAACGGCAGCAGGCGGCGCCAGGCAAAGGAATTTCTGCCATTCTCCCGCATTGGCGCACTTTGGCGTTGCCGCGCCGGCGACGCCAGCGCCTTGCCGGCACCGGCGGGTCATTTTCGCGTGATGGGGCGGCTTTCGACGGGCCTTCTACATGGCATGGCCCATCGCCGCGGGCGTCGGTAAGGTCGCGCGCCGATCGATGCGTAGCCGGGCGAGCCGGTGCCGCGCTCGCCTAATGATGCATTGGCATAGTCATTCCGGGCATATTCATGCCGCCGCCTTGGCCGCCCGGCCCCATCGAGCCGACCTTTTCCACTTTCACCGTGACGGTCTCCGAGCCTGCTTTGGCGAAAATCAGGGTAAGGGGAAAGGTTTGGCCCTCTTCGAGGGGCTTGCTGAGACCCATCAGCATGATGTGGTAGCCGCTCGGTTTGAGCTTCACAGTCTGGCCGGGCGGCAAGTCGACCCCGTCGACCTGCCGCATCTTCATGACCCCGTTCTCCATCGTCATGCTGTGGAGCTGCGCCTCTTTCGCCACTGGCGTCGAGACGCCGCTCAATCGGTCACCGGCCGGCGACTGGAGGGTAAGATACGCCGCGCCGGTCTGCGCGCCGCCCGGAGTCGCGCGCGCCCAGGCGTCCTTGATCATCACGGCATTGCCCTGCGCGATGGCGCTGAAGCCAACAGCAACGCAGGCCAGAAAGGCGCTTAGGGCGAGCAGCTTCAAACGCACTGTCAGCCTCCTCTCGTTACATGTTCACATCTCCATATGCGCTGGCGGCAAGGTGCCCAGCACGCTGACCGCCGCCAGGATGGCGAGGCCGAATGCCTGCTCGGCGACGACGCTCCGAGCGAGCCGCGCCGCCGCCGCGGGGTCGCGGCCGAGACGCGGCGCGATCGACAGCCGGTTCACCAGCGCAATCGCGACCATCGCCAGATAGAGCGCGATCTTGAGGCTCAACAATCGGCCGTATTCGGTGCCCAGCAGGGCGCCAAAGCTGCCGACCAGCATGGTCGCATTGACGACCCCCGTCGCCGCGACCAGCGCGACCGCGACGTAGCCCATCTGCGAGAAATGCGCGACGCCGGCTTCGATCGCCGAGTCTCCGGGACCCACCCGCCGCAGCAGCCGGTAGAGCGGCAAAAGGCCGCCCAGCCACGCACCGCCGGCGAGGAGGTGCACCGCCTGGTTCAGCTCGTGGCCAAGGCCGGACCATCCCTCCATGTCCGAAGCGTGGCCGACGAAGCCGAGGCTCCCGAGACTGAGCCCGGCGACGACGAGTGTCAGCCCCGCGGCGCGCCGACACGAGACGACAACCAGCGCGAGCGCGAAACCCAGATGCCAGCACCAGGCGTGACCGAACTGGGTCCCGAACAGCACCGTCGACAGCGTCGCCGGGTCGACGGCGGCTTCCCGCGACCCGGCCATGTCGGCCGTCGTCACCGGCACCATCGCCAGCGACGCAAGAAGCGCGGCGATCGCCGCCAACCGGATCACCCAGGCCAGCCACCGGGCGAATCCGTGGCCGACCTCCGGCACGTAGACGCGGAAAGCCGCCGTGCCGAAGGCCAGCATCGCGGCGGCGAACTGGATGAACCGGATGACGACGGTCGCCTCGCTCATCGCCGGACCGTGAAGCTGAAATCGCCGGTCGTGCGGTGCGTGTCGACCGAGACGACGTGCCAGGAAACCTTGTATTCCCCGGGCTGCAGCGGCTTCAACGGCACGTGAAGCTCCTGCGGGTCCTTCGGGTCGAGCGCGACGTGGCCGGTATCGACCCGCTGTCCGGACGCATCCGTCACCGCGACGCCGCTGAAGGCGACTTCAAGCGGCTGGGTGAACCAAATGATGACTTCGGTCGGCGCTTGAGCAACCGTCGCGCCAACGGCCGGCAGGGCGTGGTCGAGAAAGGCATGCGCCAGGGCCGCCACGGAGACGAGCGTGCCGGCAACGAAAGCGATGATCGCTGGGATGTGGCGGGTCATTGCCAGAGATTCCTGTCGATGAGGGGTCTGCCGAATGGGGTGTTGTAGAGCAAGTCATCGGTAAACAAGTGGAACTGCACGATGAAGCCGGCGCCCTGGAACTGACGGGTCGCGCTGTTCGCCGGGATCAGCGCCTCGACGCCGATTTGGTAGGTGTTCCCCAGGTAAATCAAACCCGGTGCGATCGTTCCGGTGGTCGGGCCGCGGTCAGGTGACGACATCGACACCTCGACAAGCGGCACGAGGTGATTGACGAAGTCGGGCACGTCGAGCGCCTTCACGTGCTGCGCCAGATATGGCATCGAGTATTGGAGCGAGCCGGCCCAGTCCCACTCGTTGGGGCTCTGGCTCGGCGTGTCGGAGACCTGGTAGCTCAGCTCGCCGGTCAGCGCCAGCGGGCGGAACATGCCGATCGGATAATTGCCAAGCCCCTTGCCGACATACCAGGTCGGTGCGGTGCTGCCGACGGAATCGATCACCCCGGCGCTGCGGAGCTGCCCCGAACCGGTGCCGGCAAACTCGTGGATGACGCCCATCGACATCATCAGCTCCTCGGGCTCCAAGCAGAGGAACTTGTCCTTCAGCGTCAGCGTGAGGTTGTCCCAACCATGGAGCGAGTTCTGGCCGGCGCCGTGCTGGATCAGGTAGTCGTCGTTGATCGCGATGCCGAGGTCCTCGGTGATGTTCTTGTCGATCTCAAAACCGTAATCGACCGTCCGGCCGCCGGGATTGCCGCCGCTAGCTGGAATGGGTTGGTAGGTGATCGTCGGCAGCGACAGCTCATCGCTGACGCCGGGATCGTCCATCACGAGCGTCGCCGGAAAGACGCGGTTGCCGCATACGGCGTGGGCAAAGGCAGTGGATGCCGCCGCGCTCGCCAAGGCAAGCGCCGCGACCCCGAAAACGAGGGGGTTCATGGGTGACCCTTCTACAAAGCAGAAAGACAAGCGAGATGCGCGACCGGTGCCGGTTGCGGGCCTCGCGGCTCAGGCACGATCAGGCGCGCGCCGGGGGTCCTGTTGCGTCGTAGGAAGCGGCCTGCCGATAGATCGAAAATACGGGTGCCGGCGTCGCACCGGCGGGGATGGCGGCATCGCGCGGCGGGGTTAGCGCCGCTGCCGCAGTGAGCGTGGTTGCGTGGCCGGCGGCGAGCGCCGCACATAGCGGGCAGGCGGCCAAGTCGTGCCGTGTCGGGAGGCTCGGCCGGCTGTCGCGATGCTGGGAGCAGATCAACGCGGGGTCGCGAATCCCGAAGAGGAATGGGTCCGCGCTGACTATGCGAACCTCGACCGCTATCAACAGCGGCAGCAACGCCTGGACTGCGAGCGCCGCCATGCCCAGCCAGAGGCCGAGCTTTCGCTTGACGATATGGCGCTGTCGTGTCACCGGCGCCCGGCTCCGCGACCCCTCCAGTGGCGAAACGCGGCAATCCTAAATTGCATTAGGTCGCCGCTCCAGTGGAACGTTTGCCGCACAACGGCGTCATTTGCGCCGCGCCGCGGGCAACGGGGATGGCTTGGCGCCGCCGCCCGAACGCCGGCGCCACAGCCGCCCGCCCTCGGCGATCTGCCAGGCGCCGATCGCCGGCAACCCGATGACCAGGTCGCGCGCGCGCTTCAGCAGCGACAATGCCAGCGCCGTGTCTGGGCCGAGGCCGAGGGCGGCGCCGAGCACGATATACGCGCCTTCCTGCACTCCGACCGCGTTGGGCACGATGAACGCCACGGTGCGAACGGCGTACATCAGGCTTTCGAGCGCGAGCACGGCCCCGAACGGCAGCGGCGAGCCGATCAGGCGCAATATCACCCAGGCTTCGCTGACGCTGGCGAGCCAGCAGGCGAGATGCAGGGCGAAACCGGCGATCAATCCGGCGCGGCGCTGGTAGGTGGCGGCCAGCGCCTCGTGCAGCGCCGCGGTCCCGGCGGCGGTGCGCTCCGCCCAGCCGCGCCCGAGAACCCGCGCGATACGGTCGAGATAGAAAAGGCCGCGCCGCTGCACGACCAGAAAGGCGGTGGCGGCGAGCGCGGCGACCGCGAGGCCGCCGGCAACCGGCACGGCCACCGCATTGTCGGGCTGAATCCGCACCAGCCACAAGAGGCCGAGCGCGGTGTAGGCGATCTGGGCGACGAATTCGAGGGTGACGTCGACAATCGTCGTCGCCGCCGCCAGCGTCGCCGAAATCCCGCCCAGAATCGCCGCGCGGGCGCCGAGGACGTAGCCGCCGACCTGCGACAGCGGCAATACCTCCGAGGTGGAATCGCGCACCAGCCGGGCCCAGATCAGCACGCGGCAGTCCACGCCCGGCAATAATGCTCCCCAGGCGACGCCCATCGCCGCGATCAGGGCAAGATGGATTGCGCATACCGCGATAAAGCCGGCGAGGCCGACCGCTGCCAGCGAATGCAGCACCGCGCCGACGCCGAAATAGCCGACCAGCGCCGCCGTCGCCGCGATGCCGATGCCTGCGGCCAGGAATGAAAGCGACCTCATGCGCCTCCCTGCATGCCTCCCGCCTGGCGGCGGTGTTAGGGGTGCGGCCCCCACGGCGCCGCCTGCAGCAGCTTGACCTCCTGGGTCATCAGCAACGGCCGGAATTTGGCGGCGAAGCCCTCGACGAAATCCCGGTTCGCATAAACCGCCGCCCAGTGCGCCCGCCGATCGGCGTCGTCGTCGAACTTCCACAGATGGACAAGCTGGTTGATCGTGCCGGTGTCGGCCTGGAAATAGCCGACCAGCTTCCTGTCCTGGCCGCCGCGCTGCAGCGCCGGAAAGCCGAGCTCCTGGTACAGCTTCACCGCCTCTGCCATCGCGCCGACGCGCAGCGTGTAGGTTCTCAATTCATAGAGCGCCATCGGAAGTCTCCCTGTCAGGCAAGAGCTGCGGCCGATTGTAATCTGATCGTGACATCGAACCGTAATGCTGAACGAAATGCGGGGCGCGCGACGCCGATTTTGTCGCGCATGAGGGCGAGGACGGCGTTATGCGGCAACCGCGGCGCGCCGCCGGCGTTGGTTGAAGGCGAGCCCCAGCGATCGGATCGAGCCCGATGAGCACCGGCAGCGTGTTGATGAAGACCTGGCGGGGGTGCGCGCTCGCGGCGGCGCTGCAGGTCGCTGCGCTGACGGTTCCGGCCGCAGCGCAGTCGGTTCCGACCTATCACGGCGCCGCCGACCGTGCCGGCCGCTATACCATGCCGTCATTGACCTGGCCGCGGGCCCGCAATCTGCGGCTCGATGCCGGTTTCCAGCCGCGCTTCTCCGGAAATCTCTACGCCCAGCCGCTTTATTGGCGGCCGCCCGGCGCCGCCTCGGGCCGGCTGATCGTGGCGACCGAGAGCGACACCGTCGCCGCCATCGACGCGGCGACCGGCCGGACGGTCTGGAGCCGGTCGCTGGGCCGCGCGGTGCCGCAATCGTCATTGCCGTGCGGCAATATCGACCCGCTCGGGATCACCGGCACGCCGGCGATCGACGCGGCAAGCGGCGCCGTCTATCTCGATGCCGCCATCGCGGAGGCGGGCGGCGTGCACCACCTCTTGTTCGGGCTGTCGCTGCAGGACGGCGCGGTCCTGCCGGGCTGGCCGGTCGACGTTGCCGCGGCATTGCGGGCGCAAGGGCAGGACTTCGTCGCCCGCGACCAGAACCAGCGCGGTGCGCTGCTGATCCAGAACGGAGCGGTCTACGTTCCCTACGGCGGCCATTTCGGCGATTGCGGCATCTATCACGGCTGGGTGGTCGGCGCGACCCTGGCCGCGCCGCACCGGGTCTTCTCGTGGCGCACGCGCGCCCGCGGCGGCGGCATCTGGGCGCCGGGCGGGATCGCCGGCGACGGGCGCTCATTGTTCGTGGCCACCGGCAACACGATCGGCGCGACCGAGTGGAGCGACGGCGAAGCGGTGTTTCGCCTGGCGCCCGATCTGCACCGCTCGCTGGCAAGTGCGGATTATTTCGCGGCGCGCGACTGGCGCCAGCTCGACGAGCGCGATGCCGATCTCGGCGGCGTGAACCCGATGCCGCTCGATCTGCCCGACGGTGCCGGCGTGCGCCATCTGATCCTCGCTCTCGGCAAGGATGCGCGCGGCTATCTGCTCGATCGCGACAATCTCGGCGGGATCGGCGGCAGCCTCGTCACCGAGACCGTGGCGCGCTACCAAATCCGCACCGCACCCGCGGCCTATCCCGCGCCCGGCGGTGAGTTTGTCGCGTTTCAGGGGCCCGGCGCACATTGCCCCGCGGCGCACCGGGGCGATGGCCTCACGGTTTTGAAGATCGGCGCCGGCACGCCGCCCCGGCTGGATACGGCGTGGTGCGCCGGGCTCGACGGGGCAGGCTCGGCGATGGTGACGACGACCGATGGACGCAACAACCCGATCGTCTGGGTGCTCGGCGCCGAGGGCGACGACCGGCTGCACGGCTTTCGCGGCGATACCGGGGAAGCGCTCGCCGCGAGCGGACCGCTCTCGGGCCTCCGCCATTTCGCGACCGTGATCGCGGCCGACAACCGCCTCTATGCCGGGGCGGACGGCCGCATCTATGCGTTTACCTTCGGCCCGTAGCCCGGATTCGGTGAATGCCGCGGTTTACCGGCCGTTAAGGCCGCGGGCGGCATCCTTGCCGGGCGGCACCTTGCCGCTTCGCGACGGCGGCAACCATGCCCGAAGACGGCTCTTGCGAACCGACGGCCGCCGGCAGCGCCATCGCCTGGGCCTGCCGCCAGTTGGTGCTGTGGGGCGGGATGGCGCTCGCCGTCTATCTTGTCGCCAGCTATCGCGACCGCCCGCTGCAGCCGGCGGCCGTGGCAGGACCGGCGGCGGCCGCAGCACCGCCGGCAGCGGCCCCGGCGAGCGATGTCGTGCATGATTCGCTGGTCTACCACGCCGGTCCCGGCGGGCATGTCGTGCTCGATGCCGATGTCGACGGGGCGCCGGTGCATTTCATCGTCGATACCGGCGCCACCTTTGTGACGTTGACGCCGGCGGACGCCGCCGCGATCGGCTATGGCCGCGGCGACCTCGACTTCTCGATCAAGATGGGCACCGCCAACGGCGTGACGCGGGCGGCGCCGATCACATTGCGGGAAGTGCGCATCGGCCAGCTCGAACTCGAAGACGTACCCGCCGCAGTGGTCGAAAACCTCTCGGTCTCATTGCTCGGCATGAGCTTTCTCTCGCGCCTCGACCACTGGGAAATGCACAACGGCACCCTGACGATCTCGTGGTAAGCGGCGAAGCACAGATGAGTGCACTGTCACCGTAATTTCCGTAATTTCGCAGACAACGAACGAAAACCAAGGGGCAGCGGCTAGAGCCTGACGAGGGGGTGGAGAAACAATACCGTTCGTGATATGTTCTTAAAATGACCGGTACTTCGAGGATGAACACAGTCTCACGGTTACGAGATCATGGCTGAGAATAGCGCAATCGAATGGACGGACACGACGTGGAACCCGGTGACGGGTTGCACAAAGATCAGCGCTGGATGCGACAATTGCTATGCAGCGAGATTTTCCGAGCGGTTTCGCGACGTGCCGGATCACCCGTTTGAGACGGGCTTTGATCTGACGCTGCGACCGGAGCGCCTAACGCAGCCGCTGGAATGGAAGCGGTCGCGCATGATTTTCGTGAACTCGATGAGCGATCTTTTTCATAAGGACATACCGCGATCCCATGTCGCCGCCGTTTTCGACACGATGGAGAAGGCCGACTGGCATATCTATCAAGTGCTCACCAAGCGCAGCTCGCTCTTGCAGAAATTCGTCAATGAGCGATACAGCGCACGAAAAGCGCCGTCGCACATCTGGCTCGGCGTATCGGTGGAAAATCGGCAGGCGAGTTCCCGAATTGCCCATCTCCAAAAGGCAAACGCCGCCGTACGTTTCTTGTCGGTCGAGCCGCTGATCGCGCCGGTAGGTCAACTCGACTTGCAGGGGATTGCTTGGGTCATCGTCGGTGGCGAAAGCGGCCCCGGCG
>JASHNY010000252.1 GCA_030041385.1 Alphaproteobacteria bacterium
CCTCGCGCGAGAGCACGGCATATTATGCCAAGGTGTTGAAGGAGGATGCGCCGCTGGCGCTCGATATCCTGGCCGACATCCTGCTTTACTCGAATTTCGAGCCGGCCGAGATGGAGCGCGAGCGTCAGGTCATCCTGCAGGAGATCGGTCAGGCCGACGACACGCCCGACGACATCATCTTCGACCATTTCCAGGAATGCGCCTATCCCGACCAGGCGATGGGGCGGCCGGTGCTGGGCAGCCCCGAGATCATTCGGCGGCTCTCACGTGAGGCGATCACCGCGTATCTCGCCGACCATTACGGCGCCGAGCGCATGGTGTTGTCGGTCGCCGGCAACATCGCGCATGGCCGGGTGGTCGACCTCGCCGAGCGGCTGCTCGGCGATCTGCCGCGCCAGCGCGAGGTTTCCGCGACGCCGGCGCGCTATATCGGCGGCGAGCGGCGCGAGGCGCGCGACCTCGAACAGCTCCACATCGTGCTCGGGTTTCCGGGCCTGACCCTCACCGATCCCGATTATTACGCCGCGGCGGTGCTGTCGACCGCGTTTGGCGGCGGCATGTCCTCACGGCTGTTCCAGGAGGTGCGGGAGAAGCGTGGGCTCGTCTACGCGATCCACTCCTTTGCCCACGGCTACCGCGACGGCGGCTTGTTCGGCATCTATGCCGGCACCGGCGAGGACGAGGCAGAGGAATTGATGCCGGTATTGTGCGACGAGACGATGCGGCTCGCCGACGGGTTCGAGCCGGTCGAACTGGCCCGCGCCAAGGCGCAGATGAAGGCCGGGCTGCTGATGTCGCTCGAAAGCACGTCGGCGCGCTGCGAGCAGATGGCGCAGCACATCTTGATCCACGGCACGCCGTTCGACCCGGCCGATCTGGTGCGCCGCATCGAGGCGGTGGACGATGCCGCGATCGCCCGCGTCGTCCGATCGTGGCACGCGGCGCCGCCGACGCTGGTCGCGCTGGGCCCGCTCGGCCGGCTCGAAGAATTCGGGCGCCTCAAGGCGCGGCTCGGCGCCTGACCCGCGCAGAGAGCGGCCATGGCCCCGCAGCGCAAGACCTTTCCGCGTCTGTTCCTCGCCCGGCCCGAACCGTTCCGCCTCGGCGGCGAGCGCGTGTTCCTGCGCCCGGCCGAGCGCAACGATTACGAGCAATGGGCCGAATTGCGCGCGCGCTCACGCGATTTCCTGACGCCGTGGGAGCCGAGCTGGCCGGTCGATGCGTTGAGCCGAACCAATTTCCGCGCCCGCGTCGCCCGCTATGCCGAGGATTGGCGGACCGACCAGGGCTACAATTTCTTCATCTTCCGCTCCGACGAGGTGCTCGCCGGCGGGATCGGCCTGTCGAACCTGCGCCGCGGCGTCGCCGAGACGGCGAGCCTCGGCTATTGGATCGGCGCGCCGTTTGCCCGCCAGGGCTACATGAGCGCCGCTTTGCCGCTGGTGCTGGATTTCGCCTTCGACCGGCTGCGCCTGCACCGGGTGGAGGCGGCTTGCCTGCCGATCAACGTGGCGAGCCGGGCGCTGCTGGTGCGCACCGGCTTTCAGCAGGAAGGATACGCCCGCCAGTACCTGCTGATCAACGGCAAGTGGCAGGACCACCTGCTGTTCGCTATCCTGAAGGACGATTGGCGGGGGTAGTTCCCGGTCGTCGCCTCGGCGAAATTCCGGCGCGGCCCGCCGTCAGGCGTGGCCGGCCTCGGCCGACAGCATCGTCATGTCGACGCCGAGCTTGGCGAGCGCGCGCTGCCATTTGCTGTCAAGGTCGCGGTCGAACACCAGCTCGGCATCGGCCGGCACCGACAGCCAGCCATTGGCCTGAATCTCGGCGTCGAGCTGGCCCGGCGCCCAGCCGGCGTAGCCGAGCGCCAGCAGGCTCCGGCGCGGCCCGCCGCCGGTGCCGATCGCGCGCAATATGTCGAGCGTGGCGGTGACCGCGAAGTCGCCGCCGACCTTCAACGTGGCCTCCTCCTCGTAATCGGCCGTGTGCAGGACGAAGCCGCGGCCGGGCTCGACCGGGCCGCCGAAATGCACCGGGCGCGACTGGTTGAGCCGGCTCGGTTCGAGCTGCAGATGCGCATACAATTCGTCGAGGGTCAGCGACACCAGCGGCTTGTTGATGACCAGCCCCATCGCGCCCGCCTCCTCGCTGTGCGCGCACAGATAGACGACCGATCGGGCAAAGCGCGGATCCTGCATGTGCGGCATCGCAATGAGGAGTTCACCGGCTAGCGATTTCATCGCCTCCTCCGCGATAGATGAGCGAGGTTAAGTTTGTCGAGCAATCGACCCTTATATAAGTCGGCTAACGCCGGCGTGCGCAAAAAAGCGCGGCGGCGGGGATCGCCGGCACGGGTTCTGTGGCGGCGTTTACGCCCGGCCGGCCGCTATGCTATCGGTTGGCCCCCGCTGCCGCGGGCGGCCGGACGGCCGCCGGCGCAGGAACAATTTCAAGAGGGACGAGCGATGACCATCAAGGTGGGCGAAAAGGTTCCGGCCGGGAAATTGCGCCAGCTGACCTCGGAGGGCCCGAAGGAGATCACCACCGACGAATTGTTCGCCGGCAAGAAGGTCGCCGTGTTTGCGGTGCCGGGTGCGTTCACCCCGACCTGCTCGGTGCGCCACCTGCCCGGCTATATCGACCGCGCCGCCGATATCAAGGCCAAGGGGGTCGACGCGATCGCCTGCATCGCCGTCAACGACGCCTTTGTCATGGGCGCCTGGGGCAAGGAGCACAAGGCCGACGGCAAGGTGCTGATGCTCGCCGACGGCAGCGGCGAATTCACCAAGGCGATGGGGCTCGAATTCGACCTGACCCGCAACGGCATGGGGGTGCGCTCCCAGCGCTATTCGATGCTGGTCGACAACGGCGTGGTCAAGGCGCTGAACGTCGAGCAGCCCGGCCAGTTCGACGTGTCCAGCGCCGAGGCGATGCTGAAGGCATTGTAATCCGCTCAGCCGTCCGTCAGGCACCCCGGCTTTCGCCGGGGCAAGCCCTCTCCCGCATTGCGGGAGAGGAAAGGGTGAGGGTCACTTCTCCACGGTCCGCCGCTCGAGGTCGAGCATGCGGTCGAGGCGGATCGTCTCGTGGACCCGTTCCTGCTCGCTCCCCGGGGCATCGCCCAACAGCGGGTCGGGCCGGCAGGCGGCGAGCGCCGCGTAGCATTGGCGCAGGGCCTTGTGCGCGGCCATCAGCGGCGTCGTCGGGTCGACGATCAGGCGGAAGCCGAGCGCGTAAAGGTCGGCCGGCGTGAACCGGCTTGCGGCCAGCCCGCCGGCGCCGGTCATGTACATCAGCGGCGGCGGCAGCCGCTCGCCGAGCGCGCGCACCTGGTCGGGGTTGCGCCCGGTCACGTAAAGCATGTCGGCGCCGGCCTGCTTGTAGGCTTCGGCCCGGCGCAGCGCATCGTCGAGCCCGGTGCTGCGCAACGCATTGGTGCGCCCGATGATGACGAAATCGGGGTCGCGCCGCGCCGATGCCGCGGCCTTGATCTTTTCCGCCATCAGTTCGGCGGGGATCATGTGCTCGATGCCGATATGGTGGTGCGCGCGCTTCGGCAGGATCTGGTCCTCGATCTCGATCGCGGCAAAGCCCGCCGCCTCGCTCATCGCGATCGTGCGCTGCACGTGCATCGGGTCGCCCCAGCCGCAGGCGCCGTCGAGGATCAGCGGCAGCCGGCATACCGTGCCGATGTCGAGCGCTGCCTGCGCCATCTCGGTCAACGACAGCTGCGCCTCGGTGCCGCATTTGATGTAGCCCATCGAGCCGCCGCCGAGATAGAGCGCGCGGAACCCGGCCCCCTCGGCCAGCATCGCCGATAGCGGGCTGAACACGAGCGGCGCGAAAACCGGCTCGGCGCCGGCAATCAACCTGCGGAGTTCGTTCATCTAATTGCCTTCTTCGGGTTATCGGACAGTGTTCACAACTGCCGGGTGCGGCGGTCGAGCGCCTGCTGCCACAGATCGCCGCGATCCACGTCGAAAATCAGGTTCTCGTCGGCCGGCGTCGTGAACCAGTCGTGGCGTGCCATCTCGGCTTCGAGCTGGCCGGGTCCCCAGCCGGCATAGCCGAGCGCGAAGAAGTATTTCTTCGGGCCGTGATGATGGCCGATGTCGCGCAGCACCTCGGTCGTCGCGGTCATCGCCACGATATGGTCGAGGGTCAGCGTCGCGGCGCGGCGATAGTCCGGGGTGTGCACGACAAAGCCGAGTTCGGGCTGAACCGGGCCGCCGGCGAAAACCTGGATCGTGCCCGCGACTGCGCCGTCCTTGCCGGGCTTGCCGGCGCCTTCCTTGCCGGCGCCCTCCTTGCCGGTGCCCTCGGCATCAGCCAACAGGCTGGCGATCGACTTTTCCGCGAGCGGCCGGTTGATCACCAGGCCAAAGGCGCCCTCGCCGTTGTGCCGCAACAGCAGGATCACGGTATGGCTGAAGCGCGGGTCCTGGATCGTCGCCGACGCGATCAGCAGGTCGCCGGCCGGCGGATCGGCCGTCGCCGTCGCGGGCTTGTCGCCGGCGACCGGGGCGGCCGCGCCGAGCCAGATGCCGGCCACCAGCAGAAACGCCGCCGGGATCAATCGCGAGAGCCTGGTTGCCCGCATCGTCAGCCGCCGCCAATCGCCTCACCGATCATAGCGCGCGGCGGAAGCGCTGTCGCCACGGCCGCGATCGGTGCTAGCGTCCGCGGCGTCTGTGCAGGGTGCGAGGTGTGGCGATGGCAGACGGCGACGGGGCGGCTCTTGCCGTGCCCGACCGGGTCGAGACCGGCACCGATCTTGTCGAATGGTATTACGCGCAAGGCTGGACCGACGGATTGCCGGTGGTGCCGCCGACCGCGGAAAAGATCGCGGCCTGCGTTGCCGCGCTCGGCGGCGAGCCCGAGCTCGTCGAATGCAAGGTGCCGCCGCGGCACGGCAATCTGTCGCGCCGGGTATTGGCGATCAACATGGTGATGGCCGGGTGCCGGCCCGAATACGCGCCGGTGGTGCGCGCGGCGATGCTGGCGCTGACGACGCAAGCCTTCAACCTCAACGGCGTGCAGGCGACGACGCACATGGCCGGGCCATTGCTCGTGGTCAATGGCCCGCTGGCGCGCGAGCTCGGCATGAACGGCGGGGTCAACGCCTTCGGCTCCGGCAACCGCGCCAACGCGACGATCGGGCGGGCGATCCGGCTGATCCTGTTGAATGTCGGCGGCGGCTGGCCCGGCGACCTCGACAAATCGACCCTCGGCCACCCCGGCAAATACACCTATTGCGTCGCCGAAAACGAGGCCGACAGCCCGTGGGCGCCGTATCACGTCGAAAAGGGCTTTGCCGCCGAGGATTCGACGGTCTTCGTGATCGCCGCCGAGCCGCCGCACAGCGTCACCAACCACGTCGCCGACGACCCGGAAGGCATTCTCGATTCGATCTGTTCGGCGATGAGCACGATCGCCCACAACAACGCGGTGTCGAGCGGGCATTGCGCGGTGGTGATCGGCCCCGAGCATGCGGCGACGATCGCCGGCAAGGGCTGGACCCGGCACGACGTGCGCGAATACCTCCACATGAATGCGTACAATCTGTTCGGCCGGCTCGCCTTCGACCACCGCTACGGCCGGGTCTACAACCGCAACCTGCCGCGCTGGTACAAGCGCGAGCCCGACAGCCGCATTCCGATCGTGCCGAGCCCCGACCACATCCACCTGTTCGTGATCGGCGGCGCGGCCGGCCGGTTCTCCGCCTTCATCCCCGGCTGGGGCCATATGTCGTCGCCGGTCTTGCGCGGCATCGAAGGCAGCGGGCCCGCCGGCCCGGTCTGCGTCGACGGCACGTGCTATCTTTAACCTGACGGCGTCATTGCGAGGCGCCGAAGGCGACGCGGCAATCCCGGCCAGAGGAACCCGCCGCGGCACGAGATTGCTTCGCTCCGCTCGCAATGACGACCGGAAAGACATAGGAGGTCCAATGGAAAAGCAAGAATTCGAACCCGTCTTCGACCCGCGCGGGGTGGTCGAGGCGGAGCGGGTGGCCCTGGCGCCGCGCGCGGCTTCGCTGAAGGGCCTCAGGCTCGGGGTGCTCGACAACACCAAGTGGAACGGCAACCGCCTGTTGCGCAAGACCGCGGCGCGGCTCGACGGCGAGTTCGGCTTTGCCGCGGTCAACTACTACCGCAAGGAAAGCTTCTCGAAGGCGGCCGATCCGGCGCTGCTCGCCGCGATCGCCCGCGACAACGACATCGTTCTGACCGCGATCGGCGATTGAGGGTCGTGCACCTCGTGCTGTACGCATGACGGAGTACAACTCGAAACGCTGGGGCGGCCGACGGCGGTGGTGGTGACGACCGAATTCCGCCACGAGGCCGAGGTGCAGCGCGACGCGCTCGGCATGCCCGATCTCGCGCCGGTGGTAATCGACCATCCGCTCTCGACGCTGTCCGACGCGCAGATCGATCAGCGCGCCGAGCAGGCGGCGGCGCAAGCGATCGCGTGGTGGCTGGGACAAGGCACGTAGGCTTGCCGGCCCACGAGTGGCTTCCTATCATTGATGTCAAACTTTGCCATTGGGGCCGCTATGAGCACCAACGTTTCGCTGACGCCCGAACTCGAACGTTTTGCGCGCGAATGCGTGGCCGAGGGGCGCTACAACGATGTCAGCGAAGTCGTGCGCTCCGCCATGCGGCTGTTGCAGGAATACGAGGCGCAGCGCCGGCAATTCGAGGAGTCGTTGGACAAAGCGATCGAAGAGGCCGACCGCGAGGGCTGGTCCACGATCGAGGAAGTCGCGGCCGATATGGATGCGGTCATCGCTAAATACTCCCGGTGACGGCTGCTACGTTCACGGTGTGCGCGCGGCACGAGGTGTCCGCGGCCGCCGATTGGATCGCGCGAGAAAATCCGCTTGCAGCAACAGCTTTCCGAAATGAGATAGTATCGGTTGCCGAGCGGATCGGGGCCTTCCCGCAAATCGGCGTCCGGCGGCCGGAGTTGGCGAGAGCCCCATACCGCTTTGTTGCGATGTCCCGATATCCGTATCTGATCGTCTACGCGGACGATCGGGTTCCTCCGGCGATCGCGCGGGTTGTCCACACGGCGCGGGATCTGCTGCGCGTGCTGCGCGACCTGCAATGAGCGGAGAGAACATGACCATCGAAGGCGCCTATAGCGGCCTCAAGGTGCTCGATCTCGGGCAGGGGATTGCCGCGCCCTATTGCGCGATGCTGCTGGCGATGCACGGCGCCGAAGTCACCAAGATCGAGCCGTTGGCGGGCGATTGGTCGCGCGGGCTCGGCACCGCCTATGGCGACCACACCGCGATGTCGGCGCATTACAACCGCGGCAAGCGGAGCCTGGCGCTCGACCTCAAAACCGCCGCCGGGCGCGACATCGCCATTGCGCTGGCGCGGCGCGCCGACATCGTCGTCGAAAACAACCGGCCGGGCGCGCTGGCCCGGCTCGGCCTTGGCTACGAGGCGCTGGTGGTAGAAAACCCGCGCCTCATTTACGTGTCGATCAGCGGGTTCGGGCAGGAAGGCCCTTACGCCAATCTTCCGTGCACCGATTCGGTGGCGCAGGCCTATTCCGGCCTCGTCGCGCTCAACCGCGGCGATGACGGTACGCCGCACCGGGTCGGCGCGATCATCATCGACACCTTGACCGGGCTCTACGCGGCGCAGGCGCTCGGCGTTGCGCTCTATGCCCGCGAGCGCCGCGGCGTCGGCGCGCGAATCGCAGTCAGCCTCGCCGAATGCGGCGCCGCGATCCTCGGCCAGCGGCTCGCCGAGCATGTGCTGGAAAACGGCGCGCCGCGCGTGCTCAACGTGCCGACCGGCGCGTACCGCACCGCGGATGGCGGCTGGGTCATGATCGCCTTGATCCGCGAGGCGGATTTCGTGCGACTGGTCACGGCGCTGGGCCGGACCGACCTTGCCGGCGATCCGCGCTTTGCCGATTTCGCCGCCCGGGCGGCAAACGCGGCGCCGCTGTTTGCGGCATTGCGCGAGACGATCGCGTCCGAGACGACGGCGTCGTGCCTCGCGAAACTGCGCGCCGCCGACGTGCTGGCCGACCGGATCAACGGGTTCGACGACTGGCTCACCGACCCGCATATCGTCGCCACCGGTGGGGCAGTGGCGGTGAGCCCAGGCGACATGCCGGCGTTCAGGGTGCCGCGCACCCCCGGACTCCCGCCCGAGGCCGAAGCCGCGCTGGCGCCGGCGCCGCATGTCGGCGAACACGGCCGCGCGGTGCTCGCCGAATTGGGTCTTGGCGACGACCGCGTCGCCGCACTCGCCGCCGACGGCGTGGTCAGATTGCCGTGACCGAGCCGTTCGATCATCGCCGGCACCGGTTTCCGGAAAGCCGCTATTTCGACGACCTCGCCGTCGGCGAGCGCTTCTACATTCCCAGCCGCACCGTGACCGAGGCCAATTTCGCCGCGTTCCAGACCGTCTCCGGCGACAACCATCCGATCCATTACGACATCGAATATTGC
The DNA here is from genome assembly GCA_030041385.1 of Alphaproteobacteria bacterium. Taxonomy (GTDB): domain Bacteria; phylum Pseudomonadota; class Alphaproteobacteria; order ATCC43930; family CGMCC-115725; genus DATARH01. Next base: position 8,474 of record JASHNY010000252.1, read on the forward strand.
CGCGCCAAGGGCCATCCGGGCCTCTTGGCGCACGGGTTTCAGGTGTTGTGCTTTACCGCGGCCGGCGCCGGCACGCTTGCGCACGTGATCGGTGAGTCGCTGGTCGCGTTCATCGAGCAGTCATCACGGTTTCTGAAGCCGGTCTATCCCGGCGACACGCTTTATCCCTCGCTCGAAATCGCCGCGCTGACGGCGCAGCGCACGACCGGCGTGGTGACGGTCGCAGTGACCGTCCACAACCAGAAGGACGAATTGGTCCTGGCCGGCGAGCAGAAATACCTGGTGAAGAAGCGGCCGGCCTAGTGGTCCGATTCAGACGAATGAATCCTGACCGTCATTCCGGACTCGCCGCTGCGCGGCGCTCCGGAATGATTCGCGTGAGGGGTTTCAAATGTCAGATTCCAGCCGCTAGTGTGGCCTTGGATTTGGAGTTCGCAACCGCAGCCGCCACCAAACCCGTGCGAACTGCAAATCCGCCGCACTAGCCGTCTTTCGCATCCTTTGACGCGTCATTGCGGCCGTCGCCACGACGGGCGGGCAGAGCGGTCACGGCACGGCGGCGGTCGGGAATTCCCGGACATATTTGAAGAAGCGCGACAGGTAGCGATCGGAGGCGACCATCACGCCCGGCCTGAACCGCATCGAGTTCAATACCGGCGCGTCTTCGTCGAGCAGCTTCAAGGTAAAGCTGCGTGCCGCGGCGAGTTGGCCCTCGACCCGCCGGCGCTCCGCTGCGCCGTCGCCGCCCTTGTACACGCCGATCGTGAAGAACCCGCGCGAACTGTCCCGGTCGATCGGCGCGCCGGCGAAGAGCATGAACAGATCGCTCCCGTCGCGCCGCAAGTGCTGGGCGAAGACATTTGTCCCGGTGATCCGGCCATGCTGCAGGTAGCGCTCGGTCTCGATGCGGTACTCGATCGAATGGCCGGTGATCTCGATCGTGTCGGGGTCGCTCGCCGCCAGATTGTGCAATGTCCGCAAATGCTGAAAATCGATGCCGTTGCTGGTCGCCACCCAGGGCGGCAGGTTGCGGGTGCCGCGCAAGCGGCTCTCGATCGCCAGTTCCGCCTCGGCCGCGTCGGGAATTTCCGGGGGCGGGAACAGCGGCTCGCTCCCGTTGAAGGCCCAGACGAGGCCCCATTTTTCGGCCGTCGGAAAGCTGAAGATGCGGGCGCCGGGCGGAATCTTGTCGCCGGTCGGGATGTGCGTGCACCGCCCGCCGGCATCGAAGCGCCAGTGGTGATAGGGGCAGCGGATCTGGCCGCCGACGATCTGGCCCACCGACAAATCGGCGCCGAGATGCGGGCACCACGCGGTCTGCACCACGGGCTTGCCGGCGGCGTCGCGATAGGCGACGACGCGCGTGCCAAGGATATCGGTGCCGAGCGGTTTCCCGGCCTCGACCTCCACCCCTAGCGCGACCGGGACCCAGGTCTGGTGGAAGCCGACGGAATTCGTGTCGAAGCTGCGCCCGCTGTCGTACATCACTGTCCTCCGTGTCAGGCGGCGGCGCCCTGGCCTTGGGTCGAGCGCCGGCGGGCGAACGCGATCGTCCACGCGAACAGCGCGCCGAGAATGCCGAAGCCGAGCGTGGGGATGACGATCAGAGCGGCGTTGGTCGGCAACAGCAGGGCGGCGGCGCCCCACAGGATCGCCTTGCCGAGAAAGGCGAGGCCCCAGACCAGCGTCAGCAATCGCATCGCCCGGCGAAATGCGGCAATGCCGACGCGTTCGTTCCATGCCGCAAGCCGTGCCGGGTCGTCGCCGGCGGTGAACTGGCGGGCGACGAAGAACATCAGCGGTCGCCGCGCCGCGAGCGAGACGAGGCAGGCAAGGCCGAACAGCGCCGCGCCCGGCGCCGCCTTCAGCAATACAAAGCGAACGTCGCCGGTCGTCAGCACGACGGCGATGGCGCCGACAAGAGTGACCAGAATGACCAGCCCGATCAGGTCGAGGCGGCGCCGGCGCACCCAGTTGACCGCGATCCACGCGGCGGGAAACGCCGCGGCGACGGCAACGGCCGCAGGGGTCGAAACCCCCCAGCCGCGGGTCAGCACCTGCACCGCGATCCACGGCAATAGCGCATCGGCGGCGAGATCGCGCAGCAGGCCGCGCGGGAATCTGGGCACGAAAACACTGGCGTCGTAGGCCGGCGAGGGCGGCGTATCGTGCTGGTCTGCGACCGAACCGTTCATTTTGAATACTCCGATCGCTGTGGTACCAAGTGGTACCGTCAGATTTATGGTACCATTCGGTACCGACGTCAAGAAGCTTTTTGCGGAAGGAGCCGATGAGCCGGTCCAACGCCGATCCCGAAGACTGCGCCGCGACCGCGACCGCCGCGGCACCGGACGACGCCCTGCGCTCGCGGATCGTGGCGGCGACGTTCGGGCTGCTGATGGAACGCGGTTACGCCGGCGCCAGCACGCGCGAGATCGCCCGCCGCGCGAAAATCTCGAAGCGCGAGCTTTATGCCCTGTTCGACAGCAAGGACGGCGTGCTCTCGGCGATGATCGGCGCCCGCGCGGCGCGGATGCGGCAGCCCTTGGCGTTGCCGGAGGCTGGCGACCGCGGCGCTTTGGCCGAAACGCTGAAGCGGTTCGGGATCGCGCTGTTGCGGGAAGGAAGCAGCCCGGAGGTCGTGGCGCTCATTCGCCTGGCCGTGGCCGAGGCCGAGCGGGCACCCGAATTGGCGCACCGGCTCGACGCCGACGGGCGCCGGCCGACCCGCGCCGCCTTGGCCGATTTTCTTTCCCGCGCCGGCGCGCGGGGCCTGATCGCCGGCGCCGACGCGGAAACGATGGCCGCGCAGTTTCTCGCGCTGCTGTGGGCCGATTTGCAGCTTGGGCTGCTGTTGCGGCTGGCCGAGCCGCCGTCGCCGGAGGCGGCCGAGCGGCGTGCCGCCGCCGCCGTCGCCGCGCTGCTGGCGCTGTACCCGGAGCGGGTCAGCCGCGGGCGATGATCGCGGCAAGCACCTCGCCGGCGCGACGGCATGCTTCGCGACCGACATCGAGGTGGGTGACCGCGCGCACGGTGCGCGGGCCGAGCGCGGAGATCAGTATCCCTTCCGCCTTGGCCGCGGCGACGACCGCCGCCGCGTCGGGCATGTCCGGCGCGAGGCGGAAGATCACGATGTTGGTCTCGACTGTCGCAAGATCGAGCACGACGCCGCCGATCCCGGCGATGCGCTCGGCGATCAGCCGGGCGTTGGCGTGGTCGTCGGCGAGCCGCCCGATGTTGTGGTCGAGCGCGTAAAGCCCGGCCGCGGCGAGGATGCCCGATTGCCGCATCGCCCCGCCGAAGCGCCGCCGCGCCGTTACCGCCTCGGCGATCAGCGCCTTGCGTCCTGCGAGGACGCTGCCGACCGGGCAGCCGAGCCCTTTCGACAGGGCGACCGAGGCGAGGTCGAACGGCGCCGCCAATTCGGCGGGCTTGCGGCCGCTGGCGACGCTGGCGTTGAAGAGGCGCGCGCCGTCGAGATAGCTGGCGATGCCGGCCTCGCGCGCCGCCGCGCAGATTGCGACGGCGTCGGCCTGCGGAAAGACGATGCCGCCGCCGAGATTATGGGTGTTTTCGACCGCGACGAGAGCGGTCGGCGGAAACACGATATGGCCGCGGGGCTTGACCGCGGCGCGGAACTCCTCGGCGGAAAACCGCCCGCCCTGGCCGGCGACGCAGAACTGCACCCCGGAATTCGCTGCCGCGGCGCCGGCCTCGTGCCACATCATGTGCGCTTCTTCGGCGACGACGATTTCCTCGCCCGGCCGGGTCAGCACCTTGACCGCGATCTGGTTGGCCATCGTGCCGCTCGGCACGAACAGCGCCGCCTCCTTGCCGAGCAGGTCGGCGATCCGCGCCTGCAGCCGGTTGACCGAGGGGTCTTCGCCGTACTGGTCGTCGCCGACCGGCGCCGCCGCCATCATCGCGCGCATCGCCGGCGACGGCCGGGTGACGGTATCCGAGCGCAGGTCGATGGGATCGTTGGAGAGGGTCATCGCGATGCCTTGCCGATTTGCCGCCCGGAGCCTCTATAGTCCGCACCCGGGCGTGCCGCAAATGCGGAGGGCGGGTTGGAAGTTCGCAATCTCGGGCGGTCGGGGCTGCGCGTCTCGGCGCTGGGGCTCGGCTGCAACAATTTCGGCGGCCGCATCGACATGGCGGCGACGCGCGCGGTCGTGCACAAGGCGCTCGACCTCGGCGTCACCTTTTTCGACACCTCGGACACCTACGGCACTGCCGGCGCCTCCGAGGAACAGCTTGGCCGGGCGCTGGCCGGGCAACGTCACCGGATCGTGCTGGCGACCAAGTTCGCGCGGCCGATGGCGGCCGGGCACGGCGCGTCGCGGCGCTATATCATGAGCGCGGTCGAAGCGAGCCTCAAACGCCTCGGCACCGATTACATCGACCTCTACCAGCAGCATATCGAGGACCCGCTGACCCCGATTGGGGAAACCCTCGCCGCGCTCGACGACCTCGTGCGTCAGGGCAAGGTGCGCTACATCGGCTGCTCGACCCTGGCGGCCTGGCAGGTGGTCGAGGCGCAATGGACCTCGAAGCATCTCGGCCTTGCCCCCTTCGTCTCGTGCCAGGAACGTTACAACCTTCTGGAACGCGGGCTCGACACCGCGCTGGCGCCGGTGATTGACCAGTACGGCCTCGGCCTCATTCCGTTTTCGCCGCTGTGCAACGGGCTGCTGACCGGAAAATATCGCCGCAACCGGCCGATGCCCGAGGGCGCGCGATTGACGGTGACGCCGCGCCTTGCCGAGCGCAGCCTGACCGAGCGCAACTGGGCCCGGGTCGAGCGCCTTGCGGATTTCTGCGGCACGCGCGGCTGCACGTTGCTGGAACTGGCGCTCGGCTGGCTGTTGCGGCGGCCCGGGGTGGCGAGCGTGATCGCCGGGGCGACGACAGCGGAGCAGGTCGCGGCCAATGTGGGCGCCGCCGAATTCGTGCCGTCGCCGGAAGACATGGACGAAATCGACCGGCTGACGGCCTGAGGTCATTGCGGGGAACCCGCGGTCCCCGGATCAAGTCGGGAATATTGGATTTGCCGTACCCAAGGGATTCGGCTATGATCGGATGTTCTGAGGCCGAACGCGAACTGTTGGCTCTCGGTGCGCCTTTGGAAATCGGCGCAACGGGACTGCTTGCGCTCGGCGTTCACCATCGGTGGGAGCCTGACCGGCAAGTGTTCACTATCATCACGGCCTATGGCGATGAAAGCGGCACTCATGATGGACCCGAGGGTTCGCCTATTCAGATGCTGGCCGGCTATGTTGCCCGGTTAGGTCGTTGGAACGCATTTGATGTGGGGTGGGGACGCGCGATTCGGCTTGCTGGCCTGCCCGGGTATTTCCATGCTGTAGAGCACATGGATACGGAAGCTGGCACGAAATTTTGCCCCTATGCTGCGTACTTGATGGAACAACACCTGCGCTTTGGGTATGTTATTGAACTAGACAAAGAAAGTTACGAAAAATATTACATAGGCGGAAAGCGGCCAAAAAAACCACAACTTGATACTCGGTATTCCGTATGCTTCCGTTATCTATTAGCGTTTCTACTAACTCGTCTTCCAATACTATTTAAAGGAGATGAGATACATCTAAATATCGTCTTGGAAGAAGGTGCGCCTGGTTCAAAGGATGTCTGTCGAATCGTGCAGGGACTCCGAAAGCAGCCAGAGACCCAAGATATCATGTCGATACTCGGCGGAGTATCGTTTGAACCAAAGGAAAAGTGGCCAGGGTTACAGGCGTCAGACAGTCTTGCGTACAGCGCACTTAAGATAGCGCCAACAAATCCACAAATGTCCGACATTCTTGACGACGATGCGTTGGCAAACACCCAAGCCACGTCCGCATATAAGCCGCCGATCTATTACTGTCGGCTAGATAAAACACTCTTGGGAATGCTCAAAAGCGATATTATAGGGATGGTAGAACTTCGAAAGCGGCTTTCCGCAGAGGCGATCGCCGAAGCTACCGCGAAGCGGAACCTAGGCGGTGCGGAATGATTTTATGTGCTGCCTTGTCGAACTCTTCAGCGTCGTCACCGGCTTCATGTTCGCGCGCGAACTGGCGGAAGCGCTCGTATTGCACTTTGTCCTCGATCTTGCGGCTCGGCGGCTTTGGGGCCGCCTTACTCCGCGTCTTCGTCTTCGCTGTCGTCGCCATCGAACGGGAGCCTCAATTGCACCGGACTCCTATATGGCGCGTTCAGCGCCAGCGGTCTAGGCACTGGGCGTTTCGGTTGCTTGGCGACCAGCTGATTTATAGGTGAGCCGCTTGCCGATGATGCCCCGGATCGCGCGCTCGGTGCGTTCGGTATCATCAATGCCAAGAGCGATCCGGTTGTTATGCCGGAAGTCGAACTCGCTCAGATACCGGTGCAAATGCTGCTGGCTGACATGATGATAGGTGCCAACGATCCCGCGCTTGAGGATCGAGAAATAGCCCTCAACGGTGTTGGTGTGCGTCTCGCCGCGGACGTATTCTTCGGCGCCGTGGTTGACGACCTCATGCTGGAAATCACGGTGCATGTGCCGATACTGGCCGGCGTCGTCAGTGACGAGCAGCGAGCGATCGTCAACGTACGCCACAAGGATCGGCCGCAAGGTGGCAGCGGTTACGCTGACGACGTGCATGGAT
>JASHNY010000253.1 GCA_030041385.1 Alphaproteobacteria bacterium
TTCTCATCCGGTCGGGTGGCGCAAACATGGATATGGCTGACGTTTCACCCGTGGTAGCGAGCGCCGAAACCTACGAAGTCTGCCGCATTTACGCCTCTGAGGGTGACATAGAGGCCAGGGACATGATAGAGAACAAAATAGGAACAGAGTTGCGAACCGAGGGAGACTCATTATGACGTGGTGCCCGTCCCACCTCAATGATGCGGTTAGGATCGTGGAAGATGCCGGGGGCACCCTGGTCGGCCGTACTCGCCTACAGAAGGTCGCGTACCTCGCCCAGCTCGCTGGGTTTGGAATTGGGTTCGATTTCGAGTACCGGCATTACGGTCCGTATAGCGAGGATTTGGCCACAAGCATTGAGATCGCCGCTGGACTGGGATTGGTTAGTGAAGAGGAGCGCCGCGCTGAATGGGGCGGTAAATATTCAATTTATCGGACTAACGGCGTTGGCCGGCCGGCTCCTGATCAAGATCGATCAAGCTTTATAATGGCTGCGGCGCAAATCGACGCAGTACAGCTGGAGCTTGCTGCAACCGCAGCCTTCCTTTTCGCGGAAGAGGGTATTGGTCGTATGGGTGGGGGCGACCCCTGGGAGGAGACTGCGAGACGCAAACCCGAAAAGGCCGCGGACGGCCGCTTGGTACGCGCAAGGCGCGCATACCAGAACCTGAGAAAGCTGCCGGTTCCTCGCGTCTTACCGGAAATTTGATCCGTCTCCTTGGCAAGGGAGACAACGAGTCAAGACCGCGGGCGGCGGCGCGATGGGGCCCTTCCGCCGATCAGGTCCGGGGCAAGCTCTCTCCCGCGGTGCGGGAGAGAGGCATCATGGCGACGCCAAAAAAGACAAAATCCCGAGTTAGCGTCGGCCCCGATGAAGCTGCATCGCTCTCTTAACTCGTCATGGCTGGGCTCGACCCGGCCATCCACGGAGAACCGCGTGGATGTCCGGCACAAGAGCGTGTCCTCGGGCCGCGCGCGGCGCGGACCCGTCGGCCAGGCATGACGAAATCCGAGGGCGATTTGGAGCGGCGAAGGTGTCTATAAATTCCAATGTGTTACATGAAGATGTCCCTGTTAATGCCTGATAACCCGCGGGCGAAACCCAGCGTTTCCGGGCTTTTGGCCGGATTCAGCCCTGTTATTTCGCTGCATTTACAGGCATCGCGCGGTCGCTGTTGTCCATCCTGTTCGCGCACAGGTTGGGTCAAGAAATCTGCCGCCCCTCTTGTCATTGCGAGGCGCGGAGCGCCGCGGCAATCTCGTGGCGCAGAGGCTCGATCGGCGCGAGATTGCTTCCCCCGGCTTTTGCCGGGGTCGCAATGACCACGCGAGGTCGGCGCGAGATTGCTTCCCCGCGGGTCGGGCTCGTGAGATTGCTTCGCTTCGCTCCGCTCGCAATGACAGCACCAGGAGACGCCGATGTCCCGCAAGCTTCGCGCCGCCGTCGCCCAGTTGGGGCCGATCCACCGCGCCGACAGCCGTACCTCGGTGGTCAAGCGGCTGATCGCGCTGTTGCGCGAGGCGCACGGCCAGGGCGCGAGATTCGTCGTGTTTCCCGAACTGGCATTGACGACGTTCTTTCCGCGCTGGTGGATGACCGACCAGGAAGAGATCGACCGGTATTTCGAACGCGAGATGCCGAATGCCGAAACCCGGCCCTTGTTCGACCTCGCCCGCGAATTCGGCATCGGCTTCTATCTCGGCTATGCCGAACTGACCGCAGAGCACGGCCAGACGCGCCATTACAACACGTCGATATTGGTGGCGCCGGACGGGCGGATCGTCGGGCATTACCGCAAAATCCACCTGCCCGGCCACAGCGAGCATCTGCCGAACGCGCCGTTCCAGCACCTCGAAAAGCGCTATTTCGACGTCGGCAACGAGGGGTTCCGGGTGTGGCGGATGCTCGATGCGGTGATCGGCATGTGCATCTGCAACGACCGGCGCTGGCCCGAAACCTATCGCGTGATGGGGTTGCAGGGGGTCGAGATCGTCGCGCTCGGCTACAACACGCCGACCGAAAACATCCACCACCCCGAGCCGCTGCACCTCAGGATGTTCCACCACATCCTGTCGTTGCAGGCCAACGCCTATCAGAACGCGGCCTGGGTCTTGGCCGCGGCGAAGGCCGGCGCGGAAGACGGGTTCGGGCTGATCGGCGGCTCGGCGATCGTCGCGCCGACCGGCGAAATCGCGGCCCAGGCGCTCAGCGAAGGCGACGAATTGGTGAGCGCGACGCTCGACCTCGACCTCGGCGACTACTTGAAGCGCACGGTCTTCGCCTTCGAAAAACACCGCCGCATCGAGCATTACGGCCTCATTACCAGCCGCACCGGCGCGGTGACCGAGGTGTGATGCGGCTATGCGTTGCCGCGGGCCTCGCGCCACAACCCGAGCTTTTCCTGCACCGGGCGGTCGGAAAAGCTGAACAGGACCGCCTCGCGCGCGGCGTGGTGCGCATGCGGCAGCCAGCTCGGCACGACGAAGATGTCGCGCGGTTCCCAGCGCAATACGGTGTCGCCGACCCGCGTCTCGCCTTCGCCTTCGATCGCGACATACACGGTGCCGTCGGTGGAGCGGTAGGGCTGCGTGTTGAACCCCGCCGGCAGCAATTGCAGAAACGTGCCGATCGTCGGCATCGCCGACTCGCCGGTGGCCGGGTTCACATAGCGCAGTTTGTGCCCGTGATAGGGGTCGGGCGCGCCGTTTTTCGCCAAGATCGCCAGCGCCTCGCGGCTGCGCGCGTAGGGATAGTTGAACACCGGCGAGGTCTTGACCGCCGGATGCCAATCGACCGGCAGCAAATTGTGGCCGAAGCGGGCGAGGCTGTCGCCTTCGGGGCGCGAGACCGGCTGGGTGCTCTCGGGGTAGCCCTCGGCAAAGCTGGCGTTCAGCAGATTCACGAGCTGCACGTCGAGCCCGTCGAGCCACACCATCGGCTCGCTCGTGTCGTTGCCGTGGTCGTGCCAGGTCCAGGACGGGGTGATGACGAAATCGCCCGGCTCCATCAAGGTGCGCTCGCCATCGACCGCGGTATAGGCGCCGTGCCCTTCGATGATGAAGCGCAATGCCGATTGCGTGTGGCGGTGCGCCGGCGCGATTTCGCCGGGCAGGATCAATTGCAACCCGGCGAACAGCGAGCCGGTGATCGAGGCCTCGCCGCCAAGGCCGGGGTTCATCAGCATCAAGACGCGGCGGGTCGCCTCTTCGGCCGTGATCAACCCGCCGGCCTCGATCAGATGCGGGCGCACCTCGCGGTAATGCCAGATCGCCGGCAGCGCGGCCGGATGCGGCTCGGCCGTCACCAGGCTGTGCAGCCGCTCCCACAGCGGCGCCAGGTTGGCCGGCGCGATGTGGTCGTAGAATGCCTGGCGCTCCGGCGTCCGCGCGGGAGATTGTTCCGTCGTCATGCCCAACCTCCTGAGGTCATTCCGGGATGGCCCGAAGGGTCAGACCCGGAACCCATGAACACGGACCTCGGAATTTCTACGCGAACGTTGCAGCACGATGGGAACAGTTCGTGTTCATGGGTCCCGGGCTCGCCGCTGGCGCGGCGCCCTGGAATGACATGGCTTCAGCCCCTACTCCGCGGCCTCGCGCCGGGCTTCGCCGAGCGAAAAGCCGATCTTCGCGAGGTCGGCGAGCAGCGCCGCCGATTGCGCGTCGCTGAGCCGTGTCATCGGCGGGCGCACCGCGGCCCAGTCGGGGTCGTGATGGAAATGCGCGACGATGCGCTTCAATGCCGGCACCATCGGATAGGCCTGGATCGTCTTGCGCACCAATGTGATCTCGGCCTGCAGCCGGTCGGCATCGGGCGTCTTCCAGTTTTCGTAGACCTTGCGGATGCCGGGCACGTTGACATTGCCGGAAGCGGTGATGCAGCCGACCCCGCCGGCACGCAGCCCGTCGAGCAGGAACACCTCCGATCCCGGGAAGATCGCGAACCCCGAACCGGCATAAGCCTCGCACAGCGCCTTGGTGTTGTTCCAGTCGCCGGAGCTGTCCTTCAATCCGACCACGGTATTCGGATAGGCCTTGATCAGGCGGCCGACGAGGTCGAGGGTGAACGGTATCTGGGTCTGCGGCGGGATGTGATAGAGGTACATGCGGAGCGCCGCCGAGCCGACCCGGTCGATGACCGCGGCGACGAAATCGTAGACGCCGTCGTCGCTCATCCCCTTGTAATAAAACGGCGGCAGCATCAGAACGCCGGCGCAGCCATGCCCGAGCGCGTGGCGGATCAACTGCGCCGCCTCGGTGATCGAGCAGGCGCCGGCGCCCGGCATCAGTTTCGCCGCCGGGATGCCGGAAGCGACGAGGCGGTCGAGCAGCGCCATGCGCTCGGCGCCGGCCATCGAGTTGGCTTCGCTGGTGGTGCCGAACACCGCGAGCCCGTCGGCGCCCTGGTCGAGCAGAAACCGGCAGAACGCGACAAAGCGGCCGGCATCGGGCTCGCCCGCCGGGGTGAACGGGGTCAGAACCGGGACCAGCACCCCGGCAAACGGCTGCGACGCCATCGGACTATTCTCCTTCTCATCCATTTATCGCCTTGGCCGGGCTCGGCCCAGCCGTCCATGTTTTGCGTACCTTGGCCAAAGACGTGGACCCCCGGGTCAAGCCCGGGGGAGGCGCGTTGTCGGGGTTGGGCCTTACACAGTTTGCAGGATTTTGTCCTTGGTGATGTCCGGCGCCATGATCTCGTGCCAATCGGCATCGCGCGGCAACACCTCCTCGCCGGCACGGATGTAGTAGTAGCTGGTGCCCGTGCCGGCCGGGTCGCCGCCGGCCTGGACGGTCCTCACCGCCTGGCCCAACATGCGCCGCGTCTGGCCGATCGCCTTGTCGCCTGGGCCGAGATGCTCCTTCGAGCGGTCGACGATCGGCCCCATGCTCTCCTGCAGGGCGCGGTCCTGCTGATTGATGCCGTCGATGCCGCTATAGGTCTCGGTGCGCTGCACCTCGCGGTTAAGCCCGTAATTGTTGGACCGGTTCTGGAACGACCGAAATGTCTTTTGGTCGACAAAATCAGGGCCGTTGCCGATGCCGCGCTCGGCCCGGTCTTCCTCGGTCAATGGTGCATCGCCGGTCGAATACATCCAGTTGTAGACCATGCAGTTGTAGTCATCCATCGGCACCCAGATGTGTCCGGCGTCGCACGGCAACCCCGAGTCCGAGCGCGACGGCCGGATCTGGTGAAACGGCATGACGAAGTGGTAGCTGCGGATGTGAACGTCGGAATCACCGAGCGGTCGGATGCCGGCGTAGAGATAGCCATAATCGGTGACGTCGACGACCAGCTTTGGCGCCTTGCCTCGGACGAACGGGTTTGACGGCTTGATCCCGCCGCGCGTCGAGTTGTCGGTCAACAGGCGATGGAGGATCGGCGCATGTGACGTGTCGATGCCGCCTTCGAGCGCTTGCAGGTAGTTGCATTCCTCGATGACCTTGGAGACATGCCGGCGCTCTTCCCGCACTTGCGTCCAGGCGAATTTGGGCGCGGGCGGCATCTTTTCGGCCGGCCCCATATAGGCCCAGACGATGCCGCCCAGTTCTACCGTCGGATAGGCGGTGAGGTGGATGTGCTGCTTGAACTGGTTCTCCGGCGGCTCATTGAGCTGATCGAGGCAGTTGCCTTCAACGTCGAATTTCCACCCGTGATAGATGCAGCGCAGCCCGCACTCCTCGTTGCGCCCGAAATAGAGCGAGACGCGGCGATGCGGGCAGAATTCGTCGACCAGCCCGATCCGGCCCTCGGTATCGCGGAAGGCAACGAGGTCTTCGCCCAGCAGCCGCACCCTGACCGGCGGGCAGTCCGGCTCGGCGATCTCCCGCGACAGACAGGCGGGGACCCAATACCGCCTCATCGCATTTCCCATCGGCGTGCCGGGGCCGACGCGGGTGATCAGTTCGTTTTCCTTCGGTGGCAGCATCGCTGGCTCTCCTGGCTCGTCCGGACGACCGGCTGCAATTCGCCCCCGAGGATAGCCTATTTCGGTCGGAGCGGGAGGGGTTTCGGGAGAATTGACGCCCGCTGCGCGCACCGTGCACATTGCGTCGCCGCCGCTCTATCGCGATCCACCTGACTGGACCGCCCCACCCCGCCGCAACCCGAGGCCGTCATGCTGACCCACGAGGTCCTCGCCTTGCCGCTGCCGGCCCTGGCGGGGCTGATCGCGGTGTTCGTTTTCGGCGGCGTCGTCAAGGGCGTCGTCGGTGTCGGCCTGCCGTTGCTGCTGGTGCCGCTTTCGGCGCAGTTTATCGATGTCCCGGCCGCGGTTGCGCTGGTGTCGATCCCGATGGTGGTCGCGAACCTGACCCAAAGCATGGAGGGCGGCGGCACCCTCTCGGCCGTTCGCGGCATGCTGCCGATTATCGTCACACTGGTGGTCGGCACCGTGATCGGAGTGCATCTGCTGGTCAGCATCGACCGCCGGGCGCTGGATTTGGTGTTGGGCGTGAGCTTTCTGCTGGTCACGGTGCTGCTGCTGTGCATGCCGCGGATCCGCCTGAACCCGCAGACGGCCGGCTGGGCCGCGCCGGTGGTCGGGTTCGGCTCGGGCGTGCTCGGCGGCATGTCGGCGATATTCGGCCCGCCGATGATCGCCTATCTGGTCGGGGTCGGCACCGAGCCGGACAGGTTCGTCAAGCAGATGGCGATCTTCGCCACTGCCGCCAGCGTGACGATGCTCGCCGCGCTCGGCGGCTCGGGGGCGTTGTCGGGCACCGACCTGCTGATCTCCGCGGCGGCGATCGCGCCGATCCAGCTTGGGCTGCCGCTCGGCCGCTGGCTGCGCCGCCGCACCAACCCGGCCATCTTTCGTCTGTGCGTGCTCGCCGTGCTCGCCGCCGTCGGCTTCGATTTGGTGCTGCGGGCGATTCCGTGAGGGTGCACCGTGTCGGCCCCCTCGGGTCTTGACAGCACACGGAGAAGGTAATGACCGAGCCTTACGGCAGCGAACTCACCGCGCGATTCGGCTTCGCCGTGGACCTCGGCGGCGAGGTGCCGGACGATCCCCGGCTCAAGGCGATGCTGCTGCGGCGAACCCACCGGCGCTACAGCGACCGGCCGGTGCCGGATGCGCTCGTCAAATTGCTGCTCGCGGCGGCATTTTCGGCCTCGTCGAAATCGGATTTCCAGCAGGCCTCGGCAATCTGGCTCAAGGACCGCGCCCGCCGGGATCGTCTCGCCGCGCTGTTCCCCGACATGCCGTGGATCGGCACGGCGCCGGTTTTCCTGGTCTTGCTCGGCGACGCGCGCCGGCTCGAACGGCTTGGGGAATTGCGCGGCCGCCGTCAGAGCAACGGCAGCCTCGAAGGCTTTTTCAACGCGACGGTCGATGCCGCGCTGGCCTTGCAGACCTGCATCCTGGCAGCCGAGACGCTCGGCCTCGGCTGCTGCCCGATCAGCGTCTTGCGCAACCGGATCGCCGAGGTGGCCGAGATCCTCGGGCTGCCCGACCAGGTTTTTCCGGTCGCCGGGCTGTGCCTCGGCCATCCCGCGCAACCCGGGTTCGTCAGCATGCGCCTGCCGCCCGAGGCAACCGTGCACATCGATCGCTACGACGATTCCGGGCTGGCGGCGGCGGTTGATGGTTACGACCGGCGGCGCGACGCGCGCCATTCGATCGCCGACCGCCAGCGCGAGACCGACCGCTTCGGCACCGCCTCGTTCTACGGCTGGTCGGAAGACAAGGCGCGCCAGGCGATGACGCCTGAAGGTGTCGGCTTTGCCGCGTGGCTGAAGGCGCATGGGTTCACCCCCGACGACGCGGGATAAGAAAAGGCCGCCCGGATCAGGGGCGGCCTTTCCATTCGATTACTGCGGCCGCACACGGCCGCGCCGTCGCCTTTATCGGGCGAGGATCTCCGCGGGGATCCTGGTCACGGCAGCGGTTGCCCGCAGTTGATCGTTAGACACAGGATCACCTCCTTTCAGTTGTTGGGCCGAGGCCCCTAATGTAGGCGGAGGCCGGCTGCGGCACAAGCAAAGCCTATTGCGGCGCAATATTCGGCCACAAAGCCCTGAGCCCTGCTGCGTTTGCCGATTTTCCGGGAATTCGCGCCGCCGTGACAATGCGCCGCAGGAAGCACGCGGCCTGCGAATCGCCTTTCCACGGGAATGCTGCGGCCCGAAAGCGCGCGTATCGACGGCCGCACCCTTCATGGCATGATGGTGCCCGGCAACCACGAGAGTCGGTGAAAGATGTCAGTGGAAACGGGATCGGGCGCCAGCAGCCGGATCGTGGTCAACGGGATCGAACTGGAGGTACTGCGCCGCGGCGCAGGGCAGCCGGTGCTGGTTTTGCACGGCATGGACACCATATCGCCGAACGCCCCGTTTCTCGACCTGCTCGGTCGGCGCCGCGAAATCATCGCCCCGTCGTCGCCCGGGTTCGGGCATTCGCCGCGGCCCGAGGATTTCGACACGATCTACGATCTTGTGCATCTCTACCTGGCGCTGATCGACGACCTGCCCTACGACCAGATCGCTCTCGTCGGCCTGTCGTTCGGCGGCTGGCTCGCCGCCGAAATCGCGGTCGCCGCGTGCCACAAATTGAGCCGGCTCATATTGGTCGATCCGGTCGGTATCAAGCTCGGCAGCCGCGAAACGCGCGACATCCTCGACGTGTTCAACACCAACCCGGCCGAGGTCAGGCAGCGCAGCTGGCACGACCCGGCGCGGGCGCCCGATTACGACGCGATGAGCGACGACGAACTGGTCGTCCACGCCCGCAACTGGGAATCGCTGTGCCTCTATGCCTGGCACCCGTACATGTACAACCCGCAGCTGAAGCAGTGGCTTGGACGCATCCGCGTGCCGACGCTGGTCTTGTGGGGGGCGAGCGACGGGGTGGTGACGCCCGATTACGGCCGCGGCTACAGTCGGCTGATCCCGGGGGCCCGGTTCGAATTGATCGACGGCGCCGGCCATCACCCCGAATTGGAGCAGCCCGAGCGCTTTGTCGAGCGCGTCGCGGCATTTCTGGACGAATGACGGGAGGGAGACAATGCGGCGCAGCGACGAGCGCATCCTGACCACCCACACCGGCAGCCTGCCGCGGCCGCCGGAGCTGACCCGGCTTTACGTGCGGCGCGCCCGCGGCGAGGCGGTCGATCCGGACGAGATCAAGCGCCTCGGCAAGGAGGCGCTGCGCCAGATCATCGCCAAGCAGGTCGATTCCGGGGTCGATGTCGGCAATAACGGCGAGCAGCAGCGTGAGGCGTTTTTCCTGTACGTGCGCCATCGCATGACCGGGTTCGGCGGCTCGTGGAAGCGCTGGCCGCGCGGCGATGTCGAGCGCTACCCGATCCTCAAGGCGCAGATGGCGCAGATGCTGGCGGCCCGCGAGGCGGTCGGCAACTATGAGCCGCCCTTGGCGATCGGCGAGATCCGCTATGCCGACGACAGCGAATTGAAGGCCGAGATCGGCGATTTTCGCGCCGCGCTCGACGCCGCGGCGAAGGGGTTCGTCGAGCCGTTCCTGACCGCGCCGTCGCCCGGCATCATCGTCGGCGCGATGCGCAATGAGTATTACGACACCGAGGATGCCTATCTCGATGCGGTCGCGACCGCGCTGAAGGTCGAATACGAGGCGATCGTCAACGCTGGCTTCCTGCTGCAGCTCGATTGCCCCGACCTCGCCCTCGAACGGCACCTGTCATACCAGAACCGGCCGCTCGCCGATTTCCTCGATTTCGTCGAGCGCGTCGTCGCCGCGATCAACCGCGCGATCGTCAACGTGCCGCGCGACCGCGTGCGGCTGCACGTGTGCTGGGGCAATTACGAGGCCCCGCACGACCGCGACGTGCCGCTCGAAGACATATTGCCGATCCTGCAAAAGGCGCATGTCGGCGGCTTCGTCTTTCCGTTCGGCAACCCGCGCCACCAGCACGAATACCGCGTGCTGCAGAAATACCCGCTCGCCGACGATCAGATCATCGTCGCCGGCGTCATCGACGATTTGACGAGCTTTGTCGAACACCCCGAGGTCGTCGCCGACCGCCTCGAGCGCGTCGCCCACGCGGTCGGCGACCCGCACCGGGTGCTGGCCGGCACCGATTGCGGCTTCGACACCTCGGCCGGCATGGGCCGGGTGACCGAAGACGTGGTCTGGGCCAAGTTCAAGGCGATGGCGGAAGGCGCCCGGATCGCGAGTAAAAGGCTGGGAATGGGGTAGCAGCCGCTTCCCGGCCGTCATTCCGGAACGACGCGGCGGGTTCGGCTAAATCACCCCGTCGTCCTTGAGGCCCTTGACGTCGGCGGCGCTCATGCCGAGCCAGTCGCCGAAGACCGTCTCCGTGTGCTCGCCGAGCAGCGGCGCGCGGGTGACCGCCGGCGGCTTGCCGTCGAAGCGTACCGGAAAGGTCGGCATCCTCAGGTCGCCCGCCGGGTGATGCTGGGTCTGGATGATGCCACGCGTCTCAAAGGTGGGTTCGGCGAGCAGGTCGCCGGTGTCCATCACCGCCCCGGCCGGCACGCCGGCGGCGCCGATGATCTGCATGACCTCGTGCTTCGTGTGCTGGCGGGTCCACGCCGAAATCATCGCGTTGACCTCGTCGGCGCGGGCGAGGCGCTTGTCGCGGTCGAGGTATTCGGGGTCGTCGGCGAGTTCCGGCCGCCCGATGATCCCGCACAGCCGGCGCCAATGCTCCGGGTTGTTGTGACTGTTGAAGATGTAGCACCAATCGTTCGGGCCGCCCGGCTTGCACGGAAAGATGTCGTTGGGCGGCACCGGCGGGCCGAACCCGGCGCGCCCGCGCTCCTGCGGCTGCCCGGTGCGGGCATAGTTGGTGAACGCGCCGCGGGTGTAGTTGAGCTGCGCATCCTGCATCGCCACCTGCAGCCGCCGCCCGGTGCCGGTCGCGTTGCGCTGATAGAGCGAAGCGAGGATCGCGATCGTCATCAGCATCCCGGTGCCGGTGTCGCCGAGCGTTGCGCCCGGGCGGACCGGCCGGCCGCCGACCTCGCCGGTGATCGCCATGTTGCCGCCGCAGGCCTGCGCGATCATGTCGAAAGCGAGGTTGTGCTCGTACGGGCTGCCTTCGCCGAACCCCTTGACCTGGGCATAGATCAGCCGCGGGTTCAGCGCGTGCAACACGTCCCAGCCGAGCCCCAGCTTCTCGATCGTGCCGGGCGCCATGTTCTCGATAAAGACATCGGCCTTCTTGGCCATCTCCTTGACCAGCGCGACGCCGCGCGGCGACTTCAAATTGGCCGTGACCGATTTCTTGTTGGCGTTGTAGATCATGAAGTAATAGGCGTCGGCGCCCGGCTTGGGGCCGGTGCCGAGGATGCGGCCGGGCTCGCCGCCCTTCGGATTTTCGACCTTGACGACTTCGGCGCCGAGTTGCGCCAGCGCCTCGGTGCAGGTCGGCCCGGCCTCGAATTGCGACAGGTCGAGCACTTTGACGCCGGCAAGGCAATTCGGGGCAATAGCGGCTTCGCTCATGGCTCGGTTCCTTCGGCGTGGTTGTCAGCGTCGCGCCATACCCGCACGATAGCCGAGCCGCACGCATTCGCAAACCGAGGCTCGCGATGCCAGAGTTGATCCCGCTGCGCCTGTTCGAGAATTACCGCTTCGTCTTGTACGCGCCGTTCTACGCCGCGCATGCGACCGGCGCCTATGAGCGCGAGGGGCTGAGGGTCGAATTGCTGCCCTCGCCGGGTCCGGGCAAGGCCGAGGCGGCGCTGCTCGCCGGGGCGGCGGAGGTGATGTGGATGGGACCGATCCGCATCATGAAGGAGCACGAACGCGACCCCTCCTCGCCGCTCGTCGCCTTTGCCGAAGTGGTGTGCCGGGACCCGTTCTCATTGGTCGGGGCGCGGGCGAACCCGGATTTCCGGCTCGCGGACCTGACGAATCTCCGCTTCGCCTCGGTCAGCGAAGTGCCGACGCCGTGGCTGTGCCTTTACGAAGACATCCGCGACGCCGGGCTCGACCCCACCCGGCTTGACCGCGTCGCCGATCGCGGCATGGAAGAGAATATCGAGGCGTTGTTCGGCGGCGAGCTCGCGGCCGTGCAACTGTTCGAGCCGTTCGTCGAACAGGCGGTGCGGCGCGGCGGCCATGTATGGCAGCAATCCTCGGCACGGGGCCGCACCTCGTACACGGTCTTCGCCACCACACGCGACCGGATCGCCGCCGACCCGGAGCCGTTCCGCCGCATGGTGCGCGCGACCGCCGCGACCCAGCGCTGGCTGATGGTGCAGCCGCCTGCGGTCTTGGCAGAAACGGTCGCGCCCTATTTCCCGGCGCTCGACCGCGCCGTGCTGACCGGCGTGCTCGCCCGCTACCAGGCGCAAGGCGTGTGGCGCGGCGACCCCCTCATGCCCGAGGACGGGTTCATGCGCCTGCAGCGTGCGCTGCTCTCGAGCGGCTATCTCAGCCGCCCCGTCCCCTTCGCCGATTGCGTCGATAATCGATTGGCCAAGGAGGCTATGGCATCATAGTCATCATCGCGAGGAGCGCAGCGACGCGGCAATCTCGCCGGACCGAGTCTCCTTCGGCGCGAGATTGCTTCCCCGCGGGTCATGCCCGCGGGTCGCAATGACCGCACCGGCTACTCCGCGTCGGGCTGGTTGGCCGGGGCCGCGTCGGCGTGGCAGAACCC
Source organism: Alphaproteobacteria bacterium (assembly GCA_030041385.1). Lineage (GTDB taxonomy): Bacteria > Pseudomonadota > Alphaproteobacteria > ATCC43930 > CGMCC-115725 > DATARH01. The sequence continues at coordinate 12,613 of JASHNY010000253.1, forward strand.
GCCGCTTTCCCGGTGCTCGGCGGGCAATTCCTCCATGGCCTGCAATCCGCCGTCGATCCAGCGCTTGATCCAGCCGAGCAGCTGCTCCTGGGTCAGGTTGAGGTCGTCGAGCAGGTAGTGGCGCACGCGCGGTCGCCCTTTTCGCGGTGCAGAAAGCTGTCGTCATGCGTCAGCCCTTGAGGTTCAGCGCGATGCGCACGCGGAAGCTCGCCTGCGAACGATAGTAGGTGTAGAGCTTCATACCTGTTCCCTCCCCGGATGGCGCTGCCCATGCTCGATCTACCGCGCGATGCCGCCCCGCCGCAACCGACCTGCCTCGCCGATTACCGGCCGCCCGATTTCGTGATCGACGCGGTCGAACTGTCGTTCGATCTGGCCGAGGAGGAGACGAGGGTCAAATCGCACCTCACCGTGCGCCGCAACCCGGCCTCTCCCGACCG
>JASHNY010000254.1 GCA_030041385.1 Alphaproteobacteria bacterium
GGCCGCTGCGGCGCCCGCACCGCCGCCTCCGCCCGCCGCTCCGGCGCCCGCGTCGCCGCCTCCACCCGGCAGCGGGCCGATGTGGGATGTCACGCGCGTCACCTGCGGGCAATTGCTCAATGCCGCAGATGACGACCGCGCCGCGGCGATCATGTTCTATTACGGCTATCTCGCCGCCTCTTCGCACATCAGGGTCATCGACGTCAGCATGATCGACCCTAATGTGCAGCGGGTCATGGAACAGTGCGAGGCGGACCCCAGCCTGACCATCCCGCAGGCCTATCGCATCGCGTTCCACCGGCGCTGAGGCGAGGGGTGAACCGCGGAATGGTCAAGTCCGGGCATGACGAAGGGTAAAGGTGTTTCGAGAAGGGTAAAGGTGCTTCAACATGAACCGGAGCCGGCAGCGAATTGCTCCGCAGCCGCCACCGCTCCGGAAATGCCCCGGGGCGTCGGCTGTCGGTGCCGAACACCGCCCGCGAAGACCGGCGCGGAAGGCTACAGGGATATTCATGCGCATTCTACGGGCGCGCCCGTATGCCAAACGGCAGTCCGGGATGTAGACTGCCGATCCTGCCCCAGGCGTCGCCCCCTTGCTCGCGAGGCCCGAGCATGGTTCGCATCTTGCTGGCCGATGATCACGAGATTGTCCGGCGCGGGCTCAAGGCCCTGCTGCAGGAGCGACCGGAATGGGAAGTCTGCGGCGAGGCCGCTAACGGGCGCGACGCCATCGAACTGGCGGCCAGGTTTCAGCCGGAAATTGCGATCGTCGATCTGATGATGCCGGACCTCAACGGTCTCGAAACGACGCGGCAAATCCGCAAGGTTTCGCCGCGGACCCAGGTGCTGGTCTTCACCATGCATCAGAACGAAAGCCTGGTGCACGACGTGCTGGAGGCGGGCGCGCGCGGCTATCTGCTCAAGACCGATGCCGAGCGGCATGTCATCACTGCGGTCGAGACATTGCTGCGGCGGCAGCCGTTTTTCAGCGCCCAGATCTCCGAGACGGTACTCGACGGTTTCCTGAGGTTGGGGCGTCAGGGCGGGGGTAACGCCGCCGCCGCGCGCTTGACCCCCCGCGAGCGGGAGGTCGTGCAGCTATTGTCGGAGGGCCACCGCAACAAGAAGATCGCGCAAAAGCTGGGGATCAGCATCAAGACGGTCGAAACGCACCGCACCACGCTGATGCGCAAGCTTGGCGTCAATTCGATCGTCGAACTCGTCCGCTATGCCGTCCGGAATCATTTGACGGAACCCTGATCGGCCGCGCGGCGATCTCCGGCGCGGAAGACGTGGGCCCCCGCGTCAAGCCCGGGGGGAAGCGATCATCCGGGATATGCTTCAATCCAGACGGATCACACGCTCTACCCGCACGGGATCGTCGCTTGGACCGTGGTGCCGCGCGCGCTCCACTCGATCCGCAGGTTGCCGCCGAGTTGGTGCAACCGCTCCCGCATCCCGGTCAGGCCTATTCCCAGATGCCGGTCATGCGGAAGATCGCCGAGCGGCGGGGCGAACTCGGCCGGCATGCCGCAGCCATTATCCTCAATCGCCATGACGACCTGCGAGCCGTCTTGCGGCGCGAGTGTCCGCCTGAGGACGATGCGCGCGGTGCGGCTGCCGGAATGGCGGTGAACGTTGGTCAGCGCCTCCTGGGCAACGCGAAACAGCGCCGCCTCGGTCTCGGCGGGCAGGCGCTCGATGTCTTCGGCCAGATCGAGAGCGATGTCGATCTCGGTGCGCTTCGAGAAGCCGTCGCTCAGCCAGCGCAGCGCCGCCGCAAGACCGGCTTCGTCGAGCAGCGGCGGGTGCAGCAGGTAGGCGACGGTACGAATCTCGCGCTGGCTTTCGTCGATCAATGCGCGGCTTTCCTCGAGCGCCGCCCTGGTCGCCCGGGTGAGCCGGGGCGAGCGGCGCAGCGCCTGGCCGATCCCCAACCTGGCGGCGAGCAGGCTTTGCGCCGTCGAATCATGCAGATCGCGGGCGATTTGCCGCCGGCTTTCGTCCTGGGCCCGCATCAGCCGACCCGACAGTCGGCGCAGCGCGTCCTCGGAACGCTTTACTTCGGTGATATCCTCATGGGCGACGACGACGCGCAGTTCCCGCTCGATGACGAACCGGGTGCCGCGCACCTGGTACCAGCGCCCCCCGATAGAATCGCTCCGGTATTCCAGCCGAAACTCGGGGACTTCACCGCCGATGACGCGCCGCAGCCCGGCGGCGATCTGCTGCTGGTGGGGCCTGCCGCGATCGCACTCCTCGAGGTAGTTTCGGCCCACGAAATGCTGCTCGCCGCGTTGCGCGATGAGGGTTGCCGCATCGTCCCAGCTCGCGTTGGTGGTGAGGATCCGGCCGGAAGCGTCAAGGATCGCGAAGCGTGAGCCGAGCGCATTCAACGAGGACTGCAATAATGCCCGGGTCGCGCGGGCGGCGATTTCCGCGCAGTTGCGCTTGTCGAGCGCCAGGGCGAGGTCCTTGTTGCTGTGCCGCAACTCCTCGGCCAGAGCGGCCAACAGGCGGACCGCGATCGCCAGCAGAAAGGGCATGGGCAGATAGATCAGCACGGGGAACAGGCCTGCCGCCGCGCTCGGAACGGAGGTGAAGGCAAGCCCGCAGCTGATCGCCAGCCCCGACATCAGCAGGGCGACCTCCAACACCCGGCCACGATCGGCGAGGCGAAAACCCCGCAGCAATAGGCCGGATGTAGCGGTCAGGAACAGCGGTGCGAGCGTCAGATTGCCGAGCGCGTTCGAGACATACCAGCGCCACCAGAATTGCCCGTAATCGCCGAGGTGGCCGTTGCCGAGCAGCGGCTCGAACCCCGCGGCGCAAGCGACGAGGGCCGGGTTTGCGACCACCGTAATCGCCAGGTAACGGACGGTGCCGTCCAGCCCGCTGAACCAATCGCGCCGCGGCACAAATCGAACAAGCGCAACCGCGTTGAGCAGCGCCACCGTCACGTTGCAGGCGAAAGCCGCGATCAGCTGGAGCGCAGGCATCGCGGCGCCGATCTCGGCCAGGATATGCGCCGGCAGGCAGGCCAGGATTATCGCCGGCCATTGCCGCCGCGGCATCCTCAAAAAGGCGCAGAGCAGGACGGCATTGGGCGGCCAGAACGGCGCGAACTGCTGGGTCAGCATGCCGATGGCGAAGGCGGCCTTCGCCCCGAGAAAATAAGACAAGGCTACCAGGAACGGTGCCGCAACCTGCCCCAGCGACTGCCGCTCCCTCGGAGCCAAGCCATTCAAGATCGCGCCTGCGCTCATCGCGAGCCTCCCTTGCAGAAAGCCTTGAGAGCCTGAGAAGGCGGCTTACCTCACACGTGCCTTGAATCTGCATTACTGTGGCGGACCGCAACCCGGCCGTCCATAGGCGAACCCACGGTTTCGCCTTCAGCCATTCGTCGCATTGACCCGGGCCGCCGGCGCCAGCGGGCTTTATTCGACGCCCGACGACATCCTGCGCTGGCTGTCCTGGCATCTGGATCGCTTCGGGTCGAAAGATGCCGAAATCCGGCTGCTCGATCATGCCGCGTATCTTCAGCGCGACGGCCTCGCCCCGGTCTCGGGTTTCGACGAGTCCGGTCACATGGATGCGATCGGCCCCGGCTGGATCGTCATGGAACCGCACGGGAGCATGCCGCTGATATTGCAAAAGGCCGGCGGCCTGCAGGGTATATTCTGCTACGCCGCCTTTGCCCCGACCCGGGGAGTTGCCGCTTTCGCCGCCATCAACAAATTCGATTTCGGCGCTTCCGCGGCGATGGCAAGCGTCGTCAATCATATGATTGCTGAGCTGACGCCGCGTTGAAAAGGACGGCCAGCTGCTGCGCCGTCTTAATGTCCCTGTAGTAACAAGCTGTAATTGGGGAAAGGTCAGCGGGGGGTGGCTGGCGTCCTTTCCGGACTCACGACCGGCGGCTTGCGGCGCATTATCGTCATTCGCGCGTGCCTGCCGCGACCGGCGCCGGCGATTTCGCTGGCGTGCCGGCGCCGGCGATGGCGAGCACTACGTCGACGCCGTAGCCCTCTGACAAACTGGACGGCGAGCCATGTTGGTTCCGTCTTTGCGGTTATACGCCAGAGGCATGCCGCCGGGCGACAGGTGTCTGTCGAGGATGATCGCTTCGATTACGGCGAGGTGCGCGAGGTGGCCTTCGGACTCAACCCGGCATGACCCAGTCGCAGTTCGCCGCGGCTCATGAATTCAGTTTCGGACAGCGCAGGAGTAGGAGCGGGGCGCGAGAAGCCCAGTCCTCTTGCACGGACTTCGCTCCGCCCCATCAAGGCCGATCCGTAACCATCCGGCGAAGGCCACGCGGGTGGAGCGGCTTCGGCTCGGGTGTGGCTACGAGGTTGGATTGTACCGGATCGGTTCTGCGATATTGGGTTTTGGCATTTCTTGCAGCGGATCGAGGGCCGCCTGGATGGCGTCGGCGACGGCAAGGTGCGCCGGGTTGTCCATGCTGAACCGTTCCTCGGTCGCCAGCAGCAGCAAGCCGCCGCCGGGGACGGGTTCGACGATCGCGGCGGGCGGCGGCGTGATGCAACTCGCATATTGCGGCGCCAGGTAGGTCATCCAGCCGCTGCGGAACGGCGGCCAATGCCGCTCGCCGAACAGCCGGCGGTAATAGTCCCAACAGACGACGACGCCGTAATCCGGCCCCCAAGCCGAGACGGTGCTCAGCAGCGCCCGCTTGACGACGGCAGCGCAGATCAGATCCGCGTTGTCGGGGCCGGCCGGCCCAAGCACCAGATCGACCGTGTTCGGGTACACGGAGTAGGTCGCATATGTTCCCGCGTGGACCGACAATGACGCTCCATCGGGACCATCGCGCCCGTTCCAGGCCGACACACCGTAGCCCATCTCCGGCCACGGCTCGCGCGGCGCATCTTTGTAACGTCGCCCTTTCTCGAACACGGCCGTCAGTTCATCGACATCCGGCGGCATCGCCCAGGCCGGCCGGTTTGCCGCGGCGCGCGACCAGGCCTGCTTGTTCCAATGCGCGAAGGCCGGATGGATGTTCGCCAGCCCGCCCAGCATAGCGGCGAAGCGGCCAGCGCAGTCGCGCGTGCTCGCCGGACGAGGCCGCCAATAACATTCAACCCTGAAAGGACCGGTGGTCATGGCTGGTCCGGCGAAGTGTAAATTACAACGATATTGGTCAGCCGATTCTTCTTGGCGTATTCGCGGAAGAAATCGGCGACCGATTGCTCGGCGAAGTGCCACTCGACGATACGGCCCGCGGCGGCACCGGATTGGGCCTGCATCTGAGCTTCGATGGGCTCTACGCCGGTAAACCACCGCCACCAGATGTCAGACCCGGCCATCATGTTGGCATAACCGGGACCTTTTGCTTCGAGCATCGTGCCGTCGGCTTCGCGGTGGGCGTTTTGTGAGAGGCGATTGGCCGTGCATCAGTATCGCATTGATTTTGTTGGCGTCCCCTACCGGATTCGAACCGGTGTTGCCGCCGTGAGAGGGCGGTGTCCTGGGCCTCTAGACGAAGGGGACGCATCGAGCG
>JASHNY010000079.1 GCA_030041385.1 Alphaproteobacteria bacterium
TGGCGATCTGCTGGGCCACCCAGCCCGAGATGTTGCCGATCTGCCAGGCCATCGGGATCGCCATCGCCACGGTGCCGACCGGCACCCGCCCATGCGCCCACAACCCGATCGAGATCGCACTCGTGGCCACCAGCAATGAGGCGTTCATCAATATCAGCGACAGGCCCCATGACGAGGTCATCCGCTGCTGGCGGCGATAGGCGAGCGTGTGCTCGTCCACCGCCTCGCGCACGAACCGGTCCTCGTCGCGGGCGCGGGCAAAGAGCTTGACCGTGAGGATGTTGGTGTAGCTGTCGACGACGCGGCCGGTCACCTCCGAGCGCATCTCCGACATGCGCCGAGAGCGCTCGCGCATGCGCGGCAGGAATGCCCGCAACACCACGGCGTAGGTCGCGAACCACAATACGATCGGCACGGTCAGCCGCCAGTCGGCGACGGCGAGGAGCGCGATCGCACTGGTGCCGTAGACCAGGATGTACCAGACCGCGTTGATCGTCATGACCACGCTTTCGCGCAGCGCCGGGCCGGTCTGCATGACCCGCGAGGCGATGCGGCCGGCGAAGTCGTTCTGGAAAAAGGTCCAGCCCTGGCGCACCACATGCCAGTGGTTCTGCCAGCGCACGAGGTTGGTCAGGCCCGGGATCAATGCCTGGTTGGTGATCAGCGCGTTGGTGAAATGGGCGCACGGGCGCAACACCAGCAACAGCCCGGCCATCGCCAACAACTGCCAGCCGGCCGCGTGCCATACCGTCGCCGGGTTTTGCGAGGTGACGAAGGTGACGACCTTGCCGATGCAATAGGGGATCGCCGCGTCGCACAGCGCGACGGCAAGACCGGTCGCAAACAGCACGACCAGGAGGGCCGGGATCTGGCGCACGAAATGCCAATAGAAGCGCGCGAGCGCACGCGGGCTGCCGAGCACGGGCGGCGGCGCGTCGGGCGGCTTGTCGGTCGGCTCGATCAGCTGTTCGAAAAAGCTGAACATCCCAATCCTAAATGCCTATCGAAAAGGCAGGGGTCAACCGGCGGGACAGCATTGCTGCCCTCGCCAGGGCGTTGGGGATGATCTTCGGCGCAACCCCGAAGGGGGTGAGGGCGGTTACCGCAGTTCCGGGAAATCCTCTTCCCAGAATTCGGCCGGCCCGCGCGTGCCGGCCGCACGGCTGGCGGCCTCGTTGCGGCGCAGTTCGACACGGCGGATCTTGCCCGAGATGGTCTTGGGCAATTCGGCGAATTCGAGCCGGCGCACCCGCTTGAACGGGGCGAGGTGGGCGCGCAGATGGGTGAAGATCGACAATGCCGTCTCGCGGGTCGGCATGTGGTTGCCGGCGAGCGCGACGAACGCCTTGGGCACGGAGAGGCGCAGGGGATCGGGCGAGGGCACCACCGCGGCCTCGGCGACGGCCGCGTGCTCGATCAATACGCTTTCCAGCTCGAACGGGCTGATCCGATAGTCCGACGCTTTGAACACGTCGTCGGCGCGGCCGACATAGGTGAACACGCCGTCGGCATCGCGCATCGCCACGTCGCCGGTGCGATAGGCGGCGCCGGCGAGCGGCTGGATCGTGCCGTCGTCGGCCTGATAGCCCTGCATCAATCCGAGCGGCGGCGGATCGAGGGCGAGGCAGATCTCGGCCTCGCTTTGCGCGGCGCCGTCGGCATCGAGCAACGCGACGCGATAGCCCGGCGCCGGCTTTCCCATCGCGCCCGGCTTGACCTCCTGGCCGGGGAAATTGCCGATCTGCAACGTTGTTTCGGTCTGGCCATAGCCGTCGCGGATGGTCAATCCCCAGGCCGCCTTGACCCGCTCGATGATCTCGGGGTTGAGCGGCTCGCCGGCACTCAGCGCCTCGCGAAGGGCGATCTTGCGGCTGGTCAGGTCCTCCTGGACCAGCATCCGCCATACGGTCGGCGGCGCGCAGAACGTCGACACCCGGCAATGGGCGATCGTGTCCAGCAGATTGCGGGCGTTGAAGCGCGGCTGGTTCAGCATGAACACGCCGGCGCCAGCGTTCCACGGCGCGAAGAAGCAGCTCCAGGCGTGCTTGGCCCAGCCCGGCGACGAGATGTTGAGGTGGATGTCGCCGGGCTTCACGCCGAGCCAGTACATCGTCGACAGATGGCCGACCGGGTAGCTCTGGTGGCTGTGCAAGACGAGCTTCGGCTTGGCCGTCGTGCCCGAGGTGAAATAGAGCAATAGCGGGTCGCTCGCTTTGGTCTCGCCATCGGCGGCGAAAACGGCGGGCGCATCGTAGGCTGCTTCATAGCGCTGCCAGCCGGCAGCGTCGCCGCCGACCGCGATGCGGGTGTAATCGCCCGGCAGGTCGGCGAATTTTGCGGCGTTGCCGGCATCGGTCACGACATGGCGCACCCGGCCGCGGGCGAAACGGTCGTCGAGGTCGTCGCGCGACAGCAGGGTCGTCGCCGGGATGATCACGGCGCCCAGCTTTATCGCCGCCAGCATCACCTCCCATAGCGGCACGACATTGCCGAGCATCAACAGGATGCGGTTGCCGCGGCCGATGCCGAGCGCCCGCAGATGGTTGGCGACGCGGTTCGAGCGGGCCGCCATCTCGTCGAAGCTGAGCCGGGATTCGCCGCCGCCCTCGTTGACGATCCACAGCGCCGTGTCGCGGTTTCCGCGCGCCATCGGGTCGAAATGGTCGAGCGCCCAGTTGAACCGGTCGAGCACCGGCCAGCGGAATTCGCGGTAGGCGGTTCCGTAATCCGTGCGATGAGTGAACAGGAAATCGCGCGCCTTCCGGAATTCCGCTGCCGACATCGCGATTCCTCCATCAGGTCTGGTTGCGACTCTTACAACCCGCGCGCTGTCATTGCGACCCCCGGATGGCCGGAACGACTTGAAGAGAAGAGGTGAGAAGCATCAGAAAAGCACGGTCAGGTTCGTGGCCATCAGGATATTCCGGTCGACCGTGATCCCGCGCCTCGCCAATCGCCAGCCGTCGCCGACCCCAGCGCAACAGGTCGTTGCGCTTGCCGGCGAATTATATGTCACATTTTCTTGCCGCTTGATCGCGTATGACGACAATGCGACGATCCGGGTGCGAAGGGTTTTTGATGTTTCGGGCGTTTGCTTGCCGTTGTGTTGCCTTAAGTCAAAGCTCCATGACCCAGACCAAAGCACCGGTCGCCAAGATCGGCCATTGTCGGCAGCGGTATCGGGCGCCGACCGCTGAGAGAGATACTCCCTTTACCGGAAAGAAAACAGGCTCTCGCCCGACCGGGATCGAGCACGTCAGGTTCGCCTCATCTCCCCGTCCGCGGGTATGGTGCCGCGCCTCCGAGGAAGTGACGTGAGCGACGTAAACGGAGCCGGTCTCGAAGGCAAAACCGTCGCGGTCATCGACGATGACGCCGGGGTGCGCGATTCGATCCGGCTGCTGCTCGAAATTCACGACATTTCCGTCCAGACGTATCAGAGCAGCCGCGAGTTTCTTCGGCAGAAGCCCGAAGTGGCATGCCTGATCGTAGATTATTTGATACCCGGCCTTGATGGCGTTGAGCTCGTCGCCGAGGCGCGGAGGCAAGGGGTGGCCGCTCCGGCGATCATGATCACCGCCACGAGCGACGCGTCGTTGGAGCGACGTGCAGCTGCAGTGGGGGTGAAGCAGGTGCTGAGAAAACCGCTCGCGCCGAAGGCGCTAATTGCAGTTCTACGCGAAGAGCTGAAATAGCTGTATCAAGGCCTTGATCTTCCATTCTCTTTATTGGTCTCTTCTGCTTTTCGATATGGCCGTCGCTTTGGCAATATGGCGGTCGGCCAGGTTGAGGTGTCGCTCGCGCGCGCCGTACCTGTCCGCTTCGTCAAGCAGCAGCCGTTGTAGCGTTCGAGCGCCTCGGCGGGTTGGGACAGTTCAAGGGCGCGGGCGGCACGCTCTTGTCTGGTACGGCGATCGAGTTTCTCCGGCAGTCGGCAGCACCTGCTCTACCGCGGCGGCCAGTAATCCGGTTGCCCATAGGTCGGCGGCATCTGTTCGCGGCACGGGGTGGTGTCTCCCTGATGCCATTGCGGACATGGCGACAGGCCGCTGGTGTAGGGATCGTAGCTCCACGACGGCGGCCGTGGCGGCGGTGCATAAGGATACGGATAAAACGGGTATTGGGGCTGCGCCCAGGCGGCAAGCGTGATTCCGCCGACGAACGCGACGCTCAGCACTATGGATTTTATCAGGGCCATCGGGTGCCTACCTTTTCAAGCGTCGGCGGTCCACTTGCAGAATCGGATATAGTGACGCGATGAGCCTCGGCGAAGACGACCTTTCCGCCTATTTCCGGCACATCAGCTATGCCGGCGGACGCGAGCCGAATTTGGCCGCGCTCGCCGGCATCGTCGCTGCGCATGCCGGCGCGATCCCGTTCGAGAATCTCGACGTCCTGTTGCGGCAGCCGATCCGGCTCGATGCCGCCGCGCTCGTCGACAAACTGGTCCGTCGGCGCCGCGGCGGCTATTGCTTCGAGCACAACACATTGCTGCGGGAGGTGTTGACCGCGCTCGGCTTTGCGGTCGAGGGGCTGAGCGCCCGCGTCGTCTGGATGCGCGGTCCCGACGATATTCCGCCGCGTAGCCACATGCTGCTGCGGGTCGCCTTGCCCGATGGGAATTACCTCGCCGATGTGGGTTTCGGCGGGCTGACCTTGACCGCACCGCTGCGGTTCGCACCCGGCGTCGAGCAGACGACGCCGCACGAGCCGCATCGCCTGGTCGAACGCGAGAGCGGCGAGCTGGAATTGCAGGCGCGGCTCGATGGCGACTGGGTGGCGCTGTACCGGTTCGAGCCGCGACTGGTGCAGCAACCGATCGATTACGAACCGGCGAACTGGTTCACCTCGACCCATCCGGACAGCATCTTTGTCGCTAATCTGATGTGCGCGCGGCCCGATGCGGAATGCCGCTACGCGCTGCTCAACAACCGGTTCACGGTCCGGCGCCCCGGTCGTCCGCCCCAACATCGCGCTTTGCGCGATGCCGGTGAACTGGCCGAGGTTCTGGCGAAGCACTTCCGCAGCCCGGTCTCGCGTGACGAATGCGACCGGGTCTGGCAGGCGATCGGTCCGCGGATCGTCGCCGCACCGGGCTAGTAGACGCCCTTCAGCACCGAGGTCTGGCGCTTTTCGACCGTCGCGCCGGCACCGACATCGTTGGAGGTCAGCAATTTTTCCGACAGGCTGTCGGCGCCCACTTCCTGGCTCGCAACGGGTCCGCCGCTTCCCGGCAGTTGCGGCAATCCGCTTGCGTTTGCCTGATTCCCCGGCTGGCCGGGGCCGGCCGCGTCGATCTCCTCGCGCGCCTTCGTCGATGCGCTCATCTCCTGCGGGCGCGGCGCGCCGGGCTCGGGCGGCCGCAGGTTGAACTCGGGCGGGATCGTCAGCGGCGCCCGCGATTCGACCGTAAACTCGTCGGGCGGCGCCTCTTCCAGCCCGATCGCCTGCTTGAACCCGGTGCAGCCGCCGAGCAGCAATATTGACGCTATGCAAGAAACCCTGAATAGAGACACAAGCGTTCCCATTGCAACAGAACGGTCACCACCGGTCATGACAGGGAGTCTCCTCGCCCTTTTGCTTGGGGCGGGGTATGCCGCAACACGAAGCCTTCAAGCAACATTGCCGCCACCCCAAGGCAAATGGCGCTGTCGGCCACATTAAAGGCGGGCCAATGCCACGAGCCGAGATGAAAATCAAGAAAGTCGATAACGCTGCCGCGAATCAGCCGGTCGATCACGTTGCCGGCGGCGCCACCGATGATCAGGCCGATCGCGACCGCCAAGAATCGGGTCTCGACCCGTTTCAACCAGAATATCAGCACCACGATCACCACCGCCGCGGCCACCGAGAACAACAGCGAATTGGCCGCGTCGCCATTGTTGAACAAGCCGAAGCTGATGCCCCGGTTGCGGGTCAGCAGCAGGTCGAAAAACGGCGCCAGCCGAACCAGATGGCCGGGCGGATAGGCGGCGAACAGCGCGACGATTCCCGCCTTGCTGAGCTGGTCCAGGGCCACAACCAGCACGGCGGTGACAAGCCCGCGTCCGATCATGCTCCCGCACCATGCGCGACGACATCGGCGCAGCGCCGGCAGAGATCGTCGTGGTCCGGTACCTGCCCGACCTCGGGCAGGATGCGCCAGCAGCGCTCGCAGCGCTCGCCCGGCGCCAGCTCGACGCGGACGCCGATGCCGGGTACCTCGGGCAGGGTGAAGGCACCTTCCGGTACGTCACCTGAACGGGGCGTAGCTGCCGAGGTTATGCACAATTCGGCCAGGTCCACGCCCGCCAGTTCGGGAGCGAAGAGCTTCGGCACGTAGATCTCGATCGCCGCCTGCAGGCTCGACCCGATGCGCTTTGCGGCGCGTTCGAGTTCGAGCGCGCCGGTGGCGACCCGGCGCAGATCGCGCAACCGCTCCCACCGCGCCGCCAATGCGTCATCGCGCCATTCCGGCGGCACCGGAGCGTAGAGTTCGAGGTGGATGCTGCGCCCCGGTGCGTCGCCGTGCCGCGCCAGCCACGCCTCCTCGGCGGTAAAGCACAGGATCGGGGCGAGCCAGCGGACGAGGCAGTCGAAGGTGCGGTCCAGCACGGTGCGCGTGGCGCGACGCTCCGGCGCGTCGGCGGCATCGCAATACAGCCGGTCCTTCCTGATGTCGAAATAGAATGCCGACAGATCGACCGCGCAGAAATTGTGCAACGCCGTGAACATGTCGTGGAAGTCGAACGCCTCGATTGCCGCCCGCACGACCCGGTCGATCTCGGCGAGCCGGTGCAGCACCCAGCGCTCGAGTTCGGGCAATGCTTGCGGATCGAGCGGAACCGCCTCCGCCGGCGTGAATCCGGCAAGCGCGCCGAGCAGATAGCGCAGCGTGTTGCGCAGCCGGCGATAGATGTCGGCATGGTGCTTGAGGATTTCGGGGCCGATGCGCAGGTCTTCGGCGTAATCCGAGCCGACCACCCACAGGCGCAATATGTCGGCGCCGTATTGCCGCATCACGTCCTGCGGCGCGACGACGTTGCCCAGCGATTTCGACATCTTGCGGCCGTCCTCGTCGAGCACGAAGCCGTGCGTCAATACCGCCTCGTAAGGGGCGCGGCCGCGCGTGCCGCAGGATTCGAGCAACGAGGAATGGAACCAGCCGCGATGCTGGTCGGACCCTTCGAGATAGAGCGAGGCCGGCCATTTCAATTCCGGCCGCTGCTCCAAGACGAAGCTGTGGGTCGAGCCGGAGTCGAACCACACCTCGATGATGTCGGTAACCTGCTCCCACTCGTCGGGATCGTACTGATTGCCGAGAAACTCGCGCGGGTCGGTGGCGAACCAGGCATCGGCGCCGCGCGCCTCGACCGCGCGCGCCACCCGCTCGGTAACGGCGGGGTCGCGCAGCGGCTCGCCGGTCTTGCGGCTGGTGAAGATCGGGATCGGCACGCCCCAGGCACGCTGGCGCGAGACGCACCAATCGGGCCGGTTTTCGATCATCGCGGCGATGCGGTTCTTGCCTTGCGGCGGCACCCAGCGGGTGTCGTCGATCGCCTGCAATGCCTTCTGCCGCAGGCCGTTCGCCTCCATCGAGATGAACCATTGCGGAGTGTTGCGGAAAATCAGCGGCGCCTTCGAGCGCCATGAATGCGGGTAGGAGTGCACGAGGTGGCCGCGCGCGAGCAGCGCGCCCGCCGCCTCGACCGCGGCAATCACCGCCGCGTTGGCGTCGCCCTCCCTGCCGTCGGGGCGGTAGACCGCGCGCCCGGCGAACAGCTTCACGCTCGCCAGATACACCCCGTCCGGGCCTACCGTGTCGATGACCGGCAGGCCGTGCTCGCGCCCCAGTTCCCAGTCGTCCATGCCGGCGTTCGGGGCGATATGGACAAGGCCGGTGCCCTGGTCGGCTTCGACGAAGCCGGCGGGCAGCAGCGGCACTTCGAACTCGTAGCCCTGCCCGAAGAGCGGGTGGCGGGCCACCGTTCCGGCGAGCGCGGCGCCCGGAAACACGTCGACGACGGTGTGGCGCTCGATCCCGGCGCGCGCGCACAAATCCTCGATCAGCGGCAATGCGACCAGCAGCTTCTCGCCCGGCTTCCCGGCGGCAAAAGCAATCGCACGGCTGTCGGCGGCGGCCGCATCGACCTGGATCACTGCGTATTCGAGCTTGGCGCTGTAGGCGATCGCGCGGTTGCCGGGAAGCGTCCACGGCGTCGTCGTCCAGATCACCGCCGCGGTGTGGCGCAGGGACGGGCGCACCGCCCCCGTGATCGGAAAGCGGACCCATATCGTGGTCGAGCGGTGGTCGTGGTATTCGACCTCGGCCTCGGCCAGCGCGGTCTGCTCGACGACCGACCACAACACCGGCTTGGCGCCCTTATAGAGCCCGCCATTGACGAGGAACTTGCCGATTTCGCGCACGATCTGCGCCTCGGCCTTGTAGGCCATGGTGAGATACGGGTCGTCCCAGTCGCCGACCACGCCGAGGCGCTGAAACTGCTCCTTCTGCCGCCCGATCCAGTGCTCGGCAAAGGCCCGGCATTCGGCGCGGAACTGGGCGATCGGCACGCTGTCTTTCGACTGCTTTTTGGCGCGGTATTGCTCCTCGACGATCCACTCGATCGGCAATCCGTGGCAGTCCCACCCCGGCACGTAGGGCGCGTCCTTGCCCAGCATCTGCTGGGTGCGGTTGACCACGTCCTTCAGAATCTTGTTGAGTGCGTGACCGATATGAAGATCGCCGTTGGCGTAGGGCGGCCCGTCGTGCAACACGAATTTCTCGCGCCCGGCCGCTACGTCCCGCAATCGGCGATACAGATCCATCGCCTGCCAGCGCTCGAGGGTCGCCGGCTCGCGGTTCGGCAGGTCGCCGCGCATCGGAAAGTCGGTCTTGGGCAGAAAGACGGTCGGGCGGTAGTCCGTGGGCATCGTCAGCCTTTGGGTGGAATGCGAAAAACCGGGAGCAGCATGATCCTCAACCGAGGATCATGCCGGTAATTCGCTCTCTCCGCCCGCGCCTCGCCATCATGCCGACGATATAACAGCCGTACGCGGCGAATTCGAGGGGGTTGTTGGCCGCCCCCGTCACAGACCGAAGCGGCGCTGGCGCATTTGATAGGTGCGGATCGCCCGCAAGAAATCGATCTTGCGGAAAGCCGGCCAGTGCACGTCGGTGAAATAGAACTCGCTGTGCGCGCTCTGCCACAGCATGAACCCGGACAGGCGCACCTCGCCGCTGGTGCGGATGATCAGATCGGGGTCGGGCAGGCCGGCGGTGTAGAGGTAGCGCTCGACGGTGTCGGGCGTCAGCCGCGCGATCAATTCGGCGAGGCCGACATCCGGCGCCAGATTATCGCCGAGAAACGCCGCTATGGCATCGACGATTTCCTGCCGCCCGCCATAGGCGACCGCGATGTTCAGCGCCATCCCGTTGTAGCTGGCGGTCGCCTCTTCGGCCGCCCGGATCGCCGCCTGGGTCGCTTCCGGAACGAGGCTCAGCTTGCCGATCGCACGTACCCGCACGCGGCCCTGATGGATGCGCGGATCGCCGGCCAGGGCGCGCATTTTCGCCTCGACCGCGGCGAAAATGCCGGAGACCTCTGCGGTCGGGCGCCGCAAATTGTCCGGCGAAAAGACCCACAGCGTTACCGTCGGGATCTGCATTTCCCGGCACCAACCCAGCACATCGTCGAGTTTGCGGGCGCCGATATCGTAAACTTCGCGCGGCTCGGTAATCCCGATGCGGCGCGCGTAGCGGCGATTCCCGTCGAGAATGATCCCGACATGGCGCGGCAAGGCGTGGCCGCGGATCGTCACCAGCAGCCGCTCCTCATAGAGCCGATAGAGCGGCCGCAAGACGACGGGCAGAAACCGGTTGCGACCAGCACGCCGCGCCTCCCTCGAAAGGGGCGCGGAAGACGAACTCGCCGGGGCTGTAATCATGGCGTCGGGCACTGGCGGCCGGGACGTGGCCACCGATGTCCCATACAACCACAATTATGGCACCGAGGCGTTAACGGCGCGCCGGCACCCCGGCGCGGCTTGTCGATGCGCGCCGGCCGTCGGCAGGTTTTTCGCGGCGCCGGCAAGCGGCGGCTCAGCGGCCGGGATGGGCGCCGGCCAGGATCTCGCGCGCCCGCGCTGCATCCTCGCCGATCTGCGCCTGCAATTCGTCGAGCCCGGAGAATTTGCGCTCCGGGCGGATGAAGTCGATCAGAAACACGCGCAGGTGGCGGCTATAGAGGTCGCCGTCGAAATCGAACAGATGCGCCTCGAGCCGCGGCCGGTGACCTCCGACGGTCGGGCGCAAGCCGAGATTGGCGACGCCGTCGAGCGTGTTCCCGCCGAGCGGGTCGTCCTTGCCGTCGCCCGCGATTTGCACTGCATAAACCCCGAGCGCCGGCCGCAGGTACTCGCCAAGCGCGATGTTGGCGGTCGGAAAGCCGAGCAGGCGGCCGCGCCGATCGCCGACCGTGACCCGCCCGTCGATCTCCCAGGGCCGGCCGAGCTGGGCCGCCGCCTCGCGCGGCTTGCCGGCCTTCAGCAATTCGCGGATATGGGTCGAGGAATAGACCGCATGGTCGGCGCTGCACACCGGCTCGATCACGGTCACGCCAAACCCGTGCTCGGCGCCGGCGGCGCGCAGCAGGTCGGGGGTGCCGCGGCGGCGATTGCCGAACGTGCAATCATGCCCGACGACGACATGGCTGACGCCGATCGTGCCCAGCATCACCTCGTCGACGAACGATTCGGCGCTTTTCTCGGCAAAGGCGCGGTCGAAATGCTGGACGAACAAGAGGTCGACGCCGAGCCGGGCGATCTCCCGCTCCTTGACCCGCAGCGGCGTCAGCCGGAACGGCTCGCCGCCGGGCATGAACACGCTGCGCGGATGCGGCTCGAAGGTCAGCACCGCGGCGGGGACGCCGGCGGCCCGGGCGCGTTCCCGGGCGTCGCCGATCAGCGCGGCATGGCCGCGATGCAGCCCGTCGAAATTGCCCATCGCCAGCACCGCGCCGCGGCGATGGGTCGATCGGGATCCCGGGTGTCGAATGATGCGAAGCACGGCGGAGGGCTGCAGCACGGTGTTGCGAAACGCGACAGGCCGCGAAAATAGCCGCTGTCGCGCCGCGATGATAGCGGCTGGCGCCGATATTGCGGGAAACCCGCGATCATTGCCTCGCTGCGCCGGGCGCGCTATCTGGGCGGGTCGCGGCAGGCGAGGGCGGTGACGTGGACGAGGCGGCGGCGCCGTTGCGCGAGGCATGGTACTACGCGGTCCCGAGCCGGCAGGTGCGGCCCGGCGGGCTCGTCGCCCGCGTGATGCTCGGCGCGCCGGTCGTGCTCGGCCGCGATGCCGCCGGTGCCGCGTTCGCCTTGCGCGATATCTGCCCGCATCGGGGCATGCCGCTTTCCGCCGGCAGTTTCGACGGGCGCCAGCTCGAATGCTGCTATCACGGCTGGCGTTTTGCGCCGGACGGGCGTTGCATCGCGATCCCGTCGCTGGCCGAGGGGCAGAAATTCGATTTCGCCACCGTCGCGGTGCCGCGCTACCCGACCCGCGAGGTCCAGGGCAACATCTGGGTGTATCTCGGCGACAATCCGCAGCGCGCGCCGGAAATCCCCCTGCTCGACGGGTTCGGCGCCGATGCGGCGCCGAAGCTGTTCGAATCGGTGTCGTTCAAGGCCGCGATCGATGATGCCGTCGTCGGCCTGATGGACCCGGCACACGGGCCTTTCGTGCATCGCGCCTGGTGGTGGCGCGCGCGCCGCTCGATCCACGAAAAGGCGAAGCCGTTCGTGCCGTCGCCGTGGGGCTTCACAATGAGCCGGCACGCGCCGTCGAGCAATTCGCGCGCCTATAAATTGCTCGGCAGCGATACCGATACCGAGATCGTCTTCCGCCTGCCGAGCGTGCGCATCGAGCAGATCCGCGCCGGGCGCCATGCCGTGTGCAACCTGACCGCGATCACCCCGATCGACGAGAGCACCAGCGAAATCAACCACTGCATCTATTGGACCGCGCCGTGGCTCGGCGCGCTGAAACCGCTGTTGCGGCCCTATGTGCGCAAATTCCTGCGCCAGGACCGCGACATTATGGCGCGCCAGCAGCAGGGTCTCGCGTATCGGCCGACCCTGGCCTTGATCGACGACGCCGATACGCAGGCGCGCTGGTACTACCGGCTGAAGCGCGAATATCGCCGCGCGCTGGACGAGAACCGGGAGTTCGTGAACCCGGTCGAGCCGCGCACGCTACGCTGGCGGAGCTAGCGATGTTTCCGCGTTGGTCGGGGTGGTGCCGGGCGTTTCCGCCGGCGAACGCCGAAACGTCAGGTACGGCCCGATCACGCCGACGATGCCGCGGCGGAAGGTGAGAACGCAGAGGACAAAGATTATCCCCTCGATGATCGTCACCCACGAGCCGGTCTGCGCCAGATAGTTCTCCATCGCCATGATGATGAAGGCGCCGAGGACGGGGCCGAGGCTCGTGCCGACCCCGCCGATCAGCGTCATCAGCACCACATCGCCCGAGGTCGGCCAGTCGACATCGCTCAGCGCCGCGAACTGGAACACGAGCGCCTTGGTCGAGCCGGCCAGCCCGGCCAGCGCCGCCGACAACACAAAAGCGAGAATCTTGTACTGGTCGACGCGGTAACCGAGCGAGATCGCGCGCGGCTCGTTTTCACGGATCGCCTTGAGCACCTGCCCGAACGGCGAATCGATCGCGCGGGCGATGATGCCGAAGCCGATCAGGAACATCGCCAGCACGAAGTAGTACATCGTCAGCGGGTGGTTGAGGCTGATCAGGCCGAGTAGGTGCCCGCGCGGCACGGCCTGGATGCCGTCTTCGCCGCCGGTAAACGGCGCCTCGACCGCGAAGAAATAGACCATCTGGGCAAAGGCCAGCGTGATCATCGCGAAATAGATGCCCTGACGGCGGATCGCCAGCCAGCCGAACACCGCCCCCATCGCCGCCGCGACGGCGACCCCGGCGAGGATGCCGAGCTCGGGCGGCAAGCCCCAGGCCTTCACCGTGTAGGCGGTGATGTAGGCGGCACCGCCGAAGAACGCGGCATGGCCGAACGACAGCAGCCCGACATAGCCGAGCAGCAGGTCGAAGGCGCAGGCAAACAAGGCCCAGCACAGCGCCTGCATCAGAAAGACGGGATACAGCACGAACGGCGCGATCAGCGCCAGCGCGATCAACCCGGCCGTCCAGCAAAGCGCGGCGCGATCACGCAGCATCTCAGCCGGCCCGCCCGAACAATCCGGCAGGCTTGACCAGCAGGACCAGAGCCATGATGACGAAGATCACGGTGGTCGACGCTTCGGGCCAGAACACCTTGGTCATCCCCTCGATCACGCCCAGCGCGAAGCCGCTGATCACGGCGCCGAGGATCGATCCCATCCCGCCGATCACGACGACGGCGAACACCACCGTGATGATGTTGACCCCCATCAGCGGGCTGACCTGATAGATCGGCGCGGCGAGGACCCCGGCAAAGGCCGCCAGCGCCGCGCCGGCGCCATAGGTCAGGGTCACCAGGCGCGGCACGTTGATGCCGAACGCCCGCACCAGCTCCGGGTTTTCCGTGGCGGCGCGCAACAGGGCGCCGATGCGGGTGCGCTCGATGACGAACCAGGTCACCGCGCACACCGCAAACGAGGCGACGATGACCCAGGCCCGATAGTTGGGCAGGAACATGAAGCCGAGATCGGTCGCGCCCTGCAATTCCGCCGGGATCGAATAGGGCATCCCGGAGGAGCCATAGAGCTGGCGAAACACGCCGTCGATCACCAGCGCCAGGCCGAACGTCAGCAGCAGCCCGTAAAGATGGTCGAGCCTGGCGATGCGGCGCAGGAACAGCCGCTCGATCGCCATGCCGACGAGCCCGACGGCGACCGGCGCGATCAGCAGCGCCGCCCAATAGCTGATCCCGAGCCAACTCAGCAGAAACCAGGCGCAGAACGCGCCCAGCATGTAGAGCGCGCCATGGGCGAAGTTGATGATGTTGAGCAGCCCGAAGATGATCGCCAGGCCGAGGCTCAAGATCGCATAGAACCCGCCGTTGATCAGCCCGACCAGAAGCTGGGCGAGAAACAGCGGCAGGGGCGGCATCGCGACATGAAGGAACGAAAACATCGGCTCAAGCGCCTAACCCCCACCCCAGACCCTCCCCCGCAAGCGGGGGAGGGAGGGCGGCGCAGCAACCCGGGGGAGTGCGATCACCCTTTGACCAGCGGGCATTGGTTGCCGTGCGGCAATTTATAGGCCACCGCGCTGGGGATCGTGGCGATCAGCTTGTAGAGGTCCCAGGGGCCTTTCGATTCGCTCGGCTTCTTGACCTCGTACAGATACATGTCGTGGACCAGGCTGCCGCTCGCCTCGATATGGCCATGGTGGATCAGGAAGTCGTTGATCGGCCGTGATTTCAGATATTTCATCACGGTCGGGCCGTCGACGCTGTTGGTTGCCTTGACCGCCTGGAGATAGTGCATGACCGAGCTGTAGACGCCGGCCTGCACCATCGTCGGTTCCTTGTGCATGACCGCGTAGAATTTCTTCGACCAGGCACGGGTTTCGGGGGTCTGGTTCCAATAGAACGAGCCGGTCAGTTCCAGTCCCTGCGCGGTCTGCAGGCCCAGGCTGTGCACGTCGGTGATGAACAACAGCAGCCCGGCCAGCTTTTGCCCGCCTTTGACGATGCCGTATTCGGCCGCCTGCTTGATCGAGTTGATCGTGTCGCCGCCGGCATTGGCAAGCCCGACGATCTGCGCCTTCGACGCCTGAGCCTGCAGCAGGTACGACGAGAAATCGGCGGTGTTGAGCGGCACGTTGACCGAGCCGACGACCTTGCCGCCACTGGCCTTGACGACTGCAGCCGTGTCGTTCTGCAGCGAATGGCCGAAGGCGTAATCGGCGGTGATGAAGAACCAGGTCTTGCCGCCCGCCTTGACCACCGCGGCGCCGGTGCCGTTGGCCAGCGCAGTGGTGTCGTATTCCCAATGCACCGAGGTCGGCGCGCAGTTCTTGCCGGTCAGGTCGGACGAGGCCGCGCCGGTGATCAGGATCACCTTGTTGCGCTGCCGGGCGACCTCCTGCACCGCCAAGGCGACGCTAGACGTGGTCAGGTCGGTGATCATGTCGACGCCCTGGGTATCGAACCACTGTCGGGCGATCGCGGCGCCGATATCGGGCTTGTTCTGGTGGTCCGCGCCGACCACCTCGATCTTCTTGCCGTTGACGGTGCCGCCGAAATCGGCAACCGCCATCTTCGCGGCGGCGACCGAGCCGGGGCCGCCGAGATCGGCATAGAGGCTCGACATGTCGGTCAGAACGCCGATCTTGACCGTATTTCCCTTGATCTGCGCGTGGGCCCCCGCGGACAGCAGAAGCGCTGCGGCGAACGCCGATAGAACAGTCAGTCTTTTCATCATTCCCCCCTGCAATCCTCAAACTCCCAGGTATTCGTGCAACCGGTCGGATCGAATGCCGAGATCGGAGTTGGCGATCATGTCGACGACGCAACCGTTCTGAACCACGTAGTGGCGGTCCGCAACAGTTGCTGCAAACCGGAAGTTTTGCTCGACCAGCAGAATCGTGAAGCCTTTGGCCTTCAGCGTCCGCAACACCGCGCCAATCTGCCGCACGATCACCGGGGCCAGCCCCTCGGTCGGTTCGTCGAGCAGGAGCAGCCGGGCGCCGGTGCGCAGGATGCGCCCGATTGCCAGCATCTGCTGCTCGCCGCCCGACAGCTTCGTGCCGGGGCTGCGCCGGCGTTCGGCGAGGTTGGGAAAGATTGTGTAAATCTCCTCCACGCTCATGCCGCCCGGCCGCACCGCCGGCGGCAGCATCAGGTTTTCCTCGACATCGAGGGCGGCAAAGATGCCGCGCTCTTCCGGGCAATAGCCGACGCCGAGCCGGGCGATCCGGTCGGACGGAAGGGCGATCAACTCCGCGCCGGCGAAGGCGATCCGGCCGCTGCGCCGGCCGACCATGCCCATGATCGCCTTCAGCGTCGTCGTCTTCCCGGCGCCGTTGCGGCCGAGAAGGGTGACGAGCTCGCCCTCGTCAACGGTGAAATCGATGCCGTGCAATACATGCGACTCGCCATACCAGGCGTTGAGGTCGGCGACCTCCAGCAGCGCCTCACTCATCGCCGGTGCCCATGTACGCCTCGACGACCTCGGAATTGGTCGAGACCGTGGCGTAATCCCCTTCGGCCAGGATCGTGCCGCGGGTCAGCACCGTGATGAATTGCGACAGGTCGGCGACGACCGGCAGATTGTGCTCGACCATCAGGACGGTGCGGTCGCGCGCCGCGGTGCGGATCAAGGCCGTGATGCGGGCGATATCCTCCCGCCCCAGCCCCGACATCGGCTCGTCGAGCAGGATCATCTCGGGGTCGAGCGCCAGGGTGGTGGCGATTTCCAGGGCGCGCTTGCGGCCATAGGGCAGCGAAGCCGCATTCGTCTCGGCGAATTCCGCCAATCCCACGGCGGCGAGCAGTTCCGCGGCGCGGTCGTTGAGCCGGTCGAGCACGCGCTGCGAGCGCCAGAAGTGAAACGAGTTGCCGAGCGGGCGCTGCAATGCGACGCGGACATTGTCGCGCACGCTCAAATGGGCAAAGACGGCCGAAATCTGGAACGAGCGCACCAGCCCCAGCCGGGCCACCGACGCCGGCTCCTCGCCGGTGATGTCGCGCCCGTTATAGAGGATCCGGCCGCCGGTCGGTTCGAGGAATTTCGTCACCAGGTTGAAGACCGTGGTCTTGCCCGCGCCATTCGGGCCGATCAGGGCATGGATCGTGCCGCGCCGGACCTTGAGGTCAACCCCCTGTACTGCCGTGAAGCCACGGAAATCCTTGGTCAGGCCCCGAGTTTCGAGGATTAGCTCGTCCACGCAATCGCCGTCCGGACGCGACCCCTCGCGGGCCGCCCTTGCTTTCGCCGCAGCGCTACCCTAATCCCTGACACCGAGAGGTGACAAGGAGCGGGCCACGCCATGGACGCGATCGAGGCCGCGCTCGCGGAGGTCAAGTTCGACGACAGCGGTCTTGTCCCGGCGATCGCCCAGCAGCACGACACCGGCGAGGTGCTGATGGTCGCGTGGATGAACCGGGATGCGGTGCGGATCACGCTGGCGGAGGGCCGCGCCTGCTATTGGTCGCGGTCGCGCCGCCGGCTATGGCGCAAGGGCGAAACCTCGGGCCAGGTGCAGAGGCTCGTCGAAATGCGCCTCGATTGCGACGGCGACACGCTGTTATTGCTGGTCGATCAGAGCGGCGTCGCCTGCCATACCGGCCGGCGCAACTGCTTTTTCCGGGCCTGGCGCGGGGGCGAATGGGCGGTCATCGCCGCGCCCGAAATCGACCCCGAAACGCTGTACCCGCAGCCGCCCGGTCAGTAGGGCTGTGCCGGGCAGGATAAGGTCGCCTGCACCTGGTTCAACAGGATCGGGTCCATCGGCCGGTTGGCGCAGCGCGCGTTGTATTCGTTAACCTGGCTGTTGTAGGCGCGCACAGCGGCGTCCACGTCGGCGACCAGGCTGCCGTTCGAGCGCTGGAACATCGCGTCGCGGCGCTGCAATTCCTGGCGAAACTGGGCCACCGCCTGCGGATCATTGACGTTGAGGGTGCGCCGCTCGGCGTCGAGCCGGGCATCGGTGCGCGCCAGGCGGTCGCGGATGGCGTCGAGGCTGCGCCGCTTCGCCCCCAACGTCACCGCCGCCTGGTTCATCGACTGCTTCAGGCACAAACATTCGCGGATCGCCGCCGCTTCGGGGCTGGGGGGCGGGTACGGGTACGGCGCTTGCGCACTCGCCGCCGTGGCGGCCAGGAGCATTGCGACGCCGCTCCCCAGGCACGACGCCCGCCGCATGATCGTCATCGTCATCATCCCCTTTCGTGCCGATTTCGGCTCCGCCACAACCAGGCGCGGGCGACCCATGTGCCCTTCGTCGTTTAGCATTTGTGCAAACTCCTCGCCCCTGAGAACTATCGTCGCGGAGCGAACGGGGCGGCGCGGCGGATCGTTCCGGTTGATCGCGTTCAGCGCGCCATCAGTACCGGGATCTTCGATTCCATGATCAGGTGCCGGGTCGCGCCGCCAAAGATCATCTGGCGAATCCGGCTCTGCGTGTAGGCGCCTTTCAGCATCAAATCGGCGCCGGCGGCGATCGCCTCCTTCAGAAACGATTCCCCCTGCGGCTTCTGGCGCCCCAGCGCGGTGCGCATGCTGATGTTCATGCCGTGGCGCTCGAGCGCATGGGCCAGCTCCTCGCCGGTCGGCCCGGGCTCGGGCATGTGCTGCGGCCCGACCGCGACGACGACGACCTCGCGCGCCTGCAGCAGAAACGGCATTCCCAGCGCCACCGTCAATGCCGTCTCGGTGCTGCCGTTCCAGGCGATGGCGACGACCTCGCCCATCGTCGGCGGCACGGTCTTCGGCACCATCAGCACCGGGCGGCCGCTTTCAAACAGCGCGTCTTCGAGGGTCGCCTCGGCGATCGAGGCCAGTTTTTCCGGCTGCTCGACGACGATCAGGTCGTAGACCCGGCCGGTCATGCCGACGATGGCGTTCTGCCGTCCGTCTTCCTCGCGCCACGATGCGCTGGGCCCGATATGGTCGGCGGGCAAGCCGCCGACCGGCACGCCGTTTGCGTTCATGAATTCGCGGAACAGGCGCCGCGCCTGGTCGCGCCGGTCATGCCCCTCGCGTTCGAGCGTGCGGTCGACTTCGGACGAGATCGAGAACCCCATCTCGCCGCCGAACACGACGGCATATTCGGTGGTCAGGCTGTGCAGCCCGACGATGTGGCTGTTGAACCGGCGGGCGGTGATCAGCGCGGCCTCCAGCACCGGTCCCGCATTGCCGTCGCCGATTACTGCGAGCACATTTTTCATCGTCCTCGCCCTCGACCAGGGATCCCGCGCGGAAGCGCCGCCACGGCCATCCTTTTTGATTATACAGGACCAGACCGCCCTTCGCGAGAGCGGCTTGCCGGACCCGATCCCAAGCTTCCCCCCGTCTTCCGCTGTTGACACAGGCGGGCGGCGGGTTCTCCTGTCGGCGGCACGGCGACGGTCCCGCCGCGCCGCGGCGGCGAGTGCGAACGGAGCGGACGATGAAGGCGGTTGTGTGCCGGGAATGGAGCGGGCCCGAGGCGCTCAGGATCGAGGATGTCGAGGCCCCGCCGCTGTCGGCCCGCGCGGTGCGCATCCGCGTCCATGCCGCCGGGGTCAATTTCGCCGACACGCTGATGATCGCCGGCAAGTATCAGGTCAAGCCGGCTTTCCCGTTTACTCCCGGCCTCGAAGTTGCCGGCGAGGCGGTCGAGATCGGCAGCGGGGTCGGCCACCTGCAGCCCGGGCAGCGCGTTCTCGCCTTCCTGCGCTCGGGCGGCGGCTATGCCGAGGAGGTTGTCGTCGACGCCGATGCGGCGGTGCCGATCCCAGACGCGATGGACTTCGTCACCGCTGCCGGGTTTCCGGTGGTCTACGGCACCTCGCATTTCGCGCTGACCTATCGCGGGCGGCTGAAGCCCGGCGAGACCCTGTTGGTGCTGGGCGCCGCGGGCGGTGTCGGGCTGACCGCGGTCGAGATCGGCAAGCAGCTCGGCGCCCGCGTCATCGCCGCCGCGGGCGGCGCCGACAAATTGGCGGTCGCGCGCGACCGCGGCGCCGACGAGGTGATCGACTATCGCCGCGAGAACATCCGCGACCGCGTGCGCGAGCTGACCGGCGGGCTCGGCGCCGACGTCGTGTTCGACCCGGTCGGCGGCGATGCCTTCGACCAGGCGCTGCGGGCGGTCAACTGGGAGGCGCGGATGCTGGTGATCGGCTTCGCTTCGGGCCGCATCCAGTCGGTGCCGGCAAACCTGATCCTGGTCAAGAACATCTCGGTGATCGGCGTGGTCTGGGGTGCTCAGGCCGAGCGCGACCCGGTATTGATCAGCCGCAATCTTGCCGACCTGCTCGACTGGTGGGAGGCCGGGAAACTGCGCCCGCATATTGCCGCGACCTTTCCGCTGGCGGCGACCGGCGCGGCGATGCAGGCGCTGCTGTCGCGGCGCCATTCCGGCAAGATCGTGGTCGAGGTGTAGGCGTGGAGTTCGCGCCGCAGCGCGCGCGCCTCGCCGAGATAGAGCGGGAGCTGGCGCGGCTCGGCCAGCAGCATGAAATGGCGATTTCGGCGTTCCGCTTCGACGCGGCGCGGGACCTGCAGAACCGCATCGCCCCGCTCGAACGCGAGCGCGCGGCGCTGGCGTCGGCATTGCCGCCGTTGCCGCCGCCGGTTCCGGCCGCGGGTGTGCCGTGGCGCGTCGGCCGCCGCCGCGACCGGCGTGTGCGGTAGAGCGGCGGCGTTCGGTAGGATGGCATCAGCCTCTTTGGTCGTTATGGCCGGGCTCGACCCGGCCATCTGGGGGACGATGCGGCACGTTTCGTAGATGCCCGGATCAGGTCCGGGCATGACGAAGGGTAAAGGTGTTTCAACGTAAACGGACCATGTGCTGGACGCCGGCTATGGCCCGGCCGCCTGCTTCAGCGCGGTGATCTCGCGGCGCAGGGCGCGCATCTCCTCGAACCGCTGGGTCGCGTCGCGCAGGAAGGCCGCGATGCCGACCAGCCGTCCGCCGGCGTCGCGAAACGGCAGGATCGTGAACTCGATCGAGATTTGCGTGCCGTCCCGGCGCAGCGCCGGCACCGCCAGCAGCGCCCCGTCCTTGTAGCGGCTTTCGCCCCCGGCCATGACCCGGTCCCAGCCTTCCCAATGCCGCCCGCGCAGCCGCTCCGGGATGATCAGGTCGAGTCGCGCGCCGGCTGCCTCCGCCGCGTCGTGGCCGAAGATGCGCGTCGCCGCCGCGTTCCAGAAACGGATGTGGCCGGTCGCGTCGGCATAGATGATCGCGTCCGGGCAGCGCTCGATCAGAGCGGCCGGAAACCCGGCGGGCAGGCCCTCGTCCATCGCTTCCTCCACGTGGCGCGCCGCATCAGGGATGCAGGGCGCCGATGACGCCGAACAGGGCGCCGCAGCCGGCGATCAGGGCCAGCGGCGGCAGCTTCGGCCAGCGCAGCAATATCGCGGTCGCCGCGATGGCCGCCACCCATATCGACAGGCCGCCGGGCGAGGCCCGCAATATCGCGATCCCGGCCGACACCAGCAAGCCGGCCGCGATCGGAGCGACGCCGCGCTCGACCGCATCGTGCCAGGCGCGGCCGCGCCAGCGCTGCCACACCCGCGCCAGGCCGTACACGAGAAACGCCGAGGGCACGTAGAGCCCGATGGTGGCGACCAGCGCCCCGGAAAGTCCGGCGACCTTCCACCCGATCAATGCCGCCAGCATCGAGCCCGGGCCCGGCGCGGCGCGGGACAGGGCGAAGAAATCGGCGAATTCGCGCCCGCTCATCCAGTGATGCACGGTGACGGTTTGGTGCGCGATGTCGGCCAATACCGCGTTGCTGCCGCCGAACGAGAGGAATGATAGCGGCACAAAGACGAGCGCCAGGGCGACGAGGTTGGCCTCGAACGAGCCGCGCACCTTCTAGCTCCGCCGCCGCTCGACCAGCGCCAGCACGATGCTGACCGGCGCCAGGGCGGCGATCACCGGGATCATCGGCCACCCCAGCACGCCGACGCACAATACCGTCGCCGCGGCTATTGCCAGGGCGATGACGCCCGGCCTGCCGTGAAACGCGCTGCGCAGCCCGGTGTCGAAGGTCAGGCCGATCGCGGCGGCGGCCATACCGTCGAGCACGGCCTCGACGAGCGGATGCTCGCCCAGCTCGCGATAGGCCGCGCCGACCAGCAGAATGATCGCGAACGGTCCCGACAACAGTCCGAACAAGGCCACCGTCGCGCCGATTCCGCCGCGCAGATTGTGGCCGATCAAGACCGTCGCCTTGACCCCGTTGGCGCCGGGCAGCGCCTGTCCGACCGCCAGGATCGACAGAAACGTCGCATTGTCGATCCAGCCGCGCCGCAACACGATGTCGCGATAAAGCCACCCGGCCGTGTTGCCGCCGAAGCTGGTGCTGCCGAGGCGCAGAAAGGCGAGAAAGATCGTGCCCAGGCCGATCGGTTCCTCCGCCACGACATCGCCGCCAAGGGAATCGTGCATCGGCTCCGGCGTCATCGCTCTCCCCCGCGTTTCGCCAAGCCTAGAGCCAAACCGATCGCACGCAACCGCCTCTTTCCGCTCGGCGATCATGCGCCCGCCGCAAAACCGGCCCCTTGGCGCGACGCCGATCCGCCATGATGATCGCAGACCCCGGGGCTAGCCGACGAGGTGCGCGATGATCCCGCGTTACACCGACCATGCCGCCAATGAGCGCACCTTTCTCGCCTGGGTGCGCACCGGCATCGCGGTGATCGCCTTCGGTTTCGTCATCGAGCGGTTCGACCTGTTCCTGATGGTTGCCGCCAACTCGATGCCTGGCGCGGCGGTGCAGGGCGCGCAAGTCGCGCTGTCGAAACCGCTGGGCAAATACGGCGGGGCGATTCTGATCGCGGCCGGTCTCGTCTTGATCCTGACCGCGGTCGCGCGCTTTGTGCGTACCGGGCGGCGGCTCGACGATCCGGCGACCTATCCCGCCAGCGACGTCAGGGCGGAAGTGGTGTGGTCGAGCGTGATCGTCTTATTGATCGGCGGGTTCAGCGCCTACCTCGTGCTCGGCTGACGGACCGGTCCCTACCAGGGCCGTTCTATTCGACTGTTGCGACAGAGAAAGATCGACT
The DNA here is from genome assembly GCA_030041385.1 of Alphaproteobacteria bacterium. Classification (GTDB taxonomy): domain Bacteria; phylum Pseudomonadota; class Alphaproteobacteria; order ATCC43930; family CGMCC-115725; genus DATARH01. Next base: position 22,720 of record JASHNY010000079.1, read on the forward strand.
AGCCTCGGCCGGAGCGGCCGAGGCGGGCGAAGATGGCGGATCTCGCGGTCGGGGACGGGAGGGCCGGGGCGGCGTCGGAACGCCGCAACGGCCTTGCTGCCGTCGCCGCGATGCTGGCCGCCACGCTTGCGGCCGAAGGCGAACGCCGCATCCTGTGGCTGCCGGTGTGGTTCGGCAGCGGCATCGCGCTGTATTTCGCGCTGGTCGTAGAGCCGCCGGTATGGCTCGGGCCGGTCGCCGCGGCGGCGATGGGGGCGGCGGCGCTCGGCTGGCGACGACGGCCGGCGCTCGGCGCGGCCTTGCTGGCGCTGGCGCTGTGCGCCGCCGGGTTCACCGCGATCGAGCTCGCGCGCTGGCAATGCGGCGCGCCGATGCTGGACCACCGCCTGGGGCCGGTCGCCATGACCGGCCGGGTGGTCGATATCGACACGCTCGACCGCGGCTGGCGCGTCATCGTCGCCCCCGACCCGCTGCCCGGGCTCGACCCCGACGAAGAGCCGGTGCTGGTGCGCATTCACATCGCCGCTGGCAGCGATCTGCTCGGGCCCGGCGACCGTATCGCGATGCGTGCGGTGCTCTATCCGGTGCCGGCGCCGATCCTGCCTGGCGGCCGCGACATGCAGCGCGAATTGTATTTCGCCGGCATCGGCGCGGTCGGCTACAGCCTTGGGCCAGCATATCGCGCCGCGCCGGGCCGAGGCTTGAGGCCGGGTTGGCGCGAAGGGCTGTTGCGCCTGCGCACCGACATGACCCGCCGCATCAACGCCGTGTTGCCGGGCTCGACCGGCGGGGTCGCCGCAGCACTGATCACCGGCAAGCGCGGGACGATTTCGGAGCACGTCAAGGAGGCGTTTCGCGAGGCCGGCCTGTCGCATCTGCTGGCGATCGCCGGGTTGCATCTCGGGCTCGTCGGCGGGTTCGTGTTTTTCGCCGTGCGCGGCCTCCTGGCGCTGATCCCGCCGGTGGCGCTGCGCTTTCCGATCAAGAAGATCGCCGCGCTGGCAACGCTCTGCGTGCTGTTCTGCTATCTGATGATCTCGGGCGCCGCCATTCCGACCCAGCGCGCCTTTGTGATGAACGGCATCGTGTTCGCTGCCGTGTTCTTGCGCCGGCTGCGCTTGTCGATGCGCATCTGCGCGCTGGCGGCGATGGTGGTGCTGGCGCTCGACCCGCCCTGCCTCATCGGCGTCAGCTTCCAGATGTCGTTCGGCGCCGTCGTCGCGCTGATCGCGGTCTATGAAAGCTGGGGTTCCGAGCTTGCCGGCCTGTTGCGCCGCGGGCCGCCGCTGCGCCGGATTCTCGGCTACGGCGCTGCCATCGCGATCACCACCGTGGTCGCGACGATCGGCACCGAGCCGTTCGCGATCTACCATTTCCATCGCGTGGTCTTGTATTCGCCGCTGGCCAATCTGATCGCGGTGCCGATTTCGGCCGTGTGGACCCTGCCGTGGGGAGTCGTCGCCTGCCTGTTGATGCCGCTTGGCCTCGACCGGCTGGCGCTGGTGCCGATGGGCTGGGGCATCGATGCGACGATCTGGGTCGCCGAGCATGTTTCCTCGCTGCCGGCCAATCTGTGGGCGACGCCGCGCCTGCCGATGGCGGGGCTGATCGCGATCGTCTGCGGCGGGTTGTGGCTGTGCCTGTGGCGACGGCGCTGGCGCTATTGCGGCCTCGTCGCGATCGCCGCCGGGCTGGCGGCGATGGCGTTGACCCGCCCGCCCGACATCGTGATCGCCGATTTCGGCCGGTTTCTCGCCGCCCGCGCGCCGGGCGGCTATGCCGTGGCCGCGAGCGCGCAGGAAATCGACCGCTCGTTCTTTGCCTCCGAAACCGGCGCGGCGCTGGTGCCGTGGCCCGTGCCCGGCGCCCCCGCCGGCGATCTCGCTTGCGCCGATGCCGGAGGCTGCACCTACACGGCTGACGGATGGCGCGTCGCGATCGTCACCGCGGCAAGCGGGTTGCCGGTCGATTGCGCCACGGTCGACGCGATCGTCGCGCAGATTCCGGCCGGCTTCGCCTGCCGCCGCGTGGTCCCGGTCGCCGACCGCATCGACACCTGGCGCTACGGGGCGATCGGGTTGTGGCTGGGAAAGGCGGGCGTCACCCTCGAAAGCGCCAATTTGAGCCGCGGCGACCGGCCGTGGGTGCCACACCCGATCTCGCGCCGCGAGCGCGAACGCCGGCGCGAAGCGGCGGCGCGGCGCGCTATCCCGCCTGGTTGAGCTTCAGGCCGTGGTAACCGCCTCCCACAACGGGATAATAGCCTTGCTCCCACACTGGGAGGAGCCTATACGAGGTTGGCTGGATGTGCGATCTCAGCTGGATTTGTGCAGCAGGCGACCCGGGCGGGTGGGGCGCGCCGCCTTGAACCCGGGCAGGCGGGGCAGGATGAGCGATGCAGGTTTTCAACAGCAACACGCTGCTGGCGTTTGGCAAGAGACATGCCGATGCCGATAAAGCGGTTCGGGAATTGAACAGAACGTTACGGGCGGCGCGCTGGTCCAAGATGCAAGATATCGTCGATGCCTATCCTTCGGCGACAGTGTTGAACTCGGAACGGGTAGTGTTTAAGCTGAAGGGTAACGATTACCGAGCGATTGCAGCGTTTGATTTTCAAAGGCATGCGGTGTTTGTGAAATTTATCGGAACCCACGCTGAATACGATGCACTGAACGCATTGACAGTCGATTTCTATTCAACCCGCTGACCGACAAGGTGGTCCGACATGAATGAAGCGCCGAAAACGATCGAGCCGGTTCGCGATGAAACGGGGCATCGCGTGGCATTGGCCGAGATCGAGCGGCTGTGGGGTGCAACACCAGGGACGCAGGAGGGCGATCGCCTGGACGTTCTGATGGCGCTCGTCGATACCTACGAGCGGGAACAATGGCCCGACGAAGATCTGGACCCGATCGACGCGATCGTGGCGCGGATGGAAAATTCGGGGCGCACTCGCAAGGAGTTTGAGGCGGTCATCGGGTCTTCCGGGAGAGCATCGGAAATCCTCAACCGCCGGCGACACCTGACATTGCCGATGATCTGGCGGTTGGTCCGGGAGTGGAAGATGTCGGCCGATGTCCTCGTGCGTCCGTACGCCCTTTCGCCGCACCCGAAAACGAACAAGCGTCGGCTATCGCGGCCGCGTCTTCATCGCGCCGCCTCGTAAAATCGGCGCTATCTCGCCTGGTTGAGCTTCAGGCCCGGCGAGGGCCAGTCGGCGGCGACGAGTTTGCCGGTGCCGGCAAGGGTGATGTAGGCGGTTTTCATGTCCGCGCCGCCGAAGCAGATGTTGGTGGTGATCGGGTCCGGCATCTTGTGATGCTCGATGTGGCGGCCATCGGGCGAGATCACGGTGATGCCGCCATTGACCAAGGTGGCGACGCAGATCCGCCCGTCCGCCTGCACCGCCAGCGAATCAAAGCGCTGATAGCCGCCCATGCCGGCGACCAGGCGGCCGCCATGCGGCGCCGGCGACTCCTGCTTTTTCAATATGCCGGGCGCCTCGATCGCGAATGCCCACAGCCGCGCCGCCTCGGTCTCGGCAACGTAGAGCGTGTTGCCGTCGGGCGACAGGCCGATGCCGTTCGGCGTCACCATCGGGTAGGCGAGTTCGACGATCGCCGAGCCGTCGAGCCGCGCGTAATAGACCCCGCCGCGGTCCCAGTCGCGCGCCCGCCCCTTGCCGAGGTCGGTGAAATAAACCCCGCCATGGGCATCGATGACGAGATCGTTCGGCCCTTTCAGCCGATGGTCGCCGCAGGCGCGGTAGAGCCATTCGGTGGCGCCGGTGTGCAAATCGACCCGCTCGATGCGGCCGCTGACATAGTCGCGGGCCTGCACGGTCGGCCGCCGGAGGCCGCCGACCATCGCCCATTCGAAGCCGCCATTGTTGGCGATGTAGCATTTGCCGTCGGGGCCGATAGCGGCGCCGTTGGGGCCGCCGCCGGTTTGCGCGACGACCGTACGCGTGCCGTCGGCGGCGATCCGGGTCAAGGCGCCGGCCGCGATCTCGACCAGGATCACCGAACCGTCGGCGAGCGCGACCGGCCCCTCGGGGAACAGCAGCCCCTCGGCCAGGGTGCGGACCTCCATGGCCGCCTCCCCGGCTAGTTGCGCACCGGGGTTGACAGCGCCGACCAGTACCACTCGTAGAACGGGCGCTTGAGCGCGGTCAGCGGCGCCGCCTCGACGGCGGCGGCTTCGTCGCGCAATGCGGCGGCGATGCGGTCGTCATGGAACCCGTCGGTTGCCGGCGCGCCGGGCCGGGCGATGCGCACCAGTTCGATGTCGGTATGGGCGGGAAAGCGCGGGACGAGGCGGCACAGCACGGCGTCTTCGCCTTGCAGCGCGAGGAAGCTCAGCGGGCCGAATTCGACCGCCGCATCGCACTCCCCGGCGGCGAACGCCAACTCCTTCGCGTGCCACAGGAATTGCCGCAAATGCTTCCAGTTCCAGGTGGTCGGATAGCGCTGACGGCGGGCGACCACGCGATCGCCGAGATCCTCGGGCACCGCGCCGACATCGACCTCTCCGGGCGCGGGCGGGTTTGGCGCGGCCAGCGACAGATCGACGAAGATCAGGCCGCGGCGGACCTGCATCGCATAGCGCGGCAGGCGAAAGCGCGAACGGTCCTCCTGGTCGGGCCGCAGCACCGGGTCGGTCAGCCGCCCGTCAAGCGCATAGTCCCAGGCGTGATAATTGCAGAACAGGTGGTTGCCCTTGCCGTCCTCCTCCTCGCAGATGCGGTAGCCGGCGTGGAGGCAGGCGTTGCGCAGCGCATGCAGGCAGTCCGCCCGCTCGCGCACCAGCACGACCGAGCGGCTGCCCATGTCGATGCGGAAATAGCTGTTGTCTTCACCGAGCCGGCTGTGATGATCGACCGCCAGCCAGGGGCGCACGAAAACCTGCGAAAGCTCGGCGCTGAACACTTCGTAGGCGTCGAACAGATCGGGGGTGGCGACAATGTCGCCACCGGCCTCCAGCTGTGCGCCGATGCTTTCGACGGGTTCGGGAAGATCCATGGCTCGGCCCCGGAGCTTGCTGTTGCCTGCCCTGCCGCTATAGCGGGCTTTGCCGCCGGTGCCTACGAAAAGTTGGGCATGGCAGCAGCGACGCAGCGCGATACGCGCCGCTGCCGGCCAATCGGTTCAGTGCTCCGGCTCCTTTCTCTCCTCGGGCCGGGCTGCCGGATGCGGCGGGGCCGGATGGGGAGCAGCGGCCGGATGGGGCGGAGCGGCCGGATGCGGAGGCGCGACGGGGTGAGGGGCTGCGACCGGGCGTGGCGGCGCCATCGGGTGCGGCGGCGCTGGCCGTTGTGGAAATGCCGCGGGACGGGATTCAGGATGCGGCAGCGCCGGCCGGGCCTCCGGGTGCGGCGTCGCAGGACGCGCTTCGGGGTGGGGCACGACGGGATGGGCTGCCGGAATGGCCTGGTGTATTTCCGGACCGCCCGGGTGCGGTGCGGGTCCGCGCGGATGCACGATCGCAGCGCCCGGGCGGGTTGCCGACGGACCCGGATGCGCGGGCGGTGCACCGGGATGCGGTTGCGCACCGCCCGGATGGATCGCCGGTGCCCCCGGATGGATTGCGGTGACGCCCGGATGGATTGCGGTGACGCCCGGATGGATCGCGGGGGCGCCCGGATGGATTGCCAGTGCACCCGGATGCGCTATCGGGGTGCCGGGATGGGCCGGCGGTGCGCCCGGATGGGGTGCCGGCCCGCCGGGGTGGGTCGCGAGCGGCCGCGCCGCCGCAGGAATGCCGGGACGCCCCGGTTGCCGCCGGATCGCGCCGGGGTCGATCGTGCCGGGCGGATGCCCGGCCGCGCGCACCGGCGGGTGCGGCCTTGCCGCGACCGGAACCGGCGCCACCGGCGCCGTGCGCCGCCAGGTGTTGTTCTGGATGCGGATGTGGTTCTGCGTGGTGTAGCTCGTCCGGGTGATCCTGTCGTAGCGGCCCGGGTCGATGACCATCTCGTGGCGGTGCCAATCGGGGTGGCCCCAGCCCCATAGCGGGTGGACGATGCCGAACCCGACGCTGAACCCGATGACGGCGCCGAGGGCGAAATTGTCGGGGACGAACCCGACCGGCGGCGGCAGATAGACCGGCGGGTAGTCGGTGTACGGCCAGGCGCCGTACACCACCGCGGGGTTGTAGACCGGAACATAGACGACGGCCGGGTTGGCCGGCTCAATGATGATCTCCGGCCCTTGATGCACGACCCGAATCTGCGCGTTGGTGGCGAGCTTGCCGGCCGCGGCCGCGCGGTCGCGCAGGTATTGCACCTGCGCCATCACCGCGACCTGTCCGTTCGCGAAGGCGAGGCCGAGATCCTCGGTCCATTCGAGATGGGCGTTCATCATCGCGATGATCTGCGGGAAGGCGACCAGCGACTTGACGCTCGGGTCCCACGGCAGTGGCGCCAGCGCACTGGCCAGCGCATCGCCCTTCAGCGCGGCGTTGTTGGGATCCTGCAGCCACTGCCCGGCCGCAACCACCTGCTGCGGGAATGTCGCGGCCATCAGCAGCTGCATCAGCAACTGGTCGGGGTAGAGCGCGATCGGCGCCAGCATCTGGTCGAGCTGCGCCCTGGTAAAGCTCGGTGCCGGGTTCAGCGCCGCCGCCGCCTCGGCCGCGGAGGGCGGCTGCATCTGTTGCGCATAGCCCGCCGCCGGCAACACCAACAGGAACGGCAGCGCTTGGTGCAACAGCCTGAACCGAAATGCCTTCATCGTGATCCTCGTCGGGAAGCCGGGCGCGAACGGAGCGGACAACGACGCGACCCCGCTCGTATTCCGCGCCTGCTGGGGCAGCTAACAGGGCTTCCCCGCTGCGGTTCCCCAAAAGTTGAAAATGCACCGCCCGGTTCGCGGCGGCAGGCGTGCAAACGGCGCTGCGGCAGCCCCGCGACGCTGCGCGGGCTTGCCCGAAACCGCCGGCCGAGGCACGATATGCGGCCAGTGGTCGCACAAGCGGCCGGGACGTTCCGGGAGGCCATTATGCCAGTCATCAAAGCCGCGGATCTCGCCTACGGGCGGTTGCGCTCCCCTGATCTCGACAAGCAGGAGGAGTTCCTGACCGCCTTCGGCATGGTCCGCGCGGCGCGCACCCCCAAGGCGCTCTACATGCGCGGCACCGATGCGCCGCACCACATCCATGTCACCGAACTGGGCGAGCCCAAATATATCGGCATTGCCTTTCACGCCGCCAGCATGGAAGACCTCGAAAAGCTTTCGCGGGTCGAAGGCGCCTCGAAGATCGAGGACGTCGACGAGCCGGGCGGCGGCAGGCGCGTCCGCCTTACCGATCCCGACGGGTTCCAGGTCGAGGTGATTCACGGCATGGAGATGCTGCCGAAAATTCCGGTCAGGCGGCCGCCGGTCAACCGCGGCGAAGACAAGACGCAGCGCCGCAACGCGCTCTACTATAAAGGCGTCGAGCGCGGCCCGTCGCACGTCAAGCGCATCGGGCATTTCGTCGTGCATTCCCCGCAATTCGAGAAGACGCTCGGCTGGTATCGCGACATGGTCGGCCTGCGCGCCTCGGACGAGGTCTATATCGACGACAAGAGCCATATCGTCGGCTCGTTCAACCGGCTCGACCGCGGCGACGATTTTGTCGACCACCATGCCTTCTTCTGCATCCGCAGCGACAAGGCCGGTCTGAACCACCTCAGCTATGAGGCGGCCGACATCGACGACATCATGATCGGCCACGAGCACATGGTGAGCAAAGGCTACGAGCATTTCTGGGGCATTGGCCGCCATTCGCTCGGCAGCCAGGTCTTTGACTACTGGGGCGACCCGTGGCGCCGGGTGCACGAGCACTGGGCCGATACCGACGTGTTGAACGCGAGCGTGCCGCCCAATCTGATCAGCCGGAACGATTTGGCCGGCCCGTGGGGCGACCCGCCGCCGGAAAAATTCATGCACCACGCGGTACGGTAGGGAGGCCTAGAGGCGGGCGTCATTGCGAGCGCAGCGACGCAATCTCGGGCGGGGTACGCTCCTGCGGTCGAGATTGCGTCGTCGCTGCGCCCTCGCAATGACAGGGCAAGTTGTCAACGCCATGGAGACTCTCCGATGAAGATTTTTGTCCGCTGCGGCCGGCTGTTTACCGGAAACGAGGACGAGGCGCAGAAGGACGCCGTGCTGGTCTACGACGGCGGCGGGCAGATCGTTTACGCCGGCGCCGAGGCCGGTGCGCCAAAGCGCGGCAAGGGGGATCGGGCGATCGACCATTCCGGCCAGTTCGTGATGCCGGGCCTCATCGATGTGCACACCCATCTCGCCTATGGCAACGCCAAGAGCGAGGAGGACATCGACCTTTACAGCCCGCTCGAGTTCCGCGCCCTGCGCGGCATGTTCTTTGCGCAAAAGGTGTTGGCCTCGGGCTATACGGCGATCTGTTCGCCGGGCGACGCCGGCCAGATCAGCCTGTCGATCCGCGATGCGATCAATGCCGGGCTGTTCGACGGGCCGCGGGTCATGGCGGCGGGGCCGTACCTGACCACGCACCAGGGGCTGACCGACTGGTATCCGACCTGGATCGGCGCCCCCGAAACCTCGATCGGCAAGCTCGTCACGACGGTTGCCGAAGCGGTCGAGGAAATCCGCCGCCAGGTCAAAAACGGCGTCGATTGCGTCAAGATCGCGATGGACGGCATCCAGCGTCGCCCGGACGGCGAATTGATCGCCGCCTTCACGCAGGAGGAAACCGACATCATGACCCGCGAGATCCACCGCCAGGGCAAGAAGGCGGTGGCCCACGCGGTCGGGCGCGAGGCGACACTCTATTCGGCGCGCGCCGGCATCGACCTGATCTTTCACGCCTTCCATATCGACGACGAGTGCATCGCCGCGATGCTGAAAAGCGGCAGCGTTTTGTGCCCGACATTGACCCAGCCGAAGAACGTGATCGAGTTTACCCAGCCGCACGAGCCGGCCGCGCAGCGGGGAAGGCCCGACGCGACCCTGCGCCGCTACCAGACCGGCTGCAAGAATCTGAAAAAGGCCGTCAAGGCCGGCATCCCGTTCCTGACCGGCACCGACAGCGGCTTTGCCGTCACCCCTTATGGCGAATGGCATGCGCGCGAACTCGAACTGTTCGTCGACGATCTCGGCTTTTCCCCGGCGGCGGCATTGCGCGCGGCGACCGAGGTCAATGCGCGCTTCATGTGCGGCGGCGACAGGATCGGGGTGTTGGAGGCGGGGCGGCTCGCGGATTTCACCGCGTGGGACGGCTCGCCGCTCAAGGACATCGGCATCCTGCAGGATCGCCGCCGCCTGCGCGCGGTTTATCTTGCCGGGCGAGAGATGAAGATCGAGGATCGACCCTACGATCCGCGTCGGGTTACCGATTTCGCCTTGTCGAACTGGACCGACCTCTATACCCAGGCACGCGTCGCCGAATTGCGTGGCAGGCGCCGCCCCTTGCAGGCCGCCGAGTAGCGGCGTTTGGTGGGCGCCGAGCCGGCGGCGGGTACGAATGCGACATGCCCGATATCGTCAATCCACGGCTGCGGCGCCTTTACGACTACTGGGCTGCGAAGCGCGGCGAGCGGGCGATGCCCGCGCGCGCCGACCTCGACCCGGTCGAGATGCCGTTTGCGCTGGGCAATGTGATCCTCGCCGAGGTATTGCCGGAAACCCCGCCGCGCTTTCGCATCCGCCTGCACGGCACGACATTGACGCGATATGCCGGGTATGATTTGACCGGCAGGATGCTCGACGAGATGCCGCTGCCGGAATTCCGCGAGTTGGCCACCCGGAGCTTTCGCAAAGTGGCGAGAACCGGCGAGCCGCTGCATGTGCTCGCCGACCGCATGCTCGACGACCGCCCGCAGCGTTACGAGGCGCTGTTGATGCCGTTGTCGAGCGACGGCATTCGCGTCGAGATGCTGCTGATCGGCCTCGTCTACGACAACGAGCGACGATGACGATCCGCCTCACGGTGTTTGATGTCGGCGACTTGAGCGAGCTGTTCGACGCGCTCGATCGGCTGGCGCCATGATGAAGATACGCGACGTCAGGACCTATGTGCTCGACGCCGCGCTCGCCGAGCCTTTCGCCTATTCGCAAGCGTGGTACGAGCGCCGCGGCGCCTGCCTCGTCGAGATCGTCGGCGAGGACGGCAACAGCGGCTGGGGCGAGGCCTTCGGCCCGGCGCGGCTGACCGCGCCGATCGTCGAGTACTATAAGCCGTTGC
>JASHNY010000255.1 GCA_030041385.1 Alphaproteobacteria bacterium
GGCGAGGTGCAGACCCATGTGCATGCCGGGCTCGGCTGCGCCGGCGTCATCACCGACGGCTCGGTGCGCGATCTCGACGCGATGGCGCCGAATTTCCTGGTGCTCGCCGGCTCGATCATGCCGTCGCACGCCCATGTCCATCTCGTCGAATTCGGCGGCACGGTCAGCGTGTTCGGCATGGTGGTGTCGCCCAACGATGTGATTCATGCCGACCGCCACGGCGCCGTCGTGGTGCCGCACGATGCGGTGGACAAGATCCCGGCGGCGGTCGATCTGTTGTCGCGGCGCGAGCGGGTCATCATCGAGGCATCGAAGCAGCCGGGCTTTTCGATCGACCGGCTGCGCCAGGCCTTCCGGGAGCAGGAAGACATCCACTGACCCTCACCCTTCCCGTCCTTGGCTCCCTTCCCTCTCCCGCATTGCGGGAGAGGGTGCCCGAAGGGCGGTGCGGGCAACGGCCGTTGCGCGCTCAGATCTCGGTCTGGCCGCCCAGTTCGACGATGCGGTTGGTCGGAATGCGGAAGAACTCGGTCGCGTCGAGCGCCAGGTTCGACAGGAAGATGAACAATTTGTTCACCGGGGTGACGAGGCCGCCGCGGCGTTTCGAGACGATCTTGTCGCGGCCGACGAAAAACGAGGTCTCCATCAGGTTGAAGCGAAAGCCGCCGACCCGGCACAGCGCCAGCGCGCGCGGGATATCGGGCTCTTCGAGAAACCCGTAGCGGATCACGACGGTATGGAAATTGCCGGCGAAATGCTGGATTTCGATGCGTTCCGCCTCGGACACCCGCGGCACGTCGATGGTCCGCACCGTCATCAGCACGTTGCGCTCATGCAATACCTTGTTGTGCTTCATGTTGTGCAATAGCGCCGCCGGCACGTTGTCGACCCGCGCGGTCATGTAGACCGCGGTCCCCGGCACCCGCACCGGCTGGTCGGGGCGCAAATTGGCGATCAGCATGTCGAGCGGCATGCCGCCGGCGGCACGCTGCGCCGCCACCCGACCGCGACCCCACATCCACGCCATCATCGCCGTGAAGACGGCGACGGCGATCGCCAGCGGATACCACCCGCCCTCGTAGATTTTGAGCAGGTTGGCGCCGAAAAACGACAGATCGACGGTCAAAAAGATCGCGAACAGCGGCAGCAGCTGCCACAATTTCCAGCCCTTGCCGATGCGCAGATAGATGAACGCCAGGATCGTCGTCACCGTCATCGTGCCGGTGACCGCGATGCCGTAGGCCGAGCCGAGCGCATCCGACGAGCGGAAGCCGATCACCGTCGTCGCCACGACGACCAGCAGCATCATGTTGATGCCCGGCACATAGACCTGGCCGATCTCGTGCTCCGACGTGTGGCGCACCTGCATGCGCGGCAGATAGCCGAGCTGCACCGCCTGGTGGGTCAGCGAGAACGCGCCGGAGATCACCGCCTGCGACGCGATCACCGTCGCCGTCGAGGCGAGCACGACCAGCGGCAACACCGCCCAGTCGGGCGCGAGGCGGTAGAACGGGTTTTCGACCGCGTGGGGATGGCCGAGCAGCAGGGCGCCCTGGCCGAAATAGTTGAGCAGGAGGCACGGAAAGACAAAGCGCATCCAGGCGCCGCGAATGGGGCCGCGGCCGAAATGGCCCATATCGGCGTACAGCGCCTCCGCCCCGGTGACCGCGAGCACGACCGAGCCGAGCAAGACAAACCCCGCGCCCGGGTCGCGGCGGATCAAGTCGATCCCGAATTGCGGATCGAGCGCCCACAAGATCGTCGGATAGCGCGCGATCTCCAATAGGCCGAGCACGCCGATCACGGTGAACCAGAGGATCAGAATCGGGCCGAACAGCCCGCCGACCCGGCCCGTGCCCCGGCGCTGCGCAATGAACAGAATGACCAGTAACAGCAGGGTCAGCGGAATGACGTAAGGTTCCAGCGCCGGGGTCTTGACCTTGAGCCCCTCGACCGCGCTGAGCACCGAGATCGCCGGGGTCAGCACCCCGTCGCCGTAGAACAGCGCGGCGCCGAACAGGCCGGCCCACAACACCCAGCGGTTGGGATGGCCGAACGTCGCCCGCAAGGCCAGCACCATCAGCGCGAAGATCCCGCCTTCACCGCGGTTGTCGGCCCGCATCAAGACGATGACGTACTTGATTGTGACGACGAGGGTCAGCGCCCAGGCGATCAGCGACAAGACGCCATAGACCCGCAGGTCAGAGACCGAATGGGCGCCGTCGAAGCATTGCTTGACCGTATAGAGCGGCGAGGTGCCGATATCGCCATACACCACCCCCAGCGCGGCAACCGTCAGGTTTCGCGACAGCGTCGGCGCAGGGGCGCTTTGCGGCTCGGCAGCGTCGGGCATTGGTGAAGCGGCTTCGCCTCGGCTGGCGGTGATCCACCCCGGCGGCATGTCCACCCCTGGGGGCGCGGGAGATTGCCCAGAGATGCCCTGCCGCGTCCAGCTTTTATCATGCGGCGCAATCGCACCGTGCTTCCCGGCTTGGCCCGGCAGCTTCGCAAAGCGACCGCCGCAGCAGCCTAGCGGACGACTGAACCCATCAGCGCGGCCTGTTTATGTTGAAACACCTTTACCCTTCGTCATGCCCGGACACCGCACTAAACGGCCGGTTTCACACCGCGACCCTGCTTCGTCTTCAGATAGTGCCGGCGCGCCTTGAGGCGGTTGCCGCAGGATTTCATGTCGCACCAGCGCCGCGTCGCGCTTTTGCTGTCGTCGAGAAACAGCCACAGGCATTTGTCGTTGGCGCATTGCCTGAGCCGGTCATTCTTCCCGCCGACGATCAGGTCCGCCGCCGACCACAGCACCGGCGCCAGCAGCAACGGGGCGGTCGGCGCGTCATAGCCGATCTGCCAGGCGAGGCCGCCATCCGTCGGCACGATCTGCGAGCGCTCCGGCGCGGCGTCGAGGGCGCGGTTCAGCGCGCGGATGTCATCCTCGCCGACCGGGCGCCCCGAGGCGACCGCGCTGAACAGGCGATAGACGACCTCCCGGATCGCGAGCGCCTCGGCAAACAGCCGCGCTGCCGCCTGCGGATCCTCGCCACCCCATCGCTCGGCGGCAGCGATGGTCTCGGTGTCGTAACCCGCGGCACCGCCCAGCCAGCGCAGCAGATCGGCCACGCTCGTCAAAGACTCGGTGGGCGGGTCGGTGCCGCGCCAATACCGCGTATTGGCGTAGCTGAGGCACAGGTCGCGGGCGATGGCCCCGACCGTCCCATGGCGCGCGGTCATCGCTGCCGCCGTTCGGGGATTCTAACTCCCAACAGGGTTGACCGGCTCCGGCCAGGTGTGAGATACATAACCATCATCATAGTTAGATAGATGCATTCCTGGGTAAGTGGGAGGGTACAATGTTCGATCACGTCTCGATCGGAGTTTCCGATCTCGCCCGCACCAAACGATTCTACGACGCCGCGCTGGCGCCTCTCGGCTACAAATGCCTGAGCGAAGACGCAGGCTCGCTCGGCTACGGCGCCGATGCCGTCGGTCTGTGGATCGGCGCTGCCGCGCGGCCGGTGCCGGCGGATGACGGCTCCAACCTGCATTTCTGTCTTGCCGCGCCTGACCGCGACGCCGTCGCGGCATTTCACGCGGCGGCCTTGCGCACCGGCGGCCGCGACAACGGTGCGCCCGGGCTGCGCACCGCCTATGCGCCCGACTACTACGCGGCCTTTGTCATCGACCCCGACGGCTATCGGATCGAGGCGTATTGCCGCGCCGCCTGAGCGCCGGCCGGCGTCGCCGCACGGTCGGGCGGATTTCGGATCGCTTTCCGCCGCGTGAGATGTCGTAGTATCGGTTCCGCCGGTTGCGGCGCAGCGCTGCGCATGGCGAAGGTGGAATGAGCTTCGACCCGGAAACGATCCGCGCGTTCGAGCACCGCGGGTGGGAGCGTGCCGCCCCCCGCTACGCCGCCACGTTCGCCCATGCCAGCGGCGGCTTCGTCGCGGCGCTGCTTGACGCAGCGCGGGTCGGCGTCGGCACCCGGGTGCTCGACCTCGCCTGCGGCACCGGGTTGGCGACCGCCGCCGCGGCCGGGCGCGGTGCGGTCGCTGTCGGCCGCGATTTCTCGGCGGCGATGCTGCGCGAGGCGCGGACCGCCCATCCCGCGCTGCGCTTCGACGAGGGCGACGCCGAGGACTTGCCCTATCCCGACACATCGTTCGACGCGGTCATAGCGAATTTCGGCGTGCACCATTTCGCCCGCCCCGAGCGCGCCGCGGCCGCGGCATGGCGGGTCCTGCGGCGCGGCGGAATTTTTGCCTTCACCGCGTGGGCGATCCCGGCGGAAAACGTCGCCTGGCGGCTGTTGTTCGACGCGATCGCGGCGCACGGCGATCCGCGCGCCGCCAAAACACCACCCTCGGGCGGCGATCTCGGCCGTCCCGAGGCGGCGCTGGCCATTCTCGAAGCCGCCGGGTTCGCTGCCTGCGCGGCCGGTCGCGAGCTGCGCGAGTGGCGGCTGACAGCTCCCGGCGATCTCGTCGGGTCGCTGCGCCAGGGCACGGTGCGCACGGCGGCGCTGATCGAGGCGCAGCCCGCGACCGCATTGCCGGCGATCGTCGCCGCGGTCGAGCGCGCCGCGCTGCCGTATCGCCGCGGGGATGGATTTGCCGTGCCGATCGTCGCGATCCTGGCGCACGGCGCCAAGGGCGGCGGGTGACCCACCTCGACACCGACATCCTGATTGTCGGCGCCGGCGGCGCCGGCATGTATGCCGCCCTCGCCGCCGTCCGCAACGGGGCGGAGCGCGTGTTGCTGGTCGACAAGAGCCTCGTCGGGCGCGGCGGCGCGACCGTGATGGCGCAGATGACGGTCGCCGCGGCGCTGGCCGCGGAAAGCCCCGACGACCCCGAATTGCACCTCGCCGATACGCTGGCGGCCGGTCGCGGCCTGTGCGATGAAACCCTCGCCGCCGCGCTGTGCGAGGATGCACCGGCCCGCATCCGCGAGATGGCGGAATGGCGGGTCGGCTGGGCCTGCCGCGACGACGGGCGGATCGCGCAGGTGATCGCGCCCGGCCACTCGCGGCCGCGCTGCTGCTATGTCGATTTCCTCAACACCGGCCCGGCGGTGGCCGCGACGCTCCGGCGGCAGGTGGGGCGCATCGCCACAATCCGGCGCGTCAGCAACCTGGCCGTCACCGATCTCGTCACTGCCGATGGCGAGGCGGCCGGTGCGGTCGCGCTCGATCTGGCTGCGGGCGAGCCGGTGACGATCGCGGCCAAGGCCACGGTCATCGCCGCCGGCGGGCTCACTCGTATCTATCGGCGCAGCAGCGCCTCGGCCAATATGGGCGGCGACGGCTATGCGCTGGCATTGGCCGCCGGCGCCGAGCTGGTCGATATGGAGTTCGTGCAGTTCTTTCCGATCGGGCACCTGGCGCCGCGCCTTGTCGGCATGGACCCGATCATGTGGGACCCGTTCCGCTACAAGCTCGGCGGCCGCCTGCTCAATGGCGCCGGAAACGAATTCCTCGCCGCCTACGGCAGCGACGAGGCGGGCGCCTATACGACGCCGCGCGACCTGGCCACCTATGCGATCACCAAGGAGGTCGAGGCCGGCCGCGGCTCGCCGCATGGCGGCGTCTACCTGTCGTTCGAGCATGTGCCGCGCGCCGCGCTCGACGCCGCGTTCGGCCCGGTCATCCTCCGGCTCGCCCGCCACGGCATCGACCTCGCCCGCGCGCCGGTCGAGGTGTCGCCGATCGCGCATTACCACATGGGCGGGGTCAGGATCGACGAGCGCATGGCGAGCCGGGTGCCCGGGCTTTTCGCCGCCGGCGAAGCGGCGGGCGGCGCTAACGGCGCCAACCGGCTTTCCGGCAACGCCATCCCCGAGGCGCTGGTGTTCGGCGAGCGCGCCGGACGCTTCGCCGCGATCCATGCCGGACGACGCAGCGCAGCGGCTTGGCCGCAAGGGGCCGGGGCAGAGGCGGTCGCGCAAATCCGCCGGCTGGCCGACGGCCGTGACGGCGTGGCGAGCCCGGCCGCGCGGCTCGACGAATTGCGCGGCCTGATGCAGGCCGAGGTCGGCCCGTTCCGCCATGCCGCCGGGCTTGAACGGGCACTGACGCGGTTGCGGGCGATGCGTGCGGAACTGCCGGACCTGGCGATCGTCGCCGGGCGCGCGTGCAACCCGAGCCTTGCCGACTGGTTCGAATTGCGCGCCGGCCTCATCGCCGCCGAGGCGGTCACGGCCGCCGCCCTGGCGCGCCGGGAAAGCCGCGGCGCCCACCAGCGCGAGGATTTCCCCGAGACCGACCGCGCCTGGGGCCGCGGCCGGGTCGTGCGGATGGCCAGGGACGGCACGATATCTGCCGGGCTCGAGCGGTGACGGTGCGAACCGCCCGCCTGCGCGTGCGCCGCGGCTCTGCCGGTGACCCGGCAGTGCATTACGACGAGTTCGCGGTGCCGTTCGATGACGGCGCCACCGTGCTCGACGGGTTGATCTGGTTGCGGACCCACCGCGACCCGTCGCTGACGATCCGTTACAGCTGCATCAACGCCAATGTCTGCAAGGAGTGCACGATCGCGATCGACGGCAGCGTCGCCTATGCCTGCATGACACCGCTTTCCGCAGAACGGGTGATGACGCTCGACCCGCTTCCGGGCAAGCCGCACCTGCGCGATCTGGTCAGCGAGACCCGGCCGCCGCGCGAAAAACTGGAGTGACAGGCTGAGGCAATCCGCATGTACAATCTATTGTCATGATTGTAAAATTCGACAACAATGGGTGATAAAATTCGGGAGGCCAAAAACCATGGCAAAATCCGCTTTGACTCAATTGCAGGACCAGATCGAGGCGATCCGGAACGAGGCGTTCGCCGCCGGTTACGCAGCGGCGATGCAGGTGATCCAAAAGGCCGCATCGCAAGCTGCACCCGGCGCGCC
>JASHNY010000256.1 GCA_030041385.1 Alphaproteobacteria bacterium
GCGGCGCGGTGCGCGGCGCTGCGGCACCGGACGGCCGCCGACCCGCTGGGTCGCGTCGAGCACCTCCTGCACCGAATTGCCGCTGCCGGTGCCGAGATTGATCGCGGCGCTGGCGCCGCCGCCGGCGAGGTAGGCGAGAGCGCGGACATGCGCATCGGCAAGATCGGCGACATGAACATAATCGCGCACCGCAGTGCCGTCGGCGGTGGGATAATCGGTGCCGAAAATGTCGATCGCTCCGGCCTGGCCGAGCGCGGCGCGGATCGCCAGCGGGATCAGATGCGTTTCCGGCTCGTGCGTCTCGCCGATCTCGCCGTCGGGGTCGGCGCCGGCGGCGTTGAAGTAGCGCAGCGCGGCATAGCGCATGCCATAGGCGCCGTCGTACCAGTGCAAGGCACGCTCGATGGCCAGTTTCGTCTCGCCGTAAGGATTGACCGGGCGCAGCGCAGCCGTCTCGCGCATCGGTATTTCGTCCGGCGTTCCATAGACTGCGCAGGTCGAGGAAAAGACGATCGTGTCGATTCCCGCTTCCCGCATTGCGGCCAATAACGAGAGTGTCCCCCCAACATTGTTGCGATAATATAATTCGGGGTCCGCAACCGATTCGCCGACATAGGCAAACGCGGCAAAATGCATTATGGCGGTGGCCGCATACTCCCGGATCGCGGCGACCAGCGTTGCCCGGTCGGCGAGGTCGCCTTCGACCAGCGGCCCCCAGCGCACCGCCTCGCGATGCCCGCGCGAAAGATTGTCGTAGACCACCGGAGTATAACCGGCGTGGGCCAGCGCCTTGCAGGCATGGCTGCCGACATAGCCGGCGCCGCCGGTGACGAGGATCGATTGAGGCATGCGGGCTCCGGAAGGCAGGACGCGACCACAACGGTGGACCGGTATGTTGTGTTCCCCGGCGCAATTGCACGCACAGGGGTGCGTCAGGACGCCGCGGATGAAATCGTCGGAATAAGCGGCGGCATCGCGCGTTCTCGGCTGGGTTGGCCGCTGCAGCGGAGGAAGGAACCGGGGCCATGCGCATTGCGATGATCGGGACGGGATATGTCGGCCTGGTCTCCGGCGCCTGCTTTTCCGAATTCGGCGCGTCGGTCACCTGCGTCGACACCGACGCCGGCAAGATCGCCCGCCTGGCACGCGGCGAGATTCCGATCTACGAACCCGGGCTCGACCAACTCGTCGCCGCCAACGCGGCCGCGGGACGGCTCAGCTTTACGACCGACCTCAACGCCGCGCTCGACGGCGCCGAGGCCGTGTTCATCGCCGTCGGCACTCCGTCGCGGCGCGGCGACGGCCATGCCGACCTCAGCTACGTGTTCGCCGCCGCCGATGAGATCGGCCGGGCGCTGGCGCAATACCCCGGACAGCGCACGGTCGTGGTGACCAAATCCACCGTCCCGGTCGGCACCGGCCGGCGGGTCGAGAAGATTCTGGGGCTGCGCCTGCCCCCGGGCAGTTTCGATGTCGCATCCAACCCGGAGTTCCTGCGCGAGGGCTCGGCGATCACCGATTTCATGCGGCCCGACCGCGTCGTCATCGGCACCGACAGCGAGCACGCCCGCGCGGTGATGCGCGCGCTCTACCGGCCGCTGTATCTGATCGAGACGCCGATGGTCTTGACCACGCTCGAGACCGCCGAATTGATCAAATACGCGGCCAACGCGTTTCTCGCCACCAAGGTCACCTTCATCAACGAGATGGCCGATCTGTGCGAGGCGATGGGCGCCGACGTCCAGGACGTCGCCCGCGGGATCGGGCTCGACGGGCGCATCGGCCGCAAGTTTCTGCATGCCGGGCCCGGCTTCGGCGGTTCCTGCTTTCCCAAGGACTGCCGCGCGCTCGTCCGCACCGCCGAAGAGGCGGCGGCGCCGCTGGCGATCGTCGATACCGTGCTGCGCATCAACGACGCCCGCAAGCGCGCGATGGCGGAGCGCATCGCCGCGATTTGCGGCGGCGTCGCCGGCAAGACGCTCGCCGTGCTCGGCCTCACCTTCAAGCCCAACACCGACGACATGCGCGACAGCCCGAGCCTGTCGATCCTGCCGCCGCTGTCTGAGGCGGGGGCGACGATCCGGGCGTACGATCCGGAAGGGATGGAAGAAGCGCGGGCGTTGATGCCGGAACTCGACTACCGCAGCGACGCCTATGACACGATGGCCGGCGCCGATGCGCTCGTGCTGCTGACCGAATGGAACGAGTTCCGCGGGCTCGACCTGTCTCGCGTCAAGAGCCTGCTGCGGGCGCCGGTGGTCATCGACCTGCGCAACATTTACGAGCCGGCGGAAATGACCGCCGCCGGCCTCGCCTATCACAGTATCGGCCGTCCCGGCGGCACGCCGGCCGCCCAACGCCCGGCCAGTTTGCGCGCCATCGCCTAACCCTCACCGCAGCCCTGCAAGGATATTCCGATGCCGATCGCCCAGAAGCGCATTCTCATCACCGGCGGCGCGGGGTTTCTCGGCTCGCACCTGAGCGAGCGCCTGATCGCGGCGGGGCAGGACGTGCTGTGCGTCGACAATTACTTCACCGGGCGCCGGGACAACATCTTGCATCTGCTCGACGACCCGCGTTTCGAGGCGATGCGGCACGACATCACCGAACCCCTCTACATCGAGGCCGACGAGATCTACAACCTCGCCTGCCCTGCCTCGCCGATCCATTACCAGTTCGACCCGGTCCAGACGACGAAGACCAGCGTCATCGGCGCGATCAACATGCTGGGCTTGGCCAAGCGGCTCAAGGCCAAGATCCTGCAGGCCTCCACCTCCGAGGTTTACGGCGATCCGGCCTTGCATCCGCAGCCCGAATCCTATCGCGGCAACGTCAACCCGATCGGGCCGCGCGCCTGCTATGACGAGGGCAAGCGCTGCGCCGAGACGCTGTTCTTCGACTACTACCGCCAGCACAATCTGCGGATTCGCGTGGTGCGGATCTTCAATACCTATGGGCCGCGGATGCACCCGAACGACGGCCGCGTCGTGTCCAACTTCATCGTCCAGGCGTTGAAGGGCGAAGCGATCACGCTATACGGCGACGGCAGCCAGACCCGCGCCTTCTGTTATGTCGACGATCTGATCGACGGCATGATGCGCATGATGGCCGCCCCCGACGACATCACCGGGCCGATGAACCTCGGCAACCCGGTAGAAACCTCGGTCGCCGAACTGGCCGAGCTGGTTATCGAGCTGACCGGATCGCGCTCCAAGATCGTTCACCGGCCATTGCCGATCGATGATCCGATCCAGCGCTGCCCGGACATCTCGCAGGCGCGCGCTCTGCTCGATTGGCAGCCGCATACCGCCCTGCGGGTCGGACTGCAGCGCACGATCGCCTATTTCGATCGCCTGCTGACCGAGCGCGGCGAGATCGCCCCCGCTGCCGAGGCCGCGGCTTAGCCTTCGACGTTCGCGAACAAGACCGCCAAATCCGCCAGACTAGCGGTCCTCGTTCCACGGCGGCAGCGGGCCGCCGCTGCCGACCAGCGGCGCGTGCGTCGCGCATTGCCCGGTTTCCTCGACCATGCGCCCGGGGGCGGCGCCGACGCTCTTCTCCTGCGTGCGGATGTACGGCGTCGCGCAGATCTGCTCTGCAACGAGCGCGGCAACGCTCGGATCATAATTGTTGAATGCGGCAAAGTCGGACGGGACGTCGGCGGGCGGCGCCAGGCCGCTGGTGCCGAAATCGCGCTCGACCGGGATATAGGGCGTGCACCCGGCGATCGCCGCTGAAACCAGAGCAAGGACAAGCAGGGAGCGCATGGCACCAACCGCAGCAGGACGAGCGGCGAGTGTGCCTGCGAGTTCGCTGCGGCGCAACTATGGCGCCAACGCCGCGAGTGCGGGCGGCAACGCCGCCATCGTCTCGATCACGACAGCCGCCCCTGCCCCGGTCAATCGCGCCGCATGGCCGGGCCGGCAATGGCTGCCGCCGGTAAACCCGATCGGCACCATACGCGCCGCGACCGCCGCCGCGATTCCGGCGACGCTGTCTTCGACGACGACGCAGCGCCGCGGCTCGGCGCCCAGCCGCGCGGCGGCGTACAGAAACAGGTCGGGCGCCGGCTTGCCGCGCGCGACCTCGCTCGCGCTGAACACGTGGGGCTCGAAGCGCCGGTAAAGCCCGACGGTTTCGAGCGCATGGCGCAAGCGCGCGGGCGCACTGCTGGAGGCGACGCAAACCTTTCCGCCAAGCCCGTCGAGCACCGCCGCCACCCCCGGGATCGCCTGCAATTCGGCCTCGAACAGCGCGGTCAGCCGGCGCGCGTGGCGCCCAGCGAAATCGTCGCCAAGAGCGCGGCCAAACCGCTGCTCCAGATCGGCGAGCATCCCGGCCAGGCTGATCCCGACATAGCGGTCGAGAATCTCCTGCTCGGTCAGCGCGATTCCGTCTTCGGCGAGGCAGGCGACGTCGACCCGCGTGGCGAGCACCTCGCTGTCGATCAACACCCCGTCGCAATCAAAGATAACGAGGTCGATGTCCATCGGGTCCGACCGGCAGCCGCCGCGAAGGGCGATGCCCGGCGCGCGGGCGAATCAGTGGTGAAACGCGCCGCCGTGCCCGCCGCCGCCATGCCCACTGCCGCCGTGCCCGCCGCCGCGCGCGGCGAAATGGGCGGAATGGAACGACCGCCCTCCCATATGCCCCGTCCTTGCGCCGTGGAAGGCCGAGTGCCCCGCAAACGAATGGGCGGCGTGGCCACCCCTGGCGAAGGCCGGATCGTGGCCCGCGCCGCGCATCACCGTATGACCGCCGGCATAGTGGTGCGCGACGGCCGCTCCTGCGGCGGCTCCGACAAACCCGACGCGGGCCGCGGCGAACCCGCCGTGGCCCACGAGGCCGTGCGCCGGGTCATGCACCCAGACGCCGCCGGCGAAGAACGGATGGCCGACGCCGAGCAGCGCATAGCGCGGACCGTCGATGATGATGTGCCCATGCGGCCAATCGATCCAGCCCCAGCCCCAGAGCGGGCCAAAGATCGCGACCTGGATCGGCGGCGGGAATCCGATCCAGACCCCGGGCGCGTACACGAAGCCGACCGGCACCGGGAACACGACGGGCGGATAGAGCGGCACCGGCCAGCGCCCGTAGACGACGGTCGGGTTGTAGACCGGCACGCACACCAGCTGCGGCGCCGCCGGCAGAATCGAGATGATCCCACCGGCCTCGGTCTTGATCACGCAATGGCATTGCGGCGTCATCTTGAGACTGCCGGCGGCCATCGCCTGATGGCGCAGGTCCTGGACGGCCGCCATCACCTCAGATTGCTGGGCGACGAAGGCGCGGCCCAGATCTTCCGTCCACTGGATCTTCTCGTTCATGACCGCGAGCACGCGCGGGAACGGCACCAGCGCCATCACGCTGGGATCCCAGTGCTGCGCCTTCAAGGCGTTGGTCAGCGCCTCACCCGACAGCGCCCGGTTGGCCGGAACGCCGACCCAGCGCGCCGCCTCCACCACTTCGAGCGGATAGGTCGACGCCATCAACACCTGGCCAAGCAGCGGATCGGGATAAAGCGCGATCGGGGCGACGAGCTGTTCGAGCT
>JASHNY010000257.1 GCA_030041385.1 Alphaproteobacteria bacterium
GGCCGGATGGGACGATTTCAGCCGCAAGCCCACGCCGGGTCAGCGCCGCGGCGGTGACCGGGCCGATCGCGGCGAGCCTGGTGCGCTTCAGGGCAGAGACCAGCCCGTCCTCGCGCCCCGCCCTTTTGGCGACCTCGAACAACCGCTCGATCTGCGGCGAGCTGGTAAAGGCGATTACATCGATGCGGCCCTCAGCCAACTCGTCGATCAGCGCGCCGACCCGGCGGTCGTCGGCATCCGAGGCATAGGCATAGGGCAGCACCGGTTCGGGCTCGGCGCCGGCACCGCGCAGAAAATCGATCAGCCGGGCATTGGGATTATCGGGATAAAGCTGCACCCCGACGCGGCGGGCGCGCAGATTCTCGGCCGACAGGGTGGCGATGACCCCATCGGTCGTCGGCGCCGCGGCGCGCACATCCTCCCTGAGGCCCAATTCGCGGAGCGCCTGGCCCGGTTTGGGACCGCGCACGACCTTGCGGGCCGCGCGCAAGGCCGCGACAAAGGCGGGGCCCTTGCCGCTGCGCTCCGCCAATGCGTGCAGCCGGCGCACCCCCTCGCCGGTCAGCAGGACCAGGTCGTCGGGTGGCGCGGCGATGAACCGCTCGATCCAGGCGATGACCGGCGCCGGGTCGGGCGCATCGCGCATCGCCAACAGCGGGCAGCGCACCGTCTCCGCGCCCTCGGCTTCGAGCATCCGGGCGAGCCGGTCGAGCTCGCGATGCTCGGGCAGGGCAATGCGGCGGCCCGAGAGGGCGCCGGCGGTCATCGAGCCGTTTCTCAGCCCGTCATTCCGGGATGCCGCATCGCGGCAGGCCCGGAACCCAAGAACACAAGGCCCTGGAATATGGGTTCCGGGCTCGCGGCTCGGCCGCGCCCCGGAATGACACCGAAGGGTTCTTTCACGCCAGCGCCGGCTCGGCCACCTTGGCTTTGGTAAAAGCCGGCATCACCTCGGTCGCGAAGCGTTCGAGCTGCTCGACGCACACCGCCTTCGGAACGCCGACCGACAGGCTGACCGAGACGCGGTCGAGGCCGGGATAGCGCTTCTCGATCATCTTCAGGTGCTCGACGATCTGCTCGGGCGAGCCGCACAACACGCCGCCGGCCTTGATCGCATCCTCGATGCGCGGAAGCTTCGCGGTCGGCGCGCGCTTCGGGTCGCGCATGATCTCGATCTGCTCGTCGGTCAGCGCGCGCACGAGACGCAACTCGCCGAACATCTTCATGTTTTCTTCGTAGTACTTGCCGGCCTGCTTGATCCCCTCCTCGCGGCTGTCGGCGATGAAGAAGTGGAAGCCGAAGCACAGCCGCTCGCCGAGTTCAAGCTGGATGCCGCGACGCGCGTGCGCCTCCTGCCAGGCAACGACGACGTTGTGCATCGCTCCGCCTTCGGCCGAGCCGCCGCCGACGAGGCCCTGGATGCCGTGCTTGGCCATGAAATCCATCGCCCGCCCGGTGCCGCCCTGGATCGGCTGCCAGCATTCGACCGGCAGGCGCAGCGGCCGCGGCACCAGCGTCAATTCCTTCAGATCGTAACCGCGATAGGGCACCCGCGCCGGGATCGTGTAGTGCTTGCCCTCGTGGGTGAACGATTCGTTGTTGAACGCCTTGAAAATCAGGTCGACCTGTTCCTCGAACAATTCGCGGTTCGCCGCCTGGTCCAGCAGCGGCGAGCCGAAGGTCTCGACCTCGCGCGTGTGGTAGCCGCGCCCAACGCCGAAGGTGATGCGCCCGCCCGACAGAATGTCGGCGGTTGCGTAATCCTCGGCGAGGCGCAAGGGATGCCACATCGGCGCGATGTTGAAGCCGCAGCCGATCTTGAGCTGCCGGGTACGGTGCACCAGGTGCAATGCCATCATCAGCACGTTGGGGATGCACTCGTAGCCTTCGTGCTGGAAATGATGCTCGGCCATCCAGAAGGTGTCGTAGCCGAGCCGGTCCATCAGCACCGCCATGGCCTCGGCCTTGTCGAATACGCCCGCGAGCCGCTCGTTGGAATAGCGCCGGTCGTTCACCGGGACGCCGCCATAGCCGACATTCTCGATATCGATGTGCCCGGCAAACAGGCTGTCGAACTTCGTGATCATCGGCGACCCTCCGCGCGCGTTAGTAAGCCCTGCTTCGTATTGTGGGCAGGTCTCACGGCGAAGGTCAAACCCCACTCCGCCGCGCCGCCCGTGTGAAGCCGGCGAGACGCCCGAACCGTTGCAGCCCCGGATTCGCGCTTGCGCGCCGGGGGCGAAGAGCGGAGACAATAGCGCCGGCAGCAGCGGAGAACGTCACGATGGCTCAGCCCCTCACGGTCACACGCATCGCCGGCGCACTCGGCGCCGAGATTTCCGGGGTCGATCTGTCCCGCGATCTCGACAATTCGGTCATTGCCGAGATACGCCGCGCGCTGGTCGAGCATCAGGTGATCTTTTTTCGCGACCAGCACATGACGCCTGCGCAGCACCTCGCGTTCGGCCGCCGCTTCGGCCAGCTGCAGGTCCACGATTTCGTCGACGGCATGATGGACAACGAAGAGATCATCGAGGTGCGTAAGGAAGAGTACGAGATGCGCAATTTCGGCGGCGGCTGGCACACCGATGTGAGCTACCTCGAACGCCCGGCGCTCGGCTCGATCCTCTATGCCCGCGAAGTGCCCGACGCCGGCGGCGACACGATGTTTGCCAGCCAGTACCTCGCCTATGAAACGCTGTCCGACGGCATGAAGGCGATGCTCGGCGACATGCGCGCGGTGCACAGCGCCCGGCGGTCCTACGGCCTTACCGCCCCGCGCCGCGCCGATGAGGGCAAGACCTCGATGGGCATCCGCTTCACCGAGGAGGCCCATGCCGAAATCGACCACCCGGTCGTGCGCACCCACCCCGAAAGCGGGCGGAAATGCCTTTACGTCCACGGCGGCTTCACGGTCCGCTTCAAGGACATGACGGCGGAAGAAAGCGCGCCGCTGCTCGAATATCTGTACCGCCACGCGGTGAGGCCCGAATTCACCTGCCGCTTCCGCTGGCGGAACAACTCGATCGCGTTCTGGGACAACCGCTGCGTCCAGCACAACGCGATCAACGACTACGACGGCCAGCGCCGGGTCATGCACCGGGTCACGATCGAGGGCGAGCGGCCGGTTTAGTTCCACGACTTTCGTAGGATGGGTAGAGCGGAGCGAAACTCATCAGGTATTTATTCGCACAGATGCACGGAGGACAAAGAGGAAGAAAATAAGTACTTCTCCGTGCTCTCTGTGTCTCTGTGGTAAAATCCTTTTTCGATGAGTTTCGCTACACACTACCCATCCAACGCACTTAGGCCGCCCCGATGACCCTCACCTACCGCGCCGCGGTGTTGCATACCCCGAAAACCCCGCTCAAGATCGAAACCGTTACCGCCGCCGAATTGCGCCACGACGACGTGCTGGTGCGGATCAAGGCAGCCGGGCTCTGCCACACCGATCTCGAAGTCATCGAGGGCGGGCTGCGCTATCCGATGCCGATCGTGCTCGGCCACGAGGCGGCGGGGATCGTCGAGGAGGTCGGGCCGGAGGCACAAGGGGTTTCGGTCGGCGACCACGTGATCCTGTCGTGGAACCCGCATTGCGGCCATTGCTTCTATTGCGACCGCGACCTGCCGATCCTGTGCGAAACCTATCTGACCGAGGGGCCGAAGGCGGTCTCGTTCGACGGCAGGCATCACGCCCGCCTTGGCGACGGCCGCGACCTCAAGCAGCTGATGTTTCTTGGCGCGTTCGGCGAATACGCGATCGTCAAGGCCGAGCAGGCGATCGTAGTGCCCAAGGAATTGCCGTTCGACCGCGGCTGCCTGATTGGCTGCGGGGTCATGACCGGAGTCGGCGCCGCGCTCAATATCGCCCGCATCGCCCATGGCGACACGGTCATGGTGATCGGCTGCGGGGCGGTCGGATTGTCGGCGGTGCAGGGCGCGCGGCTCGCCGGCGCCGGCACGATCGTCGCGGTCGATCTCGACGACAAGAAGCTCGCCCTTGCCGAGGCATTCGGCGCGACGGTGCGGGTCAATGCCGGGCGTGACGATGCGGTCGCGGCCGCGCAGCGCCACGGCGCCAGCGGGCGCGGTGCCGATGTCGTGCTCGAAGCCGCCGGCAGCCCGGCCGGGTTTCGCCTCAGCGTCGAGGCGGTGCGACCGGGCGGCGAGGTGATCTGGCTCGGCAAGACCGATGTCGAGACCGATGTCGCCTTCCGCTGGGGCGCGCTGATGGCGGAAAAGCGCATCCGCCGTTCGAGCTATGGCGGCGCCCGGCCGGCGCGCGACTTTCCGCTGTTGGCGCGGGCCTATCTCGACGGAAGGCTGAAGCTCGACGAGTTGATCTCGCGCCGCATCGCCCTCGACGACATCAACGATGGCTTCGCCGCCCTCAAGCGCGGCGAGACGATCCGCAGCGTCGTGATGTTCTGACGTACATTCCGTTCGATCTGCGTCGTCATTGCCAGCCGCCCGCGAGGCGGCGCGGCAATCTCGCGCCGGAGAGCGTCCGACCGCCGGGATTGCCGCTCCCGGACGCCCGCCAAACGGCCGTCCGGGAGTTCTCGCAATGACCCGCCCGCCGTTGCCGAGCGCCGCTACGGCGCCGTCTTGGCCGCCGAGTACGGATAGGCCATCTTGCCGGTGGCGTATTGTTTCGGCCACAGGATGGTCTGGCGCTCGTCGGTCTTCCACTGGCCGAGGCTTTGGTCCTGCACGCCGTGATACTGCACCTCAAGCACCCGCGGTTCGGCCCATTCGCCGTTGGGCCCGTATTTGATGTTGCCGACGATGGTCGGGATCGTGTGGGTGCGCAGCCAGGCGGCGAGCTTGCCCTGGTCGAGGCTCTTGGTGGCGGTGACCGCCGCGGCGAGAACCTGCAGGTTGGCATAGGCGAACGGCGGCAGATAGAAGCCCAGCGGATCGACCCCGGCCGCGCCGGCCTTGGCCTGGTACTTCTTCAAGAAGTCGTCGACGCCCGGAAACGTCAGGGTCTTCGCCGGCTCCCAGAAATCGTAGTCGACGATGCCGTTGAGCTGCGGACCGAGCTGTTCCTTGAACGTCGCGTATTGCAATCCGACGAGACCGCCGCCGAACAATTTCGCCTTCAGGCCGATTTCGTTGGCGGCATGGACCATGCCGACGGCATCGGGCGGATAGGAAGCGCTGAACACGACGTCGGGATTGGCCGCGTTGATCGCCCGGATGATCGGGGTGAAGTCGGTCGTGCTCGGCGGATAGGTCTTGTCATAGACGATCCGCAGCCCCGCCGCCTTTGCATTCTTGCGGGCGCCGTCGGCGGCATTATGCGGAAAGTCGGCGTCGGCGGCGATGATCGCCAAGGTCTTGGGCTTCGGGTTCTGCGCCGCGGCCAGCTCGAAAAACCCGGTCGAAAAGGCGGCGCTCGGGTCGGGCCCGCCGGTCGGCACCATCGAGAAGTAGCGGTCGTAGTGGAACTGCTTGTTGACGTCGAGGCCGAACAACGCAAAGAACGTCATGTGATGCTGGATGATGATCGGCATCGCCGGCGCCAGCAGATTGGTACCGTAGTCGCCGGTAACCAGATCGACCTTGTCGACATCCAACAGCTTGGTGAAAATCCCCGGCACGGTCGACGGGTTCGACTGGTCGTCGTAATAGACGAGCTTGACCGGCCGGCCCAGCAGCCCGCCATTGGCGTTCGTCTCCTCGGCCCAGATCTGCATCCCGAGCAATGCCGCCTTGCCGGCCGAGGCGAGCCCGCCGGTCAACCCCATGCCGAAGCCGATCTTGATCGGTTCCCCCTTGGGCGCCTGGGCCTGCGCCGGCCCGACGGCGGCGCCCACGACCAGCAATGCCGCTCCGGCGAGCGACACAAAAACCCCTTTTTTCAAGGCTCCTGGCATCACCCCTCTCCTCCCCGGTTGATTTGCGCAATCCTAACCCAACAAACCCGGCATGCCTTTCGCCAAAGTGCCGCGGGCCGGGATTTCCTCGTTGCTTATGCGCAGGCTGCGCCGGCTATTGGAACCGCGGCTTCACCTCTTCGCACAACAGGCGCAGCGCATTGAGCACGCGGTCGTGCGGAATGAGGCCGCCGCAGTTCAATTCGGCGAGAATGCCGTCGAAGCCGACCTCGTCCTGCAATGCCTTGAGCCGTGCGGCCACGCTGTCGGGCGTGCCGACCAGGGCGTTGCCGCGCAGCACGTCGTCGTAGGTCAGGGTACGCAGATATTCGGCGCGGCGGATGAACTGCTCGCGACCCGACCGCCGTGCCGAATCCGCGACCAGCTCATATTGCTGGCGATAGAAATGGGTGACGCTGTCGCGGGCCTCGTCGCGGGCGCGCTGTTCGGTCTCGGCGATGTAGATCGGCGCCGAAACAAACACCCCGCCGCGGCCGTGGCGCCCCGCCGCTGCCCAGCCGTCGCGGTAGGTTTGCACCTGCGGCTTCAGGTCGGCCCAGGTAACGTGACGCACGCTGGCAAAGACCGGATAGCCGAGCCGGCCGATCGCCGGAAACGTGTCGGGTGTGCTGGCGGCGACCCGGATCGGCGGCAGCCGGTCGCGATAGGGGTGCGGCACGCAGGCAACGTCGTCGAAACGGTGGAAGCGCCCGTCATAGGAAAACCGCGGCTGGCTCCAGGCTGCCGTGACGATGTCGAGAATCTCGGCAAAGCGCTCCCGGCTTTCGTTGTAGGGCACCTGGTAGGCGTCGTAGGTGCCGACGACGCCGCTGCGGCCGACTCCGAAAATCAGCCGGCCGCGGCTGATCTGGTCAACCGTCGCCGCCTCCTCGGCAAGGCGCAGCGGGTGGCACAGCGGCAATACCTGCACGGCGATGCCGATCTTCATGCGGCGGGTGCGCGCGGCAATCGCGCTCGCCAGGCTCAGCGGCGCCGACAGCAGCGAGCGCGCCGGGTCGAAATGCAACTCGGCGAGCCACATCACGTCGAGCCCCCAGCGCTCGGCGGCATCGACCTGCTCCATCGCCTCGTCCATGGCAGCCGTATCGCTGCGCCCCGGCAGCGAAGGAAACTCGTGAAACATGCCGAATTCCATAGGCGTATCCTCCTTTTACCCGACGCGCCGCAGCCGCCCGCCGCCTTTCCCGCCTGCACCCGATCCGGTATAGAAGCTGCAATCTTATGAGTTTCCTCATAAATTTCGCGATGATTCGGCATGACGTGACGGTTTGGTACGGAATTAGCAAGCCGCTCGGCGGGTGAGGCACTACCGTGATCCGGCGGCGTTAACCGCGTGTGAGCCGCCGGGCGAATATGGTACCAAGCGGGCGGCCGGTGTCGCCAGTCGCGCCCGGCCGCGGCAGCGCGTCCGGCGGTCGGCGAACGAGACCGGACCCGGCCGGCGGGGCGGCGCTCTTCAAGTCAAAGGGGCAACATGCACAAGCGCGTGCGCAAGGCGGTGTTTCCGGTGGCCGGGCTCGGCACCCGCATCCTCCCGGCGACCAAGGCGGTGCCGAAAGAGATGCTGACGGTCGTCGACAAGCCGCTGATCCATTACGCGATCGAGGAAGCGAAGGCGGCCGGGATCGACGAGTTCTATTTCGTCACCGGCCGTGCCAAAAGTGCGATCGAAGACTATTTCGACGTCGGCTTCGAGCTCGAGGCCACGCTGCGCGAGCGCGGCAAGGCCGATCTCCTCGACGAAATGCACTCCTGGCTGCCCACCGCCGGCGAGATCGCCTATACCCGCCAGCAGCGCCCGCTCGGGCTCGGCCATGCGGTATGGTGTGCGCGCCACCTGGTCGGCGACGAACCGTTCGCCGTCATCCCCGTCGATGACCTGATGGTGTGCGAGCCGCCGTGCCTCAAGCAGATGGTCGATGTCTATGCCGAGACCGGCGGCAACGTCGTCGCCGTCGTCGAGGTGCCGCGCCAGGAGACGCGGCGCTACGGGGTGCTCGACATCGTCGCCGACGACGGCCGCCTGGCGCGGGCGAAAGGCGTCGTCGAAAAGCCCGATCCGGCGGACGCCCCGTCGACGTTGACGATCATCGGCCGCTACATCATCCAGCCCGAGATCTTCGCCCGGCTCGAAGAAACGACGCCGGGCAGCGGCGGCGAAATCCAGCTTACCGACGGCCTCGCGGCGCTGATCGCCGACGGCCAGGCGTTTCACGGCTTGCGCGCGGCCGGGCGGCGCTTCGATTGCGGCGACAAGCTCGGCTTTCTCGAAGCCAACATCGCCTTGGGCCTCTCTCATCCCGAGCTCGGCGATGGCCTGCGACGGCTGCTGCAATCCTACCTCTGATCCCCGGCTTTTGCGGAACGACGATGCCACACCGGTTCGACCCCACGATCCTGCGCGAATACGATATCCGCGGCGTTGTCGGCGAGACGCTGTTCGCCGCCGACGCCCATGCAATCGGGCGCGTTTTTGCGGCGACCGTCGCCAAAGCGGGCGGCCGCCGGGTCGCCGTCGGCTACGACGGAAGGCTGACCTCGCCTGAGCTTGAGGCGGCGCTGGTCGAAGGGCTGATCGAAGGCGGCATCGATGTCGTCCGCATCGGGCTCGGCCCGACGCCGATGCTGTATTTCGCCGCCGCCACGCTCGGGGTCGATGGCGGGCTGATGGTGACCGGCTCGCACAACCCGCCCGACCATAACGGCTTCAAGCTGGTGTTGCTGGGCAAGCCGTTTTTTGGTGACGCGATCCAGCAGCTCGCAGCCGTGGCATTGACGCTGGGCCGGCCGTCGAACGCGCGCGGGCGGGTCGAGGAGCGCACCGTGTTCGCCGATTACCTCGACCGCATCGCCCACGATTACGACGGCGTCAAGCTGCTCAAGGTGGCGTGGGACCCGGGCAACGGCGCGACCGGCGACGCGGTGACCGCGCTGACCCCGACACTGCCGGGGGAGCACGTGCTGATCAACAACAAGATCGACGGCCGCTTTCCGGCCCATCATCCGGACCCGACCGTGCCCGAGAACCTGGTGCAACTGCAGGAAGCCGTCGCGGCAAACCATTGCGACCTCGGCATCGCCTTCGACGGCGACGGCGACCGTATCGGCGTCGTCGATGCGCGCGGGCGGATTCTGTGGGGCGATCAGCTGATGATCGTATTGGCGCGCGATGTGCTGGCGCGGCTCCCGGGTGCCCCGATCCTGGCCGACGTCAAGGCGAGCCAGGTGCTCTTCGACGAGATTGCCCGCGCCGGCGGCGAGCCGGTGATGGCGCCGACCGGGCATTCCCGGATCAAGGCCAAATTGGCCGAAACCGGCGCGCCGCTGGCCGGCGAAATGAGCGGTCACGTGTTCTTCGCCGACCGCTATTACGGCTACGACGACGCCATCTACGTTGCTGTGCGGCTGCTCGGCATCCTTGGCCGCTCGACCCAGAGCCTCGCCGACATCGTCGATGAACTGCCCCGGGTCATCAACACGCCGGAATTGCGATTGCCGTGCGACGAGTCGCGGAAATTCGCGATCGTGGACGAGATCCACGAGCGGCTGCGACGGCGCGGCGCCGATATCGTCGATATCGACGGCGTCCGCGTGCGCAGCGACGACGGATGGTGGCTGGTGCGCGCCTCCAACACGCAGGCGATCGTCGTCGCCCGCGCCGAATCGACCAGCGAAGCCGGGTTCGCACGGATCAAGCGGCAGCTTGCCGAAGAGTTGGCAGCCTGCGGGCTATCCTTGCCCGAGGGCTGAACCGCCAGCGTCGGCGCAGTTCAAGCTGCGTGGCGAGGGTCAGCGGCTGGCGTATTTGACCGCGTCGGGGCGCACGACCTCGCAGCCGATTCCTCGCTTGTGCAAGGCAAGGCAGGCGGCATGCGCGGTGCGCGGCGTGAAATGCAGCAGGCGGGCAAGGTAAAGCCGGTTCCGCTCGTTCCGCTCCGGCGGCACGATCTGCTGCGGCTTGCCCCGGGTGACGCGCAGGCGGGAAGCCGCTCGCGCCGCCCGTTCCGCCGCAGCCTCGCCGTGGAAAGCCCCGATCTGGATGCCCCAGCGGTCGGCCTCGACATGCGAATCGCGCGGCAGCGTCGCTGCTTCGGCCTTGCTGACCGGCGTCAGGTGATGCAATGCCGCCGCGGCGAGCTTGCCGATTACGTCGTGCTTGGCATGGCGCGGCGCTTCGGCGACCCGGTGCGGCTCCTCGACCGCGTCATGCGATGCCTCGGCAGTGTAGCGCGGTGCCTCCGCGGCGTAGCGCGGCGCCGGCGAGACCGCCGGTGCCGGCGCTGGCGCGGCGGTCGCCACGACAACGGGTGCCGGCGCGCCGCGCTCCGGTCCGGGCCCGCCCGCCTCGACCTCGGCAAAGCCGCGGTCGAGCATCGCGGCCATTTCCATGTCGCGCGAATGCACCGTGGCGCCGCCCATGATGACGCCGATCAGCCGGTGACCGTTCTGCACCGCCGAGCTTGCCAGATTGAAGCCGGAGGCGTTGATGAAGCCGGTCTTGATCCCGTCGGCGCCGGGATACCATTCGAGCAGATGGTCATGGCCGACGATCGTGCGGCCGCGGAAGTCGAACGAGCGAACGGAGAAATAGCGGTATTCCCTCGGGAAATCGTGATAGAGCGCCAGCGCCAGCCGGGCGACGTCGCGGGCCGTGGTATGCTGTTCCGGATCCGGCAGACCCGAGGCATTCCGGTAGAACGTGTTCGTCATGCCGAGCGCCTGCGCCTCGCGGTTCATCCGGTCGGCAAAGGCCGCCTCGCTGCCGGCCTGCCCTTCGGCCAGAACCGCGGCCGCATCATTGGCGGATTTGGTGACGATGCCGAGGATCAGGCTGCGCACCGACACGGCATCGCCCGGGGTCAGGCCGAGCTTCGTCGGCGCCTTGTCGGCGGCCGCCTCGGACACCGCGAGCCGCTGGTCGAGGTGCAGCCTGCCGGTGTTGAGCGCCTGGAAGGTCAGATACAGCGTCATCATCTTGGTCAGCGACGCCGGGTAGGTCAGCGCATCGGCATTGCTTTCGCTGAGGACCTGGCCGGTATCGGCGTCGAGGAGAATGGCCTCGTGCTCGACCGGGGATCGGGCCGCCACGTAGCGGTGATGATAGCGGTACCGTGCCTGGGCCGCATGCGTCGCCCCCACGACCGCGACCGCCGCTAACACCGCCAGCATTGCACCCTTGTAAAGCCACGCCTTGCGCCCTGTCGGGATCGCTACCGATCCTTCCTC
Organism: Alphaproteobacteria bacterium; assembly: GCA_030041385.1. Taxonomy (GTDB): domain Bacteria; phylum Pseudomonadota; class Alphaproteobacteria; order ATCC43930; family CGMCC-115725; genus DATARH01. Next base: position 11,130 of record JASHNY010000257.1, read on the forward strand.
CCGCATCGCCATTTGCACGCCGACCCCCGTGTCCCCCAAAACCCCGGCTGAATGCAGACCCCCCGATCATGCACTCAAGGTGTTCAGGGTAAGTAAATCCAGCACCCCTGTCAAAGCGCTGGCGCGGCGGTGTGCCGATTATCGCATACCGCCGCACCGGCATGACTGCTTCGCGGCGCCGGCGAACCCTCCCCGCCGGCTCGGGGCGGCGTATTGTGCGATGCACAATAAGTCTTGAAATCATGCTTGTTAAATTTTATTCTTGCTATTGTGCGTTGCAATATCAGGGCTGAATGGAGCGAGTGACGCAATGAGCGAAAACAGATCGAGGCGTCCGCCTAACCGGGCCATCGTCGAAGCTGCCGAGGCAGCCGAGAATGCGCCGCAAGGCGACGCCGAGACCTCAGCCGCGGCCGCGGCACCCCGCCTGCCGGCACCGACGGCCAAATCGCCCGTCGCCTATCCGGATGTCTTCACGCTGTTCGATGCAGCGCGGACAGCCTTCGTCCACGGCGTCGGGGCGGTCGCGGACGAGCTGGCGGCCACGGCCCGGTCGGAGATGGCGGCGGCTGCCGAAGCCGCGAGCGCCATGCTCGGCGCCAAGACGCTCGGCGACGCGATCGGGGTCAATGCCGGATTCGCCCGCAAGTGCCTGGATGCGATGCTTGCCGGCTCGGTGAGGCTGACGGAGATCGGCACAAGGTTTGCCGCCGAGGCATCGCAGCCGCTCGAAATGGCGGCTTCCAGCCGGGCCTGACCGCGGCAAGGCGAGCCCCGAAAGGCCGCTGTCCCACCGTCCGGCGCGCTTATTCCGCCGACGCGATTGCAGGAGAGCCGTCGATCCCGTAATGGCGGGAGCGATTTTCGGCTGCAATGGCGCCGGGCGAGAGGAGCGTGCCGCATGCTGTTCGGGCGGAACGGGTTCGGGACGGCTCGGCTTGGACGACTGGGAGTCGCGGCGGCCGTCGCGCTGTTGTGCGCCGGCGGAGCCGTCCGCGCCGGCGCCGTCGGACCCGCGTCTCCCGCCCCATCCTCGGCCGCCCCGGCGGCGGCAGTGCCGGAAGCGGCCGGCACCGAGCCGCAAGACGCCGTCCTGCTCGACCGGCTTTGCGCCCAGGACCTGCGCGCCAATGAGGAGGACCGGCTGTTCGGCCTGATCAGCCTGGCCGTCCGCGCCACGATCGGCTACCGGCGCGGCGTTTTCTCGCCGGCATTGGTCGACAACGCGGTGCAGGATTCCCTTGCCGCCCTGCTCACGGATTGCAGCCGCATCGTCACCGCCCCCGCCACCCATCGCCTCGGCCTTGCCATCGGCGACATCGAGGCGGCGACGCAGGCGCGGATGGCCGAGCCGAGGCGGTCCGCCGACGCCGCCGCGCGGGCGCCCGGCACGGTGACAGCGGCCGATTTGTCCGAGGACTTGTCGTCGTCGGAGATCGATGCCTGGCTCGACGGCCTGCCCCCGCGGGAGCGCGCGCTGGCGCTGTTTCTGTACGCGTCGGACGTGACCCCGACCGAGGTTGCCGGCGCGGTCGGCGTCCCGCTCCAGGCGCTGGCGAAGGACAACGCCGCGACCAAGAGCGGATTGCTTGCCTTCTCGCGCGAACGGCGCGATGGCACGCCGCACCTGCCGGCCCCGGAACCGGCGATGGGCTACCGCATCGCCGGCACCTCCCTCGTTCGCCTGTTGCGTCCCGGGCGGGCCGCCGACCGCCCGGCAGGCGCGGTGCGCATTACCGGGATCAGCAGCGATCTCTACGCCGGCTGGTCGCTGCTGGCGATCGCCGTCGATCTGCCGCCGGACAAGAGCCTCGACATCGACAGCCCGTTCATCCTCGCCACCGATAACGGCAACAAGCAGTACCTAGCCGTCGCGGCGGCGGAAATCTCCAAGCCGAGCGACCCTGTCCGCCGCTTTCTGCTCAAGGCCTATGCGATCGACGGCGACCACGGCAACGCCGGCTTTCACGACACGCTTCACCTCGCCGCCGCCCGTGTCGATACCCCGCAGGTGCTGCTGATATTGCACGATACCAGGCTCTCGAACATCGAGATCGCCCGCTGCCTGTGGCACGAATACGGCAAGGCCGCCGACCCCGGCCTCTGCCCATAGGATCGCCTCCGGCAAGGCAACCCGGCCGGAACGGCCGGATTGCCGCCGTGCTCGTCTTTTCTCTTGCGAAGGGGATGCTACGGTGCCAAGTTTTCAGTGTCGTCAACTCAGCAGGAGGGTGTGTAACCAGCATGACACCACCTGGCAGTTACCAGTTGCCGACCCCTTGGCATCGGCAACCGAGCCTGAAGCCCAAGATTTGACTCGGCGGATGTTGTCGAGTGCGAAGCTAAGCTTCGTAAAAGGACCCCCGTTTGACGCCGTTTGGCCGCTGGCCAGGGCGCACGGGGGTCCAGTCGTTTTTCATCATCTTGCAAGCGAACTTCATGCCGGGATCTGACCTCGAAAGCTCCGGCCCGACCTCGCGGATCTATTTTTCGCAACGGCTGCGGCTGCATTATGTCGACTGGGGCAATCCCGGCGCGCCGCCTGTGCTGCTGCTCCACGGCGGGCGCGACCATTGCCGCAACTGGGACTGGGTGGCGACCGCGCTGCGCCACGATTGGCACATCCTCGCGCCCGACCTGCGCGGCCACGGCGACAGCCAGTGGTCGCCAGACGGCAACTATTCCACCGCCGGCTATGTCTATGACCTCGCGCAATTGATCCATCAGCAGGAGCTGGCGCCGGTCACCATCGTCGCGCACTCGCTCGGCGGCAACATCGCGATCCGCTATGCCGGGATCTACCCTGAGACGGTGCGCCGCCTCGTTGCGATCGAGGGTCTCGGCCTGTCGCCCCGGCAGGCCGCCAAGCGCGCCGCGGTGCCGATCGCCGAGCGGATGCGCAAATGGATCGACGAGCAGCGCGGGCTTTCGGGCCGCCTGCCGCGCCGCTATGCCTCGATCGAGGATGCGTTTGCCCGGATGCAGGAGGCCAACCGGCATCTGTCGCCGGAACAGGCGCGCCATTTGACCCAGCATGGCGTCAACCAGAACGAAGACGGCACCTATTCGTGGAAATTCGACAATTACGTCCGCGCCGACTCGCCCTACGGCATGGCGCAGGCCGATATCGAGGAATTATGGAGCCGGATTTCGTGCCCGACCCTGCTCGTCTACGGCAAGGAAAGCTGGGCCGCGAACCCCGAGGATGACGGGCGGATCCGGCATTTCCAGAACGCCCGCGTGGTTTCGGTCGAGGGGGCCGGGCACTGGGTCCATCACGACCGGCTGCAGGTCTTTCTCGACCTGTTGCGCGACTTTCTGTAGGCGGCAGGAACCGCTTCCGTCCCGGCCGCGTGCGGGCGGGACGCTCGCGGTCTTACTTTGCGCCGAAAATCGGATAGATCACCCGGTCGCCCGGCTTGATGTCCAGCCGGTCGGCGGTGCCGCCGTTCAGCTCGATGACCGCGCGCACCGGCGCCGTGGAGGCGATGATGTCGGTCGATTCCGGCACCGCCCGCTCGTGGATGTTGACGATCCGCCCGTTCTCGCCGACGAACAGCATGTCGAGCGGGATCAGCGTGTTCTTCATCCAGAACGTCGCCATGATCGGGTGGCCGAAATCGAACAGCATCCCGGCATCAGCGGCGAGATGCGGGCGGTACATCAGGCCCTGCTGCTGCTGGGCCGGGGTTGTCGCCACCTCGACGGTGAATTCGTGCGGCCCGCTCGCGGTGGCGATCGTCAGTTGCGCGGTCGGAAAGGTCTGAAGCTGCGCCTGCGCCGGCGGGCCCGCGACGAACAGGCCGAACGCGGCAAGCAGCATCAGGAGAAAACACTGGCGGGGCATGGCCCACCGGATAAGCCGGCGCGGTGCCGCGGTCAATCGGCTAGGATCGAGAAAACCGCACGAGGCGCCAGCAATGCGAAATCAGCCGTTCCACCCCGCGACCCTCGCCGCCCAGGGGCTCGGCTGGACCGACCCGACGACGGGAGCGGTGGTGATGCCGATCCAGCCCGCGACGACCTACATCCGCGACGCCGACAACCAATACCGCCGCGGGCGCAACTATGCGCGCGCCGACAATCCCGGCTATGACCAGCCGCAGGCCTTGCTGACCGCGTTGGAAGGGGGCGCCGCCTCGCTGGTGTTCGCCTCGGGCATGGCGGCGGCGACGACCGTGTTCCGCGCCCTGCCCTTGGGCGCGCACGTCGTGGCGCCGCGGATCATGTATCACAGCCTGCGTCGCTGGATTGCGGCCTATGCCGCGGACGGCCACCTCGCCGCCGACTTCGTCGACACGACCTCGCTCGACGCCCTGGCTGCGGCGGTCGTGCCGGGCCGCACCCGGCTCGTCTGGGTCGAGACCCCGGCCAACCCGCTGTGGTCGATCACCGACATCGCCGGCACGGCCGAGATCGCACATCGCGTCGGCGCGCTGCTCGCCGTCGACAGCACGGCGGCGAGCCCGGTATTGACCCGGCCGATCGAACTTGGCGCGGACCTGGTCATGCACTCGGCAACCAAGTATCTGAACGGCCACAGCGACGTGATCGCCGGCAGCTTGACCACGGCGCGCGACGACGAATTCTGGCAGCGGCTCGTCGCCGGCCGCAGCAGCGGCGGCGCGATCCTCGGCAGTCTCGAAGCCTACCTCCTGCTGCGCGGCATGCGCACGCTGTATCTCCGGGTCGAGCGCGCTTGCCGCTCGGCGCAGCGCATCGCCGAGGCGCTCGCCGAAAATCCGCACGTCGCCGCGGTGCTGTATCCGGGATTGCCGAGCCACCCCGGCCACGCTGCCGCGGCCCGGCAGATGACCGGCGGGTTCGGCGGCATGCTCAGCATCCGCGTCGCGGGCGGCGAGGCGGCGGCGATTGCGACAGCGGCGCGGGTCGAATTGTGGAAGCGCGCGACCTCCCTCGGCGGCGTCGAGAGCCTGGTCGAGCACCGCGCCTCGATCGAGGGCGCCGGCACCCCGGTTCCGGCCGACTTGCTGCGCCTGTCGGTCGGCATCGAGGACCCCGACGATCTGATCGCCGATCTGGCGCAGGCGTTGCCGGCGTAGCGTCAGCAATCCGATTTCGATGGTCACCGGTCGGGCCGCGTAGGCATACTGCGGGCGGGAACAACGGTCGCTGTTGCTCGCGGGCCTTTACATGCTCGACGCCGCCCTTGTGCTGCTCGCGATCGCGATGCTTCTGGTCATTGTCGGCGCGATGCAACCTCTGGCGGCGCGGCTCCGCGTGCCGCCGGCGGTTCTGCTTGCCGGCTTCGGCATTGCCATCGGCACCGCCTCGGGCATCGCATCGCACAATTCGCTCGGCGCAGAGATCGACAGGGCGGCCCGCGTTTTCGAAGGCTTGCCGGTCACCTCCGAGACGATCATCTATGTCTTTCTGCCGCTGCTGGTATTCGAGGCAGGGTTTACCAGCGACGTGCGGCGAATTCTCGAGGACGCAGCGCCCATCCTGGTGCTCGCGGTCGTCGCGACGCTGGTGACGAGCGCCGCGATCGGTCTGGCGCTGTGGCCGATCGCCCGGGTTCCGCTGGTTGTGTGCCTGCTGCTTGGCTCCGTGGTGGCGACCACCGATCCGGCAGCGGTCATCGCCATCTTTCGCGATGTCGGCGCCCCGGCCCGCCTGACCAGGCTGGTCGAAGGCGAGGCGCTGCTCAACGATGCCGCGGCCATCGCCCTGTTCGTCGTGTTGCTGGGCATGATCGGCTCCGGCCGGGAGCCGAATATCGGCGAGGGCGCCCGCGAGTTCGTGATCTCGTTCATCGGCGGCGCGGCGCTCGGGGTGGTCGCCGGGCGTCTGTTGCTGCTAGTGATTCCGTGGGTGCGCAGCGACCGCCTCGCCGAAGCCAGCCTGACCGTGGCGCTCGCCTATCTTGCTTTCATCGCCGGCGAACGCGCGTTCCACGTGTCGGGGGTCGTGACCGTGCTGGTCGCGGGCCTCGTCGTCAGCGCGCTCGGGCGCGGGCGGATCGCGCCGTACAACTGGGCGTTTCTCAGCGATCTGTGGGAACAGATCGCATTCTGGGCCCGCTCGCTGGTGTTCGTTCTGGCCTCGATCATCGTGCCCAGGCTGCTGATCGATACCGACCTGCACGATATCGTGTTGACGCTGGTACTGATTGGCGCCGCATTCGCCGCGCGGCTCCTGGTGCTGTTCGTCTTGCTGCCGCCGCTCAGCTATTTCAGCCTGACGCAGCCGATCAGCACGCCCTACAAGCTGGCCATCGCCTGGGGCGGGCTGAGGGGGGCGCTGACCCTGGCGCTGGCGCTGGCGGTTACCGAAAATCCCGCCCTGTCGCCGCAAGCGCAGCACTTTGTTGCGGTGCTTGCCACGGGCCTGGTGCTGTTCACGCTCCTGGTCAGCGGCACGACGCTGCGCCCGGTCATCCGTCTGCTCGGTCTCGACCGGCTGTCGCCGCGCGACCGGATGCTGCGCGACCAGGTGCTCGCCCTCGCCTACCAGGAGGTGTGCGAAGCCGTGCGGGAGACTGCGCAGGAATACTCGCTCGGCGACGCCGCCGTCGCCGCCACCGTTGCCCCCTACCAGGACTGGATCCATCAAGCCGCCGCCCGCGACCGTGCCGAAGCCGAGCTCGGGGCACGGGCGCGGCTGGCGATCGCCCTGCTGGCGCTCGCCAATCAGGAGCGCGCGCTGGTGCTGGACGCGTGGTCGCAACGCGCCGCCCATGCCGGCGTCGTGCAGCTCCTGCTGCGCAACGCGGACGCGTTGATCGAAGGCGCGCGGTCCGACGGCCGGCTCGGCTATCAGCGCTCGGCCGAGGCGGCATTGTCCTTCCGCTTTGCCTTCCGCGTCGCGTATCAGCTGTACAAGCGCTTCGGCATGGCGCGGTTCCTTGCCGACCGTCTCGGCGAGCGGTTCGAAGTGCTGCTGTTCACCCGGCTGCTGATCACCGAGCTGATCGGGTTTACCGGCCGTCGCCTGAACCCGATTTTCGGGCAGCGGATTGCCGACCTGGCGAGAAAGATCCTGAGCACCCGGCTCGCGGCGACGACGGCGGCGCTCGAAGCGCTGCGCCACCAGTATCCCGACCACGCCGCGGCGCTGGAAAGCCAGTTCCTGCGCCAGTCGGCATCGCGCCGCGAGATGGGCCGCTATCAGTCGCTGTTCGACGAAGGTTTGATCGCCCGCGAAATCTACGACGATCTGCGGCGCAACGTGGACGAGGCCGAGATCGCCAAGCATCGGCCGCGTTTCGACCTGGGGCTGCAGACGCGGCAGCTGATCGGCCAGCTCGACCTGCTGGCCGGGCTCGACGCGGAGCAGCTGGAGCGCGTCGAGCGCCTGCTGCGGCCGCGCTTCACGGTGCCGAACGAGCGCATTATTCGCGAGGGCGACCGCCCCGACGCGGTCTACTTCATCGCCTCGGGCACGGTCGAGATCCGGCTGCCCGGCCACCGGATACAATTGAGCAGCGGCGATTTCTTCGGCGAGATGGCGCTGGTCACCGGCCAGCCGCGCCGTGCCGATGTCGTCGCCCTGACCTATTGCCGGCTGCTGGTGCTGCGAAAGGGCGATTTCGAGCGGTTCATGGCCGAAAACCCGGAGGCGCGCGCCGAAATCAACCGTGTCGCCTATGCCAGGTTGTCGATGAACGAGGCCCGCACGGCAGAGGAAGAAGCCAAGGTATAGATGGCTTCCGGGCCTGCCCCGGCTGTTGCCGGGGGCATCCCGGAACGACCGAACACCCCGTTAGCCCCGCCTCCGCGCGGCGCTCACATCAGCCCGAGTTCGAGCTTCGCTTCGTCGCTCATGCGGTCCCGGTCCCAGGGCGGCGTCCATACCAGGTTGACCCGCACCTCGTTGACCCCGGGCACGCTGGAGATCGCCGCCTCGACCTCGCCCGGCATGCTTTGCGCGACCGGACAGGCCGGTGTCGTCAACGTCATCTCGACGAAAACGATGCCGCCTTTCTTGACCAGGAGTTCGTAGATCAGGCCGAGGTCGACCAGGTTGATCGGGATCTCGGGGTCGCGCACGGTCTTCAGCGCTTCGAGCACCGGGTCGAGCAAATCGGGGTCGTCGTCGCCTTCCGGCCGCTCGACCGGCTCGCTCGCCTCGGGCTGCGGCTGCCTGAAATCGAAATAATCGCGATCGCCGTAATCGGCCGCCATTCGCCTACTCCGTCTTGACCGTGTCGCCTTCGAGGCCGCCCTTCAGCGCCGCCTCGAATGCATGCCACGGCAGGGTCGCGCATTTAACCCGCACCGGGAACGCCTTGACCCCGGTCAGCGGCTCCAGCCGCTCGGCATCCTCCGACAGGGCCTCGGGCAATTCGACCGTCTCGCCGCCGGTGACCTCGGCGCGAAAGCGGGCGAACAGCGCCCGCGCCTCCGCGACGGTTTTGCCCTTCAGCACCTCTGTCATCAGCGAGGCCGCCGCGGTCGAGATCGCACAGCCGCGCCCGTCAAAGCTGACATCGACGATGCGGTCGCCGTCGAGCGCGAGGTACACGGTGACCCGGTCGCCGCACAGCGGGTTGTAGCCCTTCGCGAGATGGGTCGGATGCTCCAGCGCATGGAAATTGCGCGGGTGGCGGCCGTGATCGAGGATGATCTCCTGGTAGAGCTCGCGCAGGTCGGTCATCGCAGAAACATCTCCCGGCACGCTTCGATCGCCTTGGCCAGGCGATCGATATCGGCCTTGTCGTTGTAGATCCCGAGCGAGGCCCGCACCGTGCCGGAGATCCCGAGCTTGTCCATCAGGGGCTGCGCGCAATGGTGCCCGACCCTGACCGCGACCTCGTGCTGGTCGAGCACGGTGCCGACATCGTGCGGGTGCACCCCATCGATGTTGAACGACAGGATGCTCAGCCGGCGCTGACCGCCGCCGACCAGGTTGAGGTCGGGGATGCGCGAGAGCACATCGACGCCGTAATCGGTCAATGCGGCCTCGTGCTCGCGGATCGCCTCGCGGCCGAACCCCTCGATGAAGTCGAGCGCCAATTTCAGCCCGACCGCGCCGGCGATGTCGGGGGTGCCGGCCTCGAAGCGGTGCGGCGGCTCCTGAAACTCGGTGCCGGCATAGGCGACGCTGGTGATCATGCCGCCGCCGGTCTGCCACGGCGGCATTGCCGCGAGCGCGTCATAGCGCCCGTACAAGATGCCGACGCCGCTCGGCCCATACGCCTTGTGCCCTGAAAAGGCATAGAAATCGCAGCCGATCGCCTGCACGTCGACCGGCATCCGCGGGATCGCCTGGCAGCCGTCGACCAGCACCATTGCGCCGCGGCGATGCGCCAGCCGCGCGATGTTTTCGACCGGCAATACCGTACCGGTCACGTTCGACACATGGGTCACCGCAACCATTCGGGTGCGCGGCGACAGCAGCGCCTCGAACGCGCCGAGATCGAACTCGCCGGTCGCATCGGTCGGCGCCACGAGCAGGCGTGCGCCGGCGCGCTGGCAGGCGATCTGCCACGGCACCAGGTTCGAGTGGTGTTCGAGGTCGCTGATGACGACCTCGTCGCCGGCCTGCAGAACTGCGCCGCCCCAGCTTTGCGCGACCAGGTTGATCGCCTCGGTGGCGCCGCGCACGAACACGATCTCGCGCTCGTCGGCGGCATTCAGAAACGCCCGCACCGTCGCCCGCGCCTCCTCGAACCGATCGGTCGAGCGCGCGCTGAGCTGGTAGACGCCGCGATGCACGTTGGCGTAGTCGGACCGGTAGAACTCGGCGATGCCGTCGATTACCGCACGCGGCTTCTGCGCGCTCGCTCCGGAATCGAGGAAGACGAGATTGGGGTTGTTGACAAAGATCGGAAACTCGCGCCGCACGGCGCGTACGTCGATCATCGTTCGGCCTCCAACAGGGCAAGGCGCCGCGACAGGCGGCGCCACAGCCGGTCGCGCAATGCCGGATCGGCGACCCGCTCGACCGCCTCGCGCACGAAGCCCTCGACCAGCAGCCGCCGCGCTTCCTCGGCGCCGATGCCGCGGGCCCGCAGGTAGAACAGCGCCGCCTCGTCGAGGTCGCCGACGCTGGCGCCATGGGCGCATTTCACATCGTCGGCGAGAATTTCAAGTTCGGGCTTGGTGTCGATGACCGCCTGCCGGCCGACGATCAGGTTGCGGCTCATCTGCTGCGCATCACTGCGCTGCGCCCCGGCGGCGACGGTGATGCGGCCCTGAAAGGCGCCGTGGCCGCGGCCGGCAGCGACGCCCTTGAACAATTCGCGGGTCTCGCCGCCCGGCGCGCGATGATCGACGAAGGTCACGACGTTGGCCTCGTCGCGCCCGCCGACGACAAAGGCGCCGTCGAGCCGGCAATGCGCATCCTCGCCGTCGATGGCGACCCTGATCTCGCGGCGCACGGTATGCCCGCCGAGCAGCAGCGCAAACGAGCCGAACCGCGCGCCGGCGCCGAGGGTCACGGCGGCGTCGCCGAGATGCACCGCGTTCTTCCCCTCTTCGACGCAAACGACCCGGTCGAGCGAGGCACCGTCGCCCACGCGCAGCGCGGCGACATCGTTGCGCCAATAGGCATCGCCCCCGGTTTCGGGGCCGGCATAGGTCTCGACCAGCGTGGCGCGGCTGTTTGCGGCGAGCCTCACAAGGCTTTTCGTGTGCCAGGAACCGCCCGCCGCGCCCGAGGCGAGGTGAACGATTTCGACCCGCCGGTCGAGCACGATGCCCGCACCGACATCGAGCACGAACCCGCCGGCGAAAAATGCCGCATTGAGGGCGGCGAAGGCACCATCGGAAACGCCGCCGAGCGCCGCGCGGACGAGGTCGGGCCGGTCGTCGATCGCCGCCGAGATCGGGCCGAGCCAGACGCCTTCCGGCAGCCCGTCGGTACTTGACAGACCCGGGACAAACCGGCCGTCGACGAACACCAGGCGATGGGCCGGCCCGGCCAGATCGAGAGCCGCAAATTGCGCCGCGGCCTCGCTGCCGGCCGGCTGCGGCACCGTCGGCAGCAGCGGGTTTTGCTCGAGCGCACGCAGGTCGAGATAGCGCCAATCCTCGCTGCGCCGGCTCGGGAAGCCCAGTTCGGCGAAGCGGCTGAGGCCCCGCTGGCGAAAGCGCGACAGCCAGTCAGGCTCGCCCGCCGCGCCCGAGAACGCGTCGAGATAGGGCCGCGTCTCGGGCTTCGGCGAACGGTCGGGGATGACGTTCATCGCCCGCAACCCGTCACCGCAACGCGGGCGTCTCGCCCGCCTGCGGCCGGGACGGTCGCGATCCGATGATTGATGTGCATTGG
>JASHNY010000258.1 GCA_030041385.1 Alphaproteobacteria bacterium
GGCAACAATATGCCGTCCGGCCGGCCGCCGACCGTCGCGGCGAGGTCGTCGAGCGCGAGCCCGCTCGCCAGCGGGTTGACGCGGACATAGCGGGCGATGCGATCGCCGCCGTGCGCATCGAGAAATGCGCGGGCCTGGCGGCGCGCGGTCGGACGGTTCGCCGCCGCCACCGAATCCTCGAGATCGAGAATCAGCGCATCGGCGCCGGATTCGAGCGCGCGCGCCAATTTGCGCTCGCTGTCGGCAGGCACGAACAGGAATGAGCGTGGCGGCATCGGTTACTCCGTTTATCTGGTCATTGCGACCCCGGCTCTGAGCCGGAGGAAGCAATCTCGTGCCGGCTGCGCAGCATCGCCGAGATTGCTTCGTCGCTGCGCGCCTCGCAATGACAGCCCCGGCTCTATGTCGGCCGGCACTTCATCAGCGCCGCGCGGCGGCAGATCGCCACGGTCTCGCCGTGCTGGTTCAACCCGACATGCTCGAACTCGACGATGCCGGCATCGCTGCGCGAGCGGCTTTTGCGGGTAGAGACGACTGTGGTGCGGGCGCGGATCGTGTCGCCGTGGAACACCGGTTTGGGAAACCGCACATCGGTCATGCCCAGATTGGCGACCGTGGTGCCGAGCGTGGTATCGCCGACCGAGATACCGATCACGAGGCCGAGCGTGAAGATGCTGTTGACCAGCGGCCGGCCGAATTCGGTCGTCTTGGCGAATTCGGCGTCGAGGTGCAAAGGCTGCGGGTTCATCGTCAGCGTCGTGAACAAGACGTTGTCCATCTCGGTCACGGTGCGCGTGAGCGCGTGCTCGAACACCTGGCCCTCGCGGAACTCCTCGAAATAGAGCCCGGCCATCGCGTCACCGCCCCTTGAACACGGGCTTGCGCTTTTCGACAAAGGCGGCGACCGCCTCCTTGTGGTCCTCGGTAAAGGCGCAGCGTGCCTGGTGCGCCGCTTCGAGGTCGAGCACGGTCTGGAACGGCTCGGTCTCGGCCGCCAACAGGTTCTTCTTGATGTAGCCGAGCGCGACGCGCGGCCCGTCGGCAATCCGCCGTGCCAGCGCCATCGCCTCGTCGCGCAGGGCTTCGTCGGCGACGACGCGGTTGACCATGCCGTAGGAAAACGCCGTGTCGGCGTCGATCACGTCGGCAAGGAAATAGAGTTCGCGCGCCTTCGCTGTGCCGACGAGGCGCGTCAGGCTCCAGGTGCCGCCGTAATCGCCGGAATAGCCGATGCGGGCAAAGGCGGTGCCGAACCGCGCGGACTTGCCGGCGACGCGCAGGTCGCAGGCCAGGGCCAGACCCAATCCGGCGCCGGCGACCGGCCCGTTGATCGCGGCGATGACCACCTTGGGCAGGGTGCGCATCAATAGCGGCAATTGGTGCGACCGCCGCAGCCCCTCGATGCGGTCTTCCATGGTCTGGTCGCGGCCGCGCGCCTCCATCGTCTTCACGTCGCCGCCTGAGCACCAGCCGCGCCCGGCACCGGCGATCACGATCGCCCCAACCTCATGGTCGGTGGCAAAACGCTGCAATGCCTCCGACAGCGCCTCGGTCATCGCCGGCGACAGCGCGTTCAGCCGCTCCGGGCGGTTGAGGGTCAGCCAGGCAACGCCGCTTTCGACTTCTTCCAACAGATCGGGCATCGGTTCCTCCATGCGGGCGACCGGCGATCATAGCCCGATTTGCCGCGGTGTCATCGCCGCGGGGTTTTCCGTCATCGCGAGAGGCGGCGCGACGAAGCGAGCTCGACGAGATTGCCTCGCCGCGCGCGCAATGACATTTAAGCGGTATGGAAACGATCCGCGTCGTCTGCGCCCATGATTGCCCCGACATGTGCTCGCTCTTGGCGACGGTCGAGGACGGCCGGGTCGTGCGCATCCAGGGCGATCCCGACCAGAGCTTCACCGCCGGGTTCGCCTGCGCCAAGGTCAACCGCGACATGGAGCTGGTGCACTCGCCCGACCGGCTCAAGACCCCGCTGCGCCGCACCGGGCCGAAAGGCGCAGGCGAGTTCGCGCCGGTCTCGTGGGATGCGGCGCTCGACGAGATCACCGCAAGGTGGCAGGCGATCATCGCCGAGTCCGGGCCGCTCGCGATCCTCGGCTATGCCTACAGCGCGCATCAGGGCCAATTGAACCGCGGATTGCTGCTTGGCTTCTTCCACGCGCTCGGGGCCAGCCGGCTCGCCGCCGGCACGGTGTGCGACACCTGCTGCGAAGAAGCGTGGAACCTGACCGTCGGGCCGGTCGGCGGCGCCGATCCGGAAGCGGTCGACGACAGCGACCTGATCGTGTCGTGGGGCGCCGACCTCGCCGCCACCAACGTGCATTTCTGGGCCAGGGCCGAGGCTGCGCGCAGGCGCGGTGTGAAGGTTGTCGTGATCGACCCGCGCCGGAGTCGCACCGCGCGCGCCGCCGATTGGCACCTGCCGGTGCGCATCGGCACCGATGCGGCGCTGGCGCTCGGGATCATGCACATATTGGTGCGCGACGCGCTCGCCGACCGCGCCTATATCGCCGCGCACACGACCGGGTTCGACCGGCTCGAAGCCGAGGTATTGCCGCGCTTTTCACCCGAGCGCGTCGCCGCCATCACCGGGCTTGCCGCCGCCGACATCGAGAAATTCGCCGCGCTCTACGGCGCCGGGCGGCGTTCGTTCATCCGCATCGGCGAAGGCATGACCAGGCTCGCGCGCGGCGGCGAAGCCCTGCGCGCGGTGGCGCTGTTGCCCGGCGTCACCGGCGCTTACGGCCGGCGCGGCGGCGGCGCGCTATTGATGACCGCGGCGTCGTGCGAGCTCGATTACGCTGCGATCCGCAAGCCGTCGGGCCCCGCTGAAACGCGCACGGTCAACCATCTTCGCCTCGGCGACGCCCTCTTAAACTTCGCCGACCCGCCGATCCGCGCTCTGTTCGTCGCTGCCAACAACCCCGCGGTGACCTGCCCCGAAGCCAACAAGGTGCGCGCCGGCCTCGCCCGCGAGGACCTGTTCACGGTCGTGCACGACCCGTTCATGACTGCCACCGCCCGCTATGCCGATTTCGTTCTGCCGGCGACGACCTATCTCGAAACCGCCGATCTCTACCGCGCCTACGGCACCTATTACCTGCAATCCGCCCCCGCCGCCGTCGCACCGCAAGGCGAGGCGCGGTCGAACTTCCAGGTCGCGCAGGAATTGGCGCGGCGACTTGGTCTGTCGGACCCGGTGTTTCGCGAAGGGACCGAGGCGTTGATCGGGCGGCTGTTGCACGGCGCGAAGACGGCGGCGGGTCCGCTCGATCCGGCCGCGGCGCGCTCGGGAAAACCGGTCCGCATCGCCCCTCAAGGCGGGCAGCAATTCCGTACGCCATCGGGCCGGCTCGAATTCTATTCGCCGCAGATGGCGGCGATGGGGCTGCCGCCAATGCCGGATTGGCAGCCCGATCCCGAGGAAATGCGCGATGGCGCGCGATGGCCGCTGAGGCTGCTGACCGCGCCTGGCTATTTCCAGGCCCATACCGCCTATTCCGGGGTCGGGTTTCTGCGCCGGCGCGAGGGGCAACCGTGCTGCATCGTCCACCCCGACGAGGCGGCGCGGCGCGGGCTCGCAGACGGCGACAAGGTGCGGCTTTACAACGAGCGGGCGGCAATCGGGCTGGTGCTCAGGGTCAGCGACGAGGTGCAGCCCGGGATCGTGCTGGTGCCGGGCCAGCGGCCCGACAATGAGACCGTCGCCGGCACGGTCAACATGCTGGTCGCCGACCGCTATACCGATATCGGGGACGGAGCCATCTATCAGAGCACGTTTCTCGATCTGGCCGCCTGGGACGACGCGGCGAAGGAGGCCAGGCCATGACCCCCGAAGACATCCTTGCCCACCCCGCCCGCGTGCTCAGCGAGGTGCAGCGCCGGGCCTATTTCGCCACCGGATATCTCGCCGCGCCCGGGCTGATCCCGGATCCCTGGCTCGACCGGCTCAATGCGTTATCTGCCGCCTTCATCGACAAGAGCCGCACGGTTGCCAAATCCAACGAGGAATTCGACCTCGGCCCCGAGCATCGCCCCGCCCGCCCGCATGTCCGCCGGCTGCGCACGCTGGTCGATCGCCATCCCGATTTCTGGCGCTTTGCCAGCGAGTCGGTCTTGGCCGACATCGCCGCCGACCTGGTCGGCCCCGACGTCAAGTTCCACAGCAGCAAACTCAATTACAAATGGCCGGGCGGCGGCGAGATCGTGCAGTGGCACCAGGACATTCCGGCCTGGCCGCACACCAATTACAGCCCGGTGACGCTCGGCGTGTATTTATGCGACGTGCCGGCCGAGCAGGGGCCGCTGACCTGCATCCCGGGCAGCCATCGCGGCCCGATCTTTGTCCATCGCGACGCCAAGGGCGCCTGGACCGGCGCGGTCAGCGACAAGGACATGGCCGAGGCCGGGCTCGACCGCACCGAGGATTTGACCGGGCCGGCGGGCACCGTGATCGCGATCAACTGCCGCACATTGCACGCCTCGCGCGCCAATTTCACCAGCCGAGTGCGGCCGGTCGCATTGTTCGTGTACAGCTCGGCCGACGCGTTTGCCTGGATGCCGGCGCCGAGCCCGACGAGCCATACCGGCGAGATCGTGCGCGGGGCGCCGGCCACGGTCGCGCACCTCGACCCGACCCCGTGCCCGGTGCCGCCCGATTGGAGCCGCGCCGGCTATGGCTCGATCTTCACCGCTCAGCAGGGCGACCTCTAATCGCAAAATGATTGTCATTCCGGGATGCCCGGAGGGCAGGTCCGGAACCCCGGAACACGGTCCGCGAAAAGCCGGTGCAACGGTACCGCCTCGCTTGAACGGGTCGGTATTCGTGGATTCCGGGCACGCCAGTGCATGACTCCCCAAACAAATCCCGATTGAGTTGCGTCTCATCCCGGCGCATCCTTTCGCGGTTGCGGAAGAAGGGAGCCGTCGATGCCCACCGCCGCGCTGCGTCGCTTTGCCGTTCCGAGCCCCGACGAGCTCCTCGCGCGGGCGCGGGCGATGGTTCCCGAAATCCGCGCGCTGGCGGAAGAGACCGAAAAGAACCGCAACGTCTTTCCGCACATCATCGAGCGCATCCGCGAGGCGGAACTGCTGCGCACCTGCCGGCCGGCGGAATTCGGCGGGTTCGAATACGACGGCGAGGTCGCGCTGAAGATCGCCTTGACGATCTCGGCGGCGTGCGCCTCGACCGGCTGGGCGGTCAACGGGGCCGTTTCCAACGGCCGCTCGATCGCGCATTTCCCGATCGAGGCCCAGCGCGAATTGTGGTCGGGCGAGGACGATCCGTTCACCTGCGCCTGCTTCGCCCCGACCGGCACGGCGATCCCGGTCGCCGGCGGCTTTCGCCTTTCGGGCGAATGGTCGTTCGCCAGCGGCTGCGACCGGTCGAGCTGGATCAAGCTTGGCGCCTTCATCAAGCCCGCGGGTGCGCCGCCGCTCCCAGATCGGGGTCCGGGGCAGGCCTACGAGGGCGCGTTTTTCCTGTTGCCGATCGCTGATGTCGAGATCGTCGATACCTGGTTCGTCAACGGGCTGGCCGGCACCGGCAGCAAGGACATCGTCGCCCGCGACGTGTTCGTGCCGGCGCACCGTATCCTGATGTTTTCGGATGCTCGCGCCGGCACCACGCCAGGCGCGAAATATTACCAGAACCCGCTCTACAAGATGCCGCTGTTGATCCACGGCGCATCGATGCTGGCCTCGACCGCGGTCGGCGCGGCGCGCGGCGCGCTCGACGCCTATCTGGAGATGGTGGCGCCGCGCAAGACCCGCGGCGCGCTCGCCGGCGGGCAGTTGCCGATGGTCGAGTTTGCGACGATCCAGCTGCGCTATGCCGAAGCGGCGGCCAATGTCGAGGCGGCCGAGCTGATCCTCCTCACCGACATGCGCAATATGACCCAGAAATTGCGGGACGGCGGCGAGATCACCGTCGCCGACCGCATCCGCTGCCGCCGCAACCAGGCCTATGTCACGAAGCTGGCGGTGCAGGCGGTCGAGTTGCTAAACGCCTCGACCGGCGGCTACGGCCTGCACCTGTCGAACCCGGTGCAGCGCGCCTGGCGCGACGCCAACGCGGTGGCGCGCCATGTCAGCCTCAATTGGGACGCGGTCGGCACGATGTACGGCCAGCACTCTTTCGGCCTCGAGCCGAGAGGGCAGTATTGATCGAAGCCGTCATTGCGAGGAGCGAAGCGACGCGGCAATCTCGACGGTCGAGAAATTCTGCGGAACGGGATTGCTTCGCTCCGCTCGCAATGACAATCCGGGAAGGAACAGGACGATGGCGGAAATTCTCGGTCTCGGCTGCACCCATTGGCCGACCCTGTGCCTGCATAACGAAGGGTTGACCAGCGTTTTCAAGCGCACGCTCGAAGCGCCCAATGTCGCGCCCGAGCGCAAGGACCCGCGCAACTGGCCGAAGGAGTTGATCGAAGAACTCGGCAACGATGACGGTCTCTCGGCGGCCAATCGCTGCGGCGAGCGCTTCGGCAATGATTTCCGCGCGATCCGCAAAATCCTCGACGATTTCAACCCGGATTTCGTGCTGGTGTGGGGCGACGACCAGTACGAGAACTTCCGGGAAGACGTGGTGCCGGCGTTTTGCGTGCTCGGCTACGACAACGAGTTCGAGCTGAAACCTTGGCATAACGGCAACGGCGGCAAACCGAACCGCTGGGACGAACCGGGCGACTGGACCTTGAAGCTCAAAGGCCATCGCGACGCGGCGAAATACCTCGCGACCGGGCTGATCGAGGCCGGCATCGACATGGCCTATGCCTACAAGCCGCTGCACCACCCGATGGCGCACGCCTTTACCAACACGTTCCTCTATCTCGATTGGGACCGGAAGGGCTTTCCCTATCCGGTGATGCCGTTTGCGGTGAATTGCTACGGCCGCAATTTGATCCACGCCAAGGGCGGGCTCGCCCATCTGTTCCAGCCGCCGCGGCCGGAGACCGAAACCGACGATCCCTCCTCGCCGCATCCGTGGCGCTGCATGGAGGTCGGCGCCGCGGTTGCCGAGGTGCTGGCGAAATCACCGTACCGGGTGGCATTGATCGCCTCGTCGAGCTGGTCGCACGCCTTCCTGTCGCCGAAAAACGGCTATCTGTGGCCCGACCACGAGGGCGACCGCATCCTGTTCGACGCGGTCAGCCGCGCCGATTACGCCACCTGGAAAAAGCGCAGCCTCGCCGAGATGGAATTCTCCGGCCAGCACGAGATGCTGAACTGGATGTGCCTGATCGGCGCGATGGAAGCGCTCGACCGGAAGCCAGTGATCCAGGATTACATGGAGACGCACATCCTCGCCTCCGACAAGTGCTTCCTGTCGTTCCCGGCACGGTAGACAGGTCAGCGCGGAGACGCTGTGCGCGGTTCGAGACGCGGCGCCATGCGCCGCTCCTCACCATGAGGTACGATATTGATAAATATGAGCAAATATCCTCATCCTGATCACGATGAGGATTTGTCTTAATGCCCTGAAAAACCTGCCTCATCCTGAGGAGCGGGCGAAGCCCGCGTCTCGAAGGACGCTTCATTCACCGCTACCGAACCCCTATTTGTCCCGCTGTATCAGCGTCGGCCAGGTGGTCCCGGCCTGCGCCGGGACGACGGTTGCTACGCGCTCGGCCGATTACCTGTCCCGTCGCGCCGGCATCGACAGGAAGGCATGGGCGGCGTGCCAGAGCTGGTGGCGGTTGTAGCCGAAGACGAGGGCGTGCGCGGCGCC
>JASHNY010000259.1 GCA_030041385.1 Alphaproteobacteria bacterium
CCTCAACGCGCTGCTGACCGCGCTCGAACCCGGCCTGCGCGCGCGTGTGCCGCCGGCAATCGACTTCCGCCTGTCGCTGTTCGCCGAATTGTGGCCGTGCCGCACCAACGGCGAGGCCGTCGCCGCGCTGGTCAGCGAATTGGTCGCCGCCGCCTCTACGGCACTGAAACCCGAAGACACGCTGGTCGTCGGCACCCGCAACGCCGTGTTCGACAAGGGCTCGGCGGCCGAAACCCCCGGTGCGCAGATCGGGGAGTTCGCCCGGATCACGGTCCGGGACAGCGGCCCCGGTCTGCCCGAGGCGGTGATGGAGCGCATCTACGACGATCCGGCCGCCGCGCCCCTCGCGGTAACAGCCGCCCGCGAGGCGATGGAGCGGCTCGGCGGCTTTGCCCGGGTCGAAAGCGCCGAGGGGGTCGGCACCGCGGTTCACCTGTATTTCGCGCGCACCGGCGGCGGCGCCGCAACGGCCGGGAAGCCGGCCCGGCCGGGCCGCTACAAGACCAGCGGCTCGAGCCCGACCCAGCGCCGCTCGCGGTCGCTCAAATAGCAGGCCTCGGCCAATTGCACGCTTTTCGCGCCCTCGATCAGCGGCGACGGAAACGGCGCGTCTTCGGCAATGTGGCGCAGGAACAATTCCCACCCGGCGCGGTAGGAATTCCGGAACGGCTCGAGATCCGGCATCTTCTGCCACTGCTCGTCGAACACCATCGCCTGCGGCCGCTCGGGATCGAAAAACGGCCGCGGCGTCGCGATCAGCGGCTGCACATGGCAATGGTGCAACCCGCACACGGCCGAGCCGGCGGTGCCGTCCACCTGGATCTGCAGCAGGTCGTCGCGCCTGACCCGGTTGGCCCAGGACGAGGCGACCTGCGCGAGCACGCCGCCCTCCAGCTCGAAGATCGCAAAGGCGTGGTCTTCGACGTCGACGCGATAGGGCTGCCCCGCCTCGTCGCGACGCTCGGGCTGGGCGGTCATGTGGCGGCACGACACCGCCGCAATCGGGCCGAGCAGCCGGTCGAACACGTAGCGCCAGTGCGCGAACATATCGAGGATCAGCCCGCCGCCGGTCGCCTTGCGGTAGTTCCAGCTCGGCCGCTGCGCCGGATACAGGGTGCCGTCGAACACCCACCAGCCGAAATCGAGGCGGATCGACAGGACCCGGCCAAAAAACCCCGACTCGAAGAGCTTGCGCAGTTTCCTCAGGCCGGGGAGGAACAGTTTGTCCTGCACGACCCCGTTCTTGACCCCGGCGTCGCGGGCGGCGCGGGCGAGGGCGAGCGCATCGGCGAGCGTCTCGGCCACCGGCTTTTCGAGATAGACGTGGCGGCCGGCGGCGATCGCCGCCATGGCGCGGGCGACCCGCCCGCCGGTCGCATTGGCGTCGAAATAGATCTCGACCGCGGGGTCGGCAAGGCAGGCCTCGCGCTCGGTGCTCCAGCGCAGGCCGCCGCTCTGCGCCGCCAGCGCCGCCAGTTTCTCCGGGTTGCGCCCGAGCAGCACCGGCTCGGGCACCAGCCGGTCGCCGGCGGCAAGGGGCAGCCCGCCTTCGCCGCGGATCGCCAGCAATGCCCTCAGGTGCTGGGTGGTGCCGAGCCGCCCGGTGGCGCCGTCGACGACGATGCCGATCGTGCGGGTCGCCATGCCTGTCTCCTCATCCGTGGTCGTAGGCGCGCTCGCCATGCGTCGCGATATCGAGCCCGATGGTCTCCTGCTCGGCGCTGATCCGCAACGGCACCACCGCCGCCAGCACGCGGACCAGCACGAAGGTGACCAGCGCCGACCATATTGCAGCGGCCGCGACGCCGAGGATTTGCGCCCCGATCTGGCTGGTCATGGCGAAGCCCGGGGCGTAGCCGACGCCGCCCAGCGCACGCGCCGCAAACACCGCGACCAGCACGGAGCCGAGCATGCCGCCGACGCCGTGCACGGCGAACACGTCGAGCGTGTCGTCGATCCGCAGGCGCTGCTTGACGAAGCCGGTGGCGCGAAAGCACAGCGCCCCGCCGAGAATGCCGATCGCGATCGCGGCGATCGGCCCGACAAAGCCGGAAGCCGGGGTGATCGTGGCGAGGCCGGCGACCGAGCCGGTGACGATGCCGATCGAGGTCGGCTTGCCGACCCTGATCCACTCGATCGCCATCCAGGTCAGCGCCGCCGCCGCGGCCGCGCAATGCGTCGCCAGGATCGCCATCGCCGCGGTGCCGCCGGCGGCGAGCGCGCTGCCGCCGTTGAAGCCGAACCAGCCGACCCACAACATGCCCGCCCCGGCCATCGTCAACCCCGGGCTATGCGGCGGGATCAGGCTCTCCGGAAAGCCGCGCCGCGGCCCGACCAGGATCGCGCAGACCAGCGCCGACACCCCGGCCGTGGTGTGGACGACGATGCCGCCGGCAAAATCGATCGTGCCGTGCCGGAACAGCCAGCCCCGTCCCCATACCCAGTGCGCCACCGGGATGTAGACCAGCACCAGCCAGAACACCGCGAACAGGATCAGGAACGGGAACGACACTCGCTCGGCGAACGCGCCGACGATCAAGGCCGGCGTGATCACCGCAAAGGTCATCTGGAACAGCACGAAGGCGCCTTCGGGCAGCCCGCCCGGCAGCACCGCCCCGCCGACATGCGCGAGCAGCAGGTTCTCGCCGCCGCCGAGCCACGGATTGCCGGCGCCGAAGGTGAGGCTGTAGCCGAAAATCACCCACAGCACCGAGACGACGCAGCAGATCACGAAGCAATGCATCAACACCGACAACAGGTTCCGCGCCCGCACCAGCCCGCCATAGAACAGCGCCAGCCCGGGCAGGGTCATGAACAGCACCAGGGCCGAGGCGGTCAGCACCCAGGCGGTATTGCCGGCGTCGACCGCCGCCGCAGCGTTCGTCATCCCCACACCTCGTCATTCCGTCGAAAGCGGGGATCGAGAGGGCAACCGTTCGGTCGCCAGCCCTCGACCCCCGCTTTCGCGCCGGTGACGATACTCGATCGGGCGAGCGAGGCCGCCTAATTTCTAGGCGAATATTGTCGCGCGAACCTACGCCGTCGCGGCGGCGAGCGAATCGCGGACGACCGCGACGATGCGGTCGATCGTCGCCTCGGGCGTCATCAATGGCGGCGCCAGGCAGATCGTGTCGCCGATCGCCGGGTCGGGGCTGCCGGCGCCGCGACGTTCCGCGCCGGTGCTAGAGAGCCAGCGCCTCACGCGCTTCGCGCGGCCGGTTCGCGATGACCTGCAAATAGGCGGCAGCTGGCGCATCGGGCTGACGCCGTCCTTGCTCCCAGTTTTTCAGCGTCGCGAGCGGAATGCGGTATACCCGCGCAAATTCATGTTGCGACATGCGCAGCCGACGGCGGATGGCGCGCACGTCGGGCACCTCGACCACATGGGTTCGGACCGGCTGCCGCTTTCCTTCGGCATGCTCGCAGGCCTCGGTCATGCTCTCGATCAGCTCGTTGCTAAACTTGCTCATCACCCTTTCATCCTCGGCGAGGCTTGCATCCGCTTGAGTCTTGCTGCAAGCGCCTGCACCGCCCGCTTGGCCTCCGGCGACAAATCCTCGCGGCGAGCCTTGGCGTAGACCATCAGCAGGTAAAGCGGCGCATCCATGTGGTGAAAGAAATAGATCACCCTCACGCCGCCGCGCTTGCCGCTGCCCTGCCGTCGCCACCTCACTTTGCGGACTCCGCCCGTCTCAGGAATCAAATCGCCGGCCTCGGGGTTCCGCGCTATGAAATCGACAAAGGCACCGCGCTCTTCGTCACTCCACACCTCCGCCGCCTGCCGCATAAACACCGCGGTCTCGGCGACGGTTACGGCTCTCGTCCGCATCGGCAATATACGCCATTGGCGCCCATTTACAAGCCGGCGCCGGGCGCCATGGGCTAGCGCCGTGTCCGTCGCTGCAGTTGGTGGGGAGGCGACCGAGCCCCGACTATGCCGTCGCGGCGGCGAGCGAATCGCGGACGACCGCGACGATGCGGTCGATCGTCGCCTCGGGCGTCATCAATGGCGGCGCCAGGCAGATCGTGTCGCCGATCGCCGGGTCGGGGCTGCCGGCGCGAATGCGCAGCAAGAGGCCGCGGGCCATCGCCTCGCGCGTGACCTTGGGCCCGAGCCCGATCGCCGGCGCCTTGGTGCCCTTGTCGGCCACCAGCTCGACGGCGCACATCATGCCGAGCCCGCGCACCTCGCCGACATTCGGATGGTTCGCCAGCTCCTGCAACCCGCCGAGCAGCCGCTTGCCCATCGCGGCCGAGCGCTCGACCAGCCCGTCCTTTTCGATGATGCCGACATTGGCGACGCCGACCGCGCAGCATACCGGGTGGCCCGAATAGGTCGCCGCATGCATGAATTTGCGGTCGGCAGGGGCCGACTGGATCGCCTGGTGCACCCGCTTCGACGCGATCACCCCGCCCAATGGCAGGTAGCCGCTGGTGACGCCCTTGGCGAACGAGACGAGGTCGGGCTCGACCCCCCAATGGCCGAGCGCGAACCAGCGCCCGGTGCGGCCGAACCCGGTGATGACCTCGTCCGCGATCAGCAACACGTCGTAGCGGTCGCAGATTTCGCGCAGTTTCGGGAAATACGAAGGCGGCGGCACGATGACCCCGCCGGCGCCCATGACCGGCTCGGCGATCACCGCGGCGACCGTGTCCGGCCCTTCGGCGAGGATCGCCTTTTCCACCGCCTCGGCCGCGCCCAGCCCCGGCTCCTCGTTGCCCCGCCAG
Organism: Alphaproteobacteria bacterium; assembly: GCA_030041385.1. Taxonomy (GTDB): domain Bacteria; phylum Pseudomonadota; class Alphaproteobacteria; order ATCC43930; family CGMCC-115725; genus DATARH01. The sequence continues at coordinate 4,729 of JASHNY010000259.1, forward strand.
CGATAGGCATAGGGCGGCTGCACCTGGATGAAGCCGGGCACCAGCGGGCCGAACATCTTGTGATAGGCGGCCATGCCGGTGGCGCTCATCGCCGCCATCGTCACCCCGTGATAGGCGTGGATGCGCGAGATGATCTTGGTCTTGTTGGGCTTGTCCTGGACCTTCCAGAAATAGCGCGCGAACTTGAACGCGCTTTCGTTCGATTCGGCGCCGGCGGTGGTGAAATACACCGCCGAGCTGTTGCCATAGGCGTGGCCGACAATCTTCTCGGCAAGGCGGATCGCCGGCTCGTTGGTCTGGCCGATATAGGCCGAGGCGAAGCCGATCTTGCGCATCTGCGCCGCCGCCGCGTCGGCGAGTTCGCCGCGCCCGTGGCCGATATTGACGTTCCACAATCCGCTGAGGCCGTCGATGACCCGGCGGCCGTCGGCGCCGATCAGTTCCGCGCCCTCGCCGCGATCGATCAGGAACGGGGCCTTGTGGTCGTCGGGATGGTGCAGCGGATGGACGACGACCCGGCGGTCGATTTCCAACAATTCGGTAATGCCGTCCATTATATCCTCCGTGTGATCCCCTTCCGTTATGTCACCCCGGTGCAGGCCGGGATTCATGTTCGCCATGAATACCGGCCTTCGCCGGCATGACAGAGGGGGCAGGTCCAAACCGGTCTGTCCCTAACCTAGAATTACCGGTTCGGCAAATCGAGCGGGAAGATCGGCCGGCGCACATTCCTGAACGTGAGCTGGCCGTAATCCGAGGTGCACACGCCGACCCCGGCGCATTCGACGACCGCGCTCGCCACGTTGCCGAGCCCGGCGCGCCAGTGGATGCGGCTTTTCAGCATCACATAGCGCTTCTGCATCGGGTCGATGCCGAGCGACAGGAGGCAATTGAGGTCGGACGGTTCGACATGGTTCGAGATCAGCGCGATCTCGACCCGGCCGGTATCGATGACGACGCTCGGCCCCATATCGATCGTGACGCCGCGCCCCATCGGCCCCTTGTTGCGGAAGCGGCCGCTCGAAATCGTCTTGACCCGACCGGTGATGGTGAGCGGCGGGCTCTCGGCCGGAATCTGCGGCATCGCCAATTTGCCGCCGACCGACAAGGTCACCGCGGCGCCGATCCCGGCGGCGATGGCCTGTTGCACCGCTGCGGGGTCATAGATCGCAAAGGCGGCGGCGTTGTCGAGCCCGGCATCGAGGATCGCCTTCAGCACGATCGTCGTGTCCATCGTCCCGCCCGAGGCGCAATTGTCGTAATGGTCGAGCAGCACGATCGGCCCGTCGCCGGGTCGGGGCGCCGGCAAGCCGGCGGCGCGGGCGATCGAATCGCGCAGCGGCTCAAGCCGATAGACGAAGGCGTCGCGCTCGACCCAGGCGCGGTCGAGCAGATCGTCGCGCAAACGCTCGGCCAGCGCCCTGTCGCCGTCGGTCGCGACCACGGCGGAAAGCCCGGCATTGACGATGTCGGCATGGGGAAAGCCGGTGAACAGGCTCGCCGCCAGCGCCCCTTCCTCGACGATCGCGGCGCAGCGCGCCTGCAATTCCCGGTTCGGATGGTCGTCGGAGCCCTGCCGCATCACATGCGGCAGCATCGGGTTGTTGCCCCACGCCATCACCGGCCGCACCTCGCCGCGCATCGCCCGCAGCAGAATCTCGCCGGCGCGGCGCGCGGTGTCGTAGGTGTCGATGTGCGGATAGGTGCGATAGCCGCACACCACCGTCGCGTTGTCGATCATCGCCGGGTAGAGGTTGGCGTGCATGTCGTAGGCGACCGCGATCGGCGTCTTCGCATCGAGCGCGCGGATGCGGCGCAACAGCTCGCCCTCGCCGTCCTCGCAGCTCTCGGTGACCATCGCGCCGTGCAGGTCGAGCATGATGCCGTCGAACCCGCCTTTGGCGACCGCGTCGCAGATCTGCCCGGCGATGTGCTCGAACGCGGCATCTTCGACCGGGCGCGACGGCGAGGCGCCGGCGGCGATCGGCAATACCACCTCCGCCCGCTCCCGCGCGGCGAGGTCGAGATAGGCGCCGAGCCCCGACCCGGTGCCGCGATAGGCGGCGATCGCGGCCTCGCCGTAAAGCGGCCCCGGCCCGGTTCCGAACCGTTCGAGCGGCGTCGGCACCGGCGAAAATGTGTTGGTCTCGTGCTTCATCATCGCGATCAACAAGCGCATCGCGGTAGTCTCCCTGCCGTCGGCCCCGAGGATACCGCGTTGATCGTGAGGGGGCGACCGATTGACCGCACGCCGCTCGACAACCGCTCAGCGATGGCCATATAGATAGCCATCGTTTCCGTGAGCCGCCGATGGGCACCTACAGCGTCGCCGATGCAAAGAACCACCTGCCGCGCCTGATCGACAAGGCGCTCGACGGCGAGGAGGTGGTGATCACCCGCCGCGGCAAGCCGGTCGTCGAACTGAAGCCGACCGGGGAGCGCCCGGCGCCGCCGATCGGCAGCCATGAATGGTTGGATGCACGGCGTCGCGCACGACCCAAGGTCGACATCAGCTCTGTCGAGCTGCTCAATTTGATCTACGAATCCGACGAAGAGTGAGCCTCTATCTCGATGCCAGCGTGCTGCTCCCGCGGCTGGTCGAGGAACCGGACAGCCCGCTGATTTCGGCTTATCTGCTCGAAAACACCGAAGAGCTTCTGGTCAGCGATTTTGCCGCAGCCGAGGTCGCGTCGGGGTTGTCGCGCCTTGTGCGAATGCGGGTGATTTCCCGGGCCGGCGCCGATGCGTGCCTCTCCGATTTCGAAATCTGGCGCGCCGCGACGAGCGCGCCGGTCGAGCTTCACGCCGCCGACGCGCGCCTCGCCTACGCCTATGTCCGTCGCTTCGACCTGATGCTGTGCACTCCCGACGCGCTGCACCTGGCGATCGCCCGCCGCCTCGATGCGACATTGGTGACGCTCGACCGCCGCCTGGTCCGTGTTGCCGGCGAACTCGGCATCGCGGTCACGGTTCCCGGCGCGGCGTGAGCGTCTTCTCGAAAAACGCGAAGGCCCCGTCGAAATCGGGGCCGTAAGGCGGAATCTCGACAAAGCCGAGCCGCCGGTAGAGCGCCATCGCCGCCATCATCGTGGCGCGGTGGCTGTCGAGCCGAACCCGCTCGTAGAAGCGGCGCCGCGCTTCCTCGACCGCCCGCTCGATGAGCGCCCGGCCCAGCCCCTGCCGGCGCGCCGCGGGCACGAGGTAGAGCCGCTTGATCTCGGCGACGCCGGGGGCAAGCGGCTTCAGCGCGACGACGCCGATCGCCTCGTCGCCGCGCCGGGCCAAGAGCAGGCAGCCGGCCGGCGGCGTATAGGGCCGCGGCAATGCCGCAAGCTCGGCGGGAAAATTCTGGAAATCGAGGCTGAACGGCAATGAGCGGGCATAATCCGCGATCAGCCGGCGCGCCGCCTCGATGTCGGCGGCGCTTTCCGCCGCGGCGATCCGGGTTTCCATCGCGCCAGCATACACTCGGCGCTACGCTGTGCGGCAAACGAGGGAGGGGCACATGCAGCGCAGCACCGACCGCATTCTGACCACCCACGCCGGCAGCCTGCCGCGGGAGGATGATCTCGCCGCCCTGATCCGCAAAAAGGCGCAAGGCGAGGCGGTCGACGAAGCAGCCTTCGCCGCGCGCGTCGCCCGCGCCGTCGCCGATGTCGTCAAACGCCAGGCCGAATCCGGCATCGATATCGTCGGCGATGGCGAGCAAGGGCGGGTCGGCTTCATTCCCTACGTCAACGAGCGGCTCGCCGGGATCACCCCGAGCCCGACGGTCGAGGCCGCAAATTACTGGGGCCTGTCGCGCGAATACCAGGCGTTTCCCGCCTTCTACGCCTGGGCTGCGGCGATGCCCGGCGCCGCCGGCCAGACCGGCCGCACCCGCTGGGTGTGCACCGGCCCGGTATCGTACAAGGGTCACGCCGCCCTGCAGCGCGACATCGCCAATCTCAAAGCCGCATTGGCCGGGCAGCCCCATGTCGAGGCGTTCATGCCGGCGGTGTCGCCGTCCAACCTCGCCAACTGGAACCGCAACGAATACTACGGCAGCGAGGGGGATTACCTGGTCGCGCTGGCCGAGGCGCTCAGCGAGGAATACCGCGCGATCATCGACGCCGGCCTCGTGTTGCAGATCGACGATCCGCTGTTGGCGTCATATTACGTGATGCACCCGGAGGCGGGCATCGAAGAGTGCCGCAGATGGGCGGCCGGGCGCATCGAGATCCTGAACCACGCGCTGCGCGGGCTGCCGCCGGACCGCATCCGCTACCACACCTGCTACAGCATCAATATCGGCCCGCGCGTCCACGACATGGAATTGAAGAACCTCGTCGATCTGATCCTCACGATCGACGCCGGCGCCTATTCGTTCGAGGCCGCCAACCCGCGCCACGAGCACGAATGGCAGGTGTGGGAGACGGTCAAATTGCCCGAGGGCAAGATACTGATCCCGGGCGTCATCACCCATTCATCGAACATCGTCGAGCACCCCGAGGCGATCGCCCAGCGCATCGGCCGCTTTGCCCGGGTCGTCGGGCGCGAGAATGTGATCGCCGGCGCCGATTGCGGCTTTGCCAGCTTCGCCTCGACCTGCGAGGTGCATCCGAGCGTCGTGTGGGTCAAGTTCGCCGCGCTCGCCGAGGGCGCGCGGCTCGCCAGCCAGCAATTGTGGGGGTAGCGATGCAGTTCGGCTATTTCACCCTCAGCGACAATCACTATCGCGACAACGCGCGCTCGGCGAACCAATTGATCGCCGACATCCTCGACGAGGCGGTTTACGCCGAGGAGGTCGGGCTCAATTCGGCGTGGATCGGCGAGCACCACTTCTCGACGCTTGGCGTCTTGTCCTGCCCGGACCTCGTGCTGGCCCAGGTTGCCGCCCGCACCACGCGCATCCGCCTCGCGCCGGCGGTGACGGTGTTGCCATTGCACCATCCGATCCGGGTTGCCGAGACCTGGGCGACGCTCGACCTGTTGTCGGGCGGGCGCGTCGATTTCGCCGCCGGACGCGGCTATGACCGGCGCGAATACGGGCCGCTCGGCGCCTCGTTCGAGGACAACCAGTCGGTCTTCGCCGAAGGGATGGAGATCGTCCGTGCGCTATGGGCCAGCGATGGCCCGCTGTCGTATCGCGGCCGGCACTACCGTTTCGACGATGTGGCGATCACGCCGCAGCCGGTGCAGCGGCCGATCCCCGCCTATGTCGCGTCGTTCTCGCGCCCGTCGATCGAATTGGCCGGGCGGCTCGGCTGCAATCTGATCGTCGCCCCGTTCGCGGCGGCGATGACGTTCGGCGGCCTCGCCCAGGTCGCGGCATCGTACCGCGAGTCCTGCAGCCGCCACGGCAACCCGCCAGGACGGCTGATGTGCAGCTATTTCCTGCACTTTGCCGACAACGCCGCGGAGGAGGCGGCGGCGCGCGCCCGCCAGGTCCGCTATTACCAGGAATGCGCGATTGCCGCCTTTCCCGGGGACCTTGCCACCGCGCCGCCGAGCTACCGCTATTTCGTCGAGATCGTCGATCGCCTCGGCAAGGTGCGGCCGCAGGATTTGAGCGAAAATTCGGTGCTGCTCGGCCGCCCCGCCGCGATCGTCGAGACCCTGAAGAAGGTCGCGGCGGCCGGCATCGACGAGGTCATTCTCTACGTCAATGTCGGGCTCAAGCCGCATCTGCAGGTCAAGGACGAGATGGCCCGGTTCATGGCCGAGGTGGCACCGCAATTCGCCGGCGGGACGGGACGCTAGCGCCCGATCCCCGAAGGTCGAACTGGTCATGCCACCGCGGCAAGGGCGATGAGGTGCGGCGCCAACCGGCCCTGCCCGGCCTTGCGCAGGAGCCGGTCGTCGGCCGTGACCAGCTTCAGGCCGTGCGCCTCCGCAACCGCGAGGTAGACGCCGTCATAGGCGGGATGATCGAGCTCAACCGCGATTGCCGCCGCGGCGGCGAGATAGGGCCTGGTCAATACGATCGACAGATCAGCCTGTTCGAGAGTTTGGGCGGCAATCGCGGCTTCCTCCGCGCTGAGCTCCCGGGCTCGTCTAACATTGCGGAATTGAGTTCTGGCGGTAAGGGCTGGTTTGCCCGCTGTTCCGCGACCCGTCGCATATTCGCCTCTCGCTGCTTTACGACCCTCTCGCTATACAGAAGTTCTTGCAGACGCCACACCGGCACGACGCCGCTCATGGCCGAGTCGTGGGATATATACAGCCCCTCGGGATGTGGCTTGCCGCTTTTTAAGCGCACGGGCTCGCGATGGGGTATCCGACCCCATTCTATGCCGATCAACCATAGAGGCTTCGGGCCGAGGGGCAGCTGACTGGGACGGCCGACGAGCGTGTCGTTATAGAAAAAGACTGGCGATCCACTATATCCAGATATTGACCGCATTTCGACAGCAAAACTCTCTTGATATCCAGACAAGTTTTCTGGATGGGGTATTTTTTCTGCCGGCACCATCGATATATTACCAAATCTAGCTGACGGAGTATTTTTTTGCTGACCTTCTACAGTAATAAATCGTCCAACCATAAATACCCCATCTCCGGGTCCGATGAAGTGTTTCTCCATAATTTCCTTCGTTAAGAACTGATTTTCCGGTATGTGAACGAACTTATGTATTCTGGAAAGACTTATATCTAAAATACATAGATCGTGATCCGGATGTGGTTCCCATTCATGCGACTCACTATCTAATATGTCGAACACATCATCGTGAGTGTTTACCCGTAATGTGCAGTTATCAGAAGATATTACATGACGATT
>JASHNY010000260.1 GCA_030041385.1 Alphaproteobacteria bacterium
GGCATCAACCTCAAATATTACGGCCCCGACGCGGTGCAGATCGACATCCGCAGCAGCGGCTGGAACGAGGTGATCGGGCTCGGCATGCAGCGCTACGAGCTGACCCCGGTCAAAGAGGAAGAGGTCGGGTAGAGGACGTCCGGCCGCCTGCTCCTGCGTCCCCGGTTCGCCCGGGGATGCGCGACAGGGGGCTTCGCCTGTCCCGATTGCCGGCGCGCCTCGCCGGCCTGCCTAGGCGCGTTCCGGCCGCAACTGGTCGATCAGCGGCGCGACCCCGGCGGCGTTCGAGAAATCGCGGATCAGCGCCAGGCTGGCCGCAATGCGGGCCGGGCCGAGCCCGGAATTGGTCATCAGCGCGCGGTACTTGGCCTCGATGTCGGACCACGCGATGCCGAGCATGCCGGCGCCCTTCGGCACAAAGACGGTATTGCTGAAGCTGCGGCCGCCGGTGGCATGGATCGTCACCGTCGCGCCCTGGCGGTAGCGGGAGATATGCTCGGTCGGTTGCGGCCCGACCGAAATCCTGTCGATCAGCCGGTGGATGACCGGGTCGGCGATCTTGGCGGGGCTGGCATGGATCCAGCCGAATTCATGGTCGGCGACCCCGGCGGCGGTGAAATAGGCCGGGCTGTGCGCCATGTCGATCAGGTCCTTCGGGTGCAGCGGGCCGCCGAGGCGGCTAAGGCCGGGCCGGGACACGATGATGCTCTCGACCTCGTCGGGCGTGACCTTGCCGGCGCGCGCGGCGTTGGCGGCGGCCTCGGCGAAGGCGTGGTAGGGATGCCCGCCGGGCACCAGTTTCACCGCCATGTCGGTGACGATGTCCCATTCTGCACCGAGCCCGTCGGCGACGCCCTTCGCCTCGACGCCGCCGAATACGCGAAAGAACCCCTTTTCGGCTTCGAGGATGCGTTCCTCGGCGATAAAGCCGCGCGCGGCCGCCAGGGCGGCGTCGATGCCTGAGCGCACCGCCAGCCCGGCATGGTATTCGCGCGCGGTGCTGGTGTCGGCCGCGGTCGCAAGGCCGCCGATCGAGGTGGCCGCCAGCGCGATCGTTTGCGCCAGGCCCGGCGGGTCGAGCCGCAACAGCCGCCCGGCCGCGACCGCGGCGGCAAAGATCGCCAGCAGGCAGCCGTGGTGCCCGCGCTCGCGGAATTGCGGGCTGATCGGGTCGCCGATCCGCCCGGCCGCCTCGTAGCCGATGACGATCGCGGCCAACACGTCGCGGCCGCTGGCGCCGGTGCGCTCGGCCAATGCCAGGCTGGTCGCGGTCAGCGGCGTGCCGCAATGAACGATCGCGCGCAGGTCGCTGTCGTCGGAGGCGGCGGCGTCGCTCATCACCGCGTTGACCTGTGCCGCCTCGGCTGCCGGCAATTTCGGCCCGGCGTCGAACCACAGCGAAGCCTGCGCCGCGCCGCCGCGCTCGCGGCCAAGGTCGCGCAGGATGGCCGACGACGAGATCGCCCTCCCGCACGCGGCGCTGGCCAGCGTGCTGGCGATCAGCATCGCCGCGTAATCGGTGGTCTGCGGCGGCAGCTCCTCATACCGGATGCGCGCGAGAAACTCGGCGAGGTCACGCGCGACGCTCATGGCCGGGGCGCTCCGGTCCGGGCGGAGGGCCTATCGTCTGCCGTCATCGCTTCCTCCATGTTGCCGCTCACCCCGGCGGCTGCGGGCGGGCATCTGGCATGCCGCGGTTCGATTCGTCCCGCAGCGGCGCGCCCGCTATCCTTCGCTCAGGATAGCGCGATCCGGAGGGCCGGAAACCATGCTGACGATCGACGTTCAGGTGCACGCCTACGAACGCAACCACCCGGGTCGCCCCTGGGTCGGCACGTTGCACGGCCCGGCCGAGGTCACCGGCGACCAGATGGCGGCGGCGATGGACGAGGTCGGCGTCGACGCCGCGATCCTGGTCTCGCCGTTTTCGATGTACGGCTACGACGCCAGCTATGCCGTCGAGGTCCATGCCGCGCATCCCGACCGGTTCGCCTTGGTCAAGCCGGTCGATCCGAACGATCCCGCCGTCGCCGACACGATCGCCGAGTGGGCCGCCGCCGCGGGCACGGTCGGCGTCCGCATCCTGATGCGCGACAAGGTTTCGGCCGATCCCGCCGATCCCGGGATCAACCGGGTCCTCGCCGCCGCCGCGCGGCATTCGCTGGCGGTCAACCTGGCGTGCTGGGAGCGGCTCGAACAAGTCGCGCAGCTCGCGGCGCGCAATCCCAACACCCGGCTGGTAATCGATCATCTCGGGCTGCAGCAGCCGTTCGCGCCGCCGGCGCCGCCGCAGCCCTGGGCCGCGCTGCCCAAGGTGCTGGCGCTCGCCGCGCACGACAACGTGGCGATCAAGGTGAGCGGCGCCTGCACGCTGTCGCACGAGCCGTTCCCCTACAAGGACATCTGGGACCCGCTCGCCCGCGTCTTCGACGCCTTCGGCTTCCACCGCTGCATGTGGGGCACCGACTGGACCCGCGCGGTCGGACTGCTGACCTACCGGCAAGGGGTCGAGGCGTTTCGCGTCACCGACCGCCTGTCCGACAATGAGCGGGCCGCGCTGATGGGCGAAACCTTGACCCGAGTCTACAACTGGTCGCCCGCCAAAGCCTGAACGGCGCCTCTTCCGCCTACAGGAAACCGACCGACAGCCACGGGATCGCGGCAACGATGATCAGCGAAACGACGAGCGCGCCGATATAGGGCCAAATGCGCCACAGCGCGTCGTCTGGGTTGACCCGGCCGATCGCACAGGCGCCGTAAAAGCCGACGCCGAAGGGCGGGGCAAACAGGCCGACCCCCATCGCCAGGATCACCACCATCGCATAGTGCACCTCGTGCACCCCCATCGCCTTGGCGACCGGGAACAGCAGCGGCCCGAACAGCACGATCGCCGGCAACCCTTCGAGCACGCTGCCGAGGATGATGAACACGACGATCGTGATCGCGAAAAACCCGGCTTTGCCGCCCGGCACATGCGCCATCACCGACACCAGCCACAGCGAGAACCCGCTCTGGGTCAGGGCCCAGGCCATCGCCGTCGCGGTGCCGATGATCATCATCACCGCCCCGGTCAGAGACACGGTCTCGACCAGGATCGGGTAGAGCCGGCGCCACTCGAAATGGCGGTACACCAGCAGCCCCAGCATCGCGGTGTAGACGACGCCGACGGTCGATACTTCGGTGGCCGTCGCGACGCCGTAGATCACCGCAAAGCGGATCACGAACGGCAGGGTGAGGCCCGGCACGGCGATCGCAAAGCTGCGCAATATCGCGGCGCCGCGGGCGCGCTCGCCGCTGCCGCGGTCGGTCCGGCGCGAGCGCCACCATGCCACCAGCACCAGCGAAATCGCCGCGACCGCGGCCGGCAACAACCCGCCGGTAAACAGCGCCTCGATCGACAGGCCCGGCACCACCGAGCCGAGCGTGATCAGCACGAGGCTCGGCGGGATCGTCTCCGACATCGCGCTCGATGTCGCCAGCAATGACGCCAGCTCGCCCGGATGGCTGCCGCGCCGCTGCATTTCGGGAAACAGGATCGGCGCCACCGCCGCCATGTCGGCGGCCTTCGATCCCGAGATGCCCGAGATCAGGTACATCGCGCCAAGCAGCACATAGGAGAGCCCGCCGCGGGCATGGCCGACCAGGGCCGCGAGGAAATTCACCATGACCCGGGCGATGCCGGTCATCTCCATCAGCAGGCCGAGAAACACGAACATCGGCACCGCGAGCAGCAGCATGTTCGAGATGCCGTCGTCGATGCGGTTGACGACGATCTCCAGCGGCATCGTCGTGGTCAGCGCCAGATAGGACAAGGTCGCAATGCCGAAGGTGAAGGCGATCGGCACGCCGATGAACACGCAGGCGGCGACAATCACGACGAAAAACAGGATCAGGCTGCCCGAGCCCATCGCCAGCAATAGCGGCTGCGCCAGCCACAATCCGGCGGCGATCACGCCGACCAACAGCAGCGCGGTCAGAAACCAGCGCGGCGTGGTCATCTCCAGAAGCCGCAGCAGCGCGACCGCGGAGATCAGCCCGGCGCCGACCAGGATCGCGACCACCCGGTAGCCGTCGGAAATCTGCAGCGTGATCAGCTGCGTCGTTTCCTGGACCGTCAGGTACTGCCGCGCCGGCACGATGATTTCGAGCACGAAGACGATGACGACGAGCGCGGCGACGGTGCCGAGCCAGCCGCCCCATTCCGGCGAGCACCAGCCGACGAATGTCGTCAGCCGCATGTGCCCGTCGCGGCGCAATGCCACAACCCCGCCCAGCATCGCCAGCCACAGGAACAGAAAGGTGGCGAGCTCGTCGGTCCACATCAGCGGCCGGTCGAACACATAGCGGGAGACGACGCCGGCAAACAGGATCGCGACTTCCGCCAATACCAGCAGCGCGCCGGTCGCCTCGGTCACGTGGCCGATGATCTGGTCGATCACCTGCGCGGTGCGCCGCACATTCGCCCACGGCACGCCGATCTGGGCGCGTTCCGCGATCTGATGGCTCACGCGCGCGCCCTTTCGGCTGTCGACGGCGGCGGGAGGAGGGCCGCGCTCAGGTCAGCTTCCCCACGTATTTTTCGAGCAGGGCCCAGGCCTTGTCGCCCGATTTCTGCTTCATGTCGGCATAGAACCCGGTTTTGCGCAGCACCGCCTGGAACGGCTTGGTGTCCGGCGTATTGAAGACCATTCCCTTGCCGGTCAGCTTTTGCTTCTCCTGCTTGGTCATCGTCTGCCAGTCGGCGCGTTCGAGCAATGCCGCCTCGTTGAAATGCTTCTCAGACAATTGCTGCAGGTCGGGAGGCAGCCGCTTCCACGCGAAATTGGCGAAGGAATAATGGATCCCCGCCCAGACATGGTTGGTGAGGCTGCAATATTTCTGCACCTCGTAGAGCTTGGCGGTGTCGATCAGGATCAGCGGGTTTTCCTGGCCGTCGACCAGCCCGGTTTGCAAGGCGCTGTAGACCTCGCCGAAATTGATCGGGGTCGGCGACGCACCGAGATGCTGGAACAGCGAGATCAGATAGGGCGCGACCGGCAGCCGGATCTTGAAGCCCTTGAGATCGTCCGGCGTGTTGATCGGCTTGGCTTTGGCAGTGATCTGGCGAAAGCCGTGATCGGGGCATTTCTCGATGCAGTGAAAGCCGATCTGGCCGGCAATGCCGCGCAGGTAGTTGCCGAGATCGCCATCCATCGCTTCCCAGACATGCGCGTATCCGTCGAAGGCGAAGCCGACGCCGAAAATGCCGCAGGCCTCGTTTTTCGGGGCCAGCAGGTCGATCGGCAGGAAATACATTTCGAGCGCGCCGGCGATCGCCTGCGAGATCATCGCGGTGTCCTGGCCGAGCACGCTGTTGGTGTAGAGGGTGATGTCGAGCCGGCCGCCGCTTTCCTGCTTGATCTTGGCCATCGCCTCGCGGCCGCGGATGCACATCGGGTGACCGTCGGGAAGCGCGGTGCCGCATTTGTAGGAGAACTCGGCGGCGTCGGCCGGATAGCGTAGGATGGCGGGGGCGGCGATCAGTGTGCCGGTGGCCGCGCCGGCACGAACGAGCAGGCTTCTACGCGTCAAACGCATTTATCGTTTCCCCCGAATGCCGCTGTGGGCGGGCTTTGAGCCGCGCAAAAGTGCCGGGATCGAGGTTCGAGTCAAGCCGCCCACGCCCCTTGCAATGCCGGCATGCGGCGAGCGCCGACCTCGGCCGCGGGAACTTGCCGTGGCCGGCGGCCGGGGGATGCCGCTATGGTGCGCGAAGCAGAGGACGCCGTTGCCGCTCATGCCCGACGATCAGAGCGCGGTCATAGAATTTCTTGCCGACCCGTCGTCCTACGCTCCGGGCTGCGACGCCGTCGAGCGGCTGGCGACCCATGTTTCACGGGTCTTTCTGGCCGGCGACCGCGCTTACAAGCTGAAGCGCGCGGTCAGCTACCCGTATCTCGACTTTTCGACCGTCGAGAAGCGCCGCCTCGCCTGCCGGGCGGAATTGAGGCTCAACCGCCGCACTGCGCCGCAACTGTACCTGGAGGTACGCCCGATCGCCCGTCGCCTCGACGGCCGGGTGGCCTGGGGCAAGGACGGCACGGTGGCCGACTGGGTCGTCGTGATGCGGCGGTTCGGCCAGGAATTCCTGCTCGATGCCGTCGCCAAATCCGGCGGCCTCAGCGCGCGGCTGCTCTATGACCTGGCCGCCCATATCGCCGCATTCCACGCCGCTGCCGAACCCAGCACCGCGTATGGCGGCGGCGCGGCCGCGGCCGAGACCGTGCGCGACAATACAAGCCTGCTGCGTGGCTGCCGCAATGCCGGTTTCCCGGCCGCGGCGATTGACGAATTGGATGCGCATTCGCGCGATGAAGCCGCGCGCTGCGCTGCGCTGCTCGACCGGCGCAAGGCCGAAGGCAAGGTGCGCCGCTGCCACGGTGATCTGCATTTGCGCAATATCTGCGTCCTCGACGGCCAGCCGGTATTGTTCGACTGCCTCGAATTCTCCGACCGGCTCGCCACGATCGACGTGCTGTACGATCTCGCGTTCCTGCTGATGGACCTCGAGCATCGCGACTGTGCACAGTTCGCGAACCTGGTGCTGAACCGCTATCTCGATCTCACCGACGAGGCCGACGGGCTGGCGGCGATGCCGCTGTTCCTGTCGTTGCGGGCGGCGATCCGCGCCCATGTCACGGCGACGGCGCTCGATCAGGGCGACGCGGCGGCAGCGGCCGATGCGCGGCATTACCTCGACCAGGCGCGCGCCGCCCTGCGCCGCGATCCGCCGCGCCTGATCGCGATCGGCGGGCTCAGCGGCACCGGCAAATCC
>JASHNY010000261.1 GCA_030041385.1 Alphaproteobacteria bacterium
GTCAAGATCTTCCACGCCGGCACACGGCGCGAACCGGCCCCGACCGAAGCCGGGGGCGGGCGGCTGATCGCGGATGGCGGGCGCGTGCTCGGAATTGGCGCGACCGGCGCCGATCTTGCGGCGGCGCGCGCCCGCGCCTACGTGGCAATCGACCGGATCGACTGGCCGGACGGCTTCTGCCGTCGGGATATCGGGAAACGCGGCATCGACTGAACCATCCTGGCGTTCTGTTGACGCGGGACTGCGCGACGAACCCCGCCGGTGACAGGATTGATGGCCGCCCCCGGAACGCCCGCAGGGCGGTGGGCCGGGGTGACCCGGCCATGTGGGGAACCCCGTGAGGCGATGCGACACCTCTCGCAGATGTCCGGACCAGGTCCGGGCATGACGAAGGGTAAAGGTGCTGCAACAAGAACGGACTACGCACTAATGCCGGTGCCGTGCCGGGCTTCGCCGTGCCCCCGAGCGATGTGAACATGGGTACGGTCGCCGTCAGCCTCGGCCACGGCAAACCGTACCGCATCTTTTTCGGTCAGAAAGGTGCCGCCGACCAGGCCGTCGCGGTCGGCGACAGTCCAATGACCGTGACTGTCGGGCTTGATGTCGAAGTCGCAGGACACACAGACGTGTCGTGGGACGAAATCGCTCATTTGAGGTAACGGCGTCAGTTGCGGGACGCCCCATAATCAAATCCTCGCGCGATAAAAATTCGAGATCGCGGCCGCCGCACGGACGTATAGGCGGAAGCACCTATCCCCGCGGCCAGTTCATGCGGATCGGGTCGCGCCCGTCCCAATGGCGCGCCGCCTCGCGGACCTGGTCGAAGATGCGCATCCGCGTCGGCGTCGCCTCGGCCATTTCGATTACCGTGCCGGGGTGTCCTTCCTCGAGAAAATAAATAAACGGGCCGCGCTCGCTTTCACCTTCCTGGCCGACATGCCAGCCGCTCTTCAATGCCTTGTCGCGGATCTCGTGATAATTGACCGGCCAGCTCGACCAGTGCTGGGCGCCCTCCTTGCCGGCATTGAGAAAATCCCAATAAAGGCTCGGGGTGTCGCAGCGCTGCTGGATCAGCTCGAGCTGGATGTCGCCCGAATTGGCCAGCGCGATCGACAGGTGCGGGATGTCGTATTCCCGCCCCTTGTAGCGATATGCGGTCAGCGGCAGGCGGTCGGCATAAAACCACGGCCCGATTCCGCACACCTCGACCCAGTGCCGCATCGCCTTGTCGATGTCGCGCACGACGATGCCGATCTGGCGCATCTCGCCGAATATCCGGCTCATGCTTTGCTCCCTTTGGCGTCCGCGGAACTGCACTATGCTGCCAGCGTAGAACCTCGTGGCGGCCAAGACCAGTTCGAGGGCAGTCCCGCGCATGAAAAGCCCGGTGCGCGTCAGTTCGGTGCGGCGCATTCTGTGCATTTTTCCGCGCTACGCGCCGTCGTTCGGGACATTCGAGCACGCCTATCCGCTGATGGACGGGGTGCGCGCGTTCATGCCGCCGCAGGGCCTGCTGGTCGTCGCCGCCTACCTTCCCGGGCAGTGGCAAGTTCGCCTCGTCGATGAGAACATGCGCCCGGCGACCGAGGCCGAGCTTGCCTGGGCCGACGCCGTCTTCGTCAGCGGCATGCATGTGCAGCGCGAGGCGATCCGCGCCATCGGCCGACGCGCCCGGGCGGCGGGCAAGACCACCGCGCTCGGCGGCCCGTCGGTGTCGTCGTGCCCGGAACACTACCCGGAATTCGACTATCTCCATGTCGGTGAACTCGGCGACGCGACCGACGCGCTGATCGCTGCGCTCGACGCCGATACGCGTCCGCCGCCGATGCAGCGCATCCTGACCGCAGCAAATCGGCTGCCGCTCAGCGACTTCCCGCTGCCGAGCTACGCCTTGATCGAGGGACGACGCTATTTCCTCGGCAATGTGCAATTTTCAAGCGGCTGCCCCTATCGTTGCGAATTCTGCGACATCCCCGCGCTCTACGGCCGCCAGCCGCGCTACAAGCGGCCCGGGCAGATCCTGGCCGAGCTCGACGCGATGCTCGCCGCCGGCATCACCGGCTCGGTCTATTTCGTCGACGACAATTTCATCGGCAACAAGAAGGCCGTGCGCGAATTGCTGCCGCATCTGGTCGCCTGGCAGAAGGCGCGCGGCTACCCGGTCCAGTTCTCCTGCGAGGCGACGCTGAACATTGCCGCCTGCCCCGACATCCTCGCCTTGATGCGCGAGGCGTTCTTCTATGCCGTGTTCTGCGGTATCGAAAGTCCGGAGCTGGGGGCGCTCGACGCGATCCAGAAATCGCACAACCATCAGGCGCTGCCGATTCTCGATGCCATCGCGACGATCAACAGCTACGGCATAGAGGTCGTATCCGGCATCATTCTCGGCCTCGATACCGACACCGCGGACACCGCTGCCAATTTGGTTGCCTTCATCGACCGGTCGAAAATCCCGCTATTGACGATCAACCTGCTGCAGGCCCTGCCGAACACCCCGCTGTGGGAGCGGCTTAGCGCGGCCGGGCGGATCGACCTCGACGGCAAGCGGGATTCGAACGTCGTCTTCGCGCGGCCCTGCGACGAGGTGCTGGCCGATTGGCGCTTTGCCGTCCACCATGCTTATGCGCCCGAGGCGATCTATGGCCGCTTCCGCTGGAACGCGCGCCACACCTATCCGAACCGGATACGCCCGCCGTTGAGCCGGGCGCGACTGAGCCCCGCCAACCTGCGGCGCGGGATCGTCACCTTGGCCAAGATCATCGCCAAGATCGGCATCGCCGGCGATTACCGGCGCACCTTCTGGCGCATGGCGCTTCCCGCCATCCGCAGGGGCCGCATCGACGAGTTGATCGCCTCGGCCCTGGTGGCGCATCACATGATCCGCTTTGCCCGCGACTGCACCCGAGAGAGCGCTGCGTTTTACGCCGACACCCCGCGCGCCGCGGCGGTCCGGCGGGCCGCCTGAACTACTTCTTGGCCGCCAGCTGGTCGCGAATGCCGCGCAACGCCAGGGCATAACCGGCGATGCCGAAGCCCGCGACGACGCTTTGGCTGACGGCGGCGGTCTGCGATGCCGGGCCGCGCCGGATCGGGTTGGAGATGTGGACCTCGGTCGTGGGAAACCTGACCTGCGAGATCGCCGCCACCAGCGCGGGATAGCCGGTGCCGAACGCGGCGGGATTGAAGATCGCCGCATCGAAGCCCTGATCGTTGGCCTGGTACAGCCGGTTGACGATCTCGCCCTCGATGTTCGAGTGGAAGATTTCGACCTCGACCCCGAGCTCGGCGGCATAGCCGCGGATGCGCTCGTCGTATTCCGGCAGGGTCATCGGCCCGAAAATATCGAGCTGGACCTTGCCGCGCATGTTCATTCCGGCACCGTGTATCACCAGGATCTTCGCCATGACACCGGCCTCGCACCAAAACAGAGTGGGGACAGTAGAGGAAGGGTCGAAACGCTGACAAGGCGGATCGTGCTGCCGGTATCTGCCGCGGCGCCGCGACGCATGGCTGCCCACCGGTGGGCGAGCGGCCCGTTTGCATGACAGTTCAGCGACATCGGCGTATCTTCGCCGGCACTTCCGCAGGTGCAGGAGGCCGTCGATGGCCGTTTCGATCCGCCAGGTCCACCCGGTTTTCGTCGGCGAGGTTTCGGGGATCGATGCGACCCGCCCGCTGGCGGCCGACGAGGTGGCGGCGATCGAGGCGGGCATGGACCGCTATGCGGTGCTGGTGTTTCGCGACCAGCACATCACCGATGAGCAGCAGGTCGCGTTTACCCGCCACTTCGGGGAGATCGAGAATTCGACCGGCGGCCACGTCACCCGGCCGGAACAGAAGCGCCTCGACCCGCTGATGAACGACGTCTCGAACCTCGACCAGAACCATCGCCCGCTGGCCCGCGACGACCGCCGTCGGCTGTTCAACCTGGGCAATCAATTATGGCATTCGGACAGCTCTTTTCGTCCGGTGCCGGCCAAATATTCGATCCTGTCGGGTCGAATCATTGTCGACCACGGCGGCAATACCGAGTTTGCCGATATGCGCGCCGCCTATGACGCGCTCGACGACGACACCAAGGCAGAGGTCGAGCATCTCGTGTGCGAGCACTCGCTGATCTATTCGCGCGGCCTGCTGGGCTTCACCGAACTGTCGGAGGAGGAGCGCGCGATGTTCCGCCCGGTGCGCCAGCGCCTGGTGCGTACCCACCCGAAAAGCGGGCGCAAATCGCTGTACCTGTCCTCGCACGCGGGAACGATCGTCGGCTGGCCGATGCCCGAGGCGCGCGCCTTTCTGCGCGACCTGAACGAGGCGGCAACCCAGCCCGAGCGCGTCTACGTGCATCGCTGGCGGCAGTACGACCTGGTCATATGGGACAACCGCCAGACGATGCACCGGGTGCGCCGCTTCGACGACAACCTGATTCGCGATATGCGACGCACCACGGTCGCCGGCGACGCGCCGACGGCCGCTCAGGCGGCGGCCTGACCGGGGTTCGCGCCCGCACCGGTTGGTAACAGCGGGCCGACGAGGAAGCCGCATTGAGGGGCGAAGCCGCGCCCGTGGCCAATCGCGGCATGATCACGGTGTCGATCATGCTGGCCAACATCATGCAGGGCGTCGACAACACGATTGCCAATGTCGCCTTGCCGCATATCCAGGGCAGCCTGTCGGCCTCGCAGGACGAAGTCGCGTGGGTATTGACCTCGTATATCGTGTGCGCGGCGATCATGATGCCGCTGACCGGCTGGCTCGCCGGCCGGTTCGGCATCAAGCATATCTTCCTCGTCTCGGTCGCCGGCTTCACCGCGGCTTCCGCCTTGTGCGGCGCTTCGACCAGCCTCGAAATGCTGGTGCTCTGCCGCGGCTTGCAGGGCATATGCGGGGCGGGGCTCATCCCGCTGTCGCAGGCCACCCTGCTGCAGATCAACCCACCGGAGCGCCACGGCCAGGCGATGGCTGTGTTCGGGATCGGCACGATCATCGGGCCGATCAGCGGACCGCTGCTCGGCGGCTGGCTGACCGACAATTACAGCTGGCGCTGGATTTTTTACGTGAACCTGCCGGTCGGCGTCCTGTGCGGGCTGGGCATCATCATTTTCATCCGCCAGTCGCGCATCGTCCACCGCGAGGCGTTCGACGCGTTCGGCTTCCTGACCTTGAGCCTTGCGGTGGGCGCCGCGCAGGTGATGCTGGACCGCGGCGAGTTGAAGGATTGGTTCCATTCCACCGAGATCTGGATCGAGGCGACGGTCGCGGCGCTGAGCTTCTATCTGCTGGTGGTGCATACGGCGACCACGAGCGGGCGCTCGTTCGTCAACCGCGACCTGCTCAAAAGCCCGAATTTCGTCGCCGGCACGATCATGATGTTTGCGGTCGGGCTGATCATGAGCGCGACCCTGGCGCTGCTGCCGACGATGATGGAACAGCTGATGGATTACCCGGTGTTCACGACCGGGCTTGTCACCGCGCCGCGCGCGGTCGGCACGATGATCGCGATGTTCGTCGTCGCGCGCCTCGTCAACCGGATCGACAATCGGCTGCTGATCCTCATCGGCTTTCTGATCACCGCGTTCGCGATGTGGCAGATGACCGATTTCTCGCTGCTGATGGATCCCGAGCCGGTGGTCGTATCGGGGCTCATCCAGGGGTTCGGGCTCGGCTGCACCTTCGTGCCGCTCAATATCCTGGCGCTGTCGATGCTGCCTCGGCATATCCTCACCCAGGGCACCGCGATCCGCAGTTTGATGCGCAACCTCGGCGGCAGCATCGGGATCAGCACCATGGTGGCAACGCTGGCCGAGAATACCCAGATCGTGCATTCGCGGCTGGTCGAGCGGCTGTATCCCGGCAATCCGCTGCTGCACACGCGGTCTTTCCCGGCCCCTTACAGCCTCACCGTGCCTCACGGCATTGCCGCCCTCAACGCCGAGGTGACCCGGCAGGCGGCGATGGTCGCCTATATCAACGACTTTAAAGTGATGATGCTGATTGCGTTGTTGGCGTTGCCGCTATTGCTGTTGTTGCGCGTGTCTCCGAGCAACGTGGGCGGCCTGGCGACCGAGCCGGCCGCTGCCGATGATTAGGAAGCGGCGATGAGAGGCGAGGGACCGGCACCGGGCGCCGCCGTAAACCGGGGCATGATCACCGCGACCGTGATCGCCGCCTGCGTGATGCAGGGGGTCGACCAGACCATCGCCAATGTCGCACTGCCGCATATCCAGGGCAGCATGTCGGCGGCGCAGGACCAGATTGCCTGGGTCCTGACCTCGTATATCGTGGCTTCCGCGATCATGATGCCGTTGACCGGCTGGCTCGCGAGCCGGTTCGGCATCAAGTACATCTTTCTGGCCTCGGTTGTCGGCTTCACCATCGCCTCGGCGCTGTGCGGTGCCGCCGCCAGCCTGCCGCAGCTCGTGCTTTACCGCCTGTTGCAAGGGGCGTGCGGCGCCGGGCTGGTACCGCTCGGCCAGGCAACGCTGTTCACGATCTACCCACGCGAACGCCACGGGCACGCGATGGCGATCTTCAGCACCGGGGCAATGATGGGGCCGATTCTCGGCCCGACGATGGGCGGGTGGCTCACCGAAAATTTCGACTGGCGCTGGTGCTTCTACATCAACCTGCCGGTCGGCATCCTGTGCACGCTGGGCATCCTGAGTTTCATTCGCTACAGCCGCAATGCGCGCAGCGAAGCCTTCGACATGTTCGGCTTCATCACGCTCAGCGTCGCCGTCGGCGCGCTGCAGCTGATGCTCGACCGCGGCCAGCTCAAGGACTGGTTCCGTGCGACCGAGATCTGGGTCGAGATGGGCATCTCGGCGCTGTCGTTCTACCTGTTCCTGGTGCACACAGCGACCGCCGGCGAACGCTCGTTCTTCAACCGCGAGCTGTTGAAAAGCCCGAATTTCATGGCCGGCAGCGTCCTGATGTTCGGGGTCGGCGCAATTCTCAGCGGCTCGCTCGCGCTATTGCCGTCGATGATGCAGGACCTGATGAACTACCCGGTCTTCACCTCCGGGTGGCTGATGGCGCCGCGCGGCATCGGCACGATGATCGCGATGTTTTTCGTCGCCCGGATCATCGACCGGGTCGACAACCGGCTGCTGATCCTCGTCGGCTTCCTGATCGCCGCAGGCTCCCTGTGGCAGATGACGGGCTATTCGCTCGACATGGGCGAGTGGCCCATTCTGGCGGCCGGGTTCCTGCAAGGGTTCGGCCTCGGCTGCACCTTCGTCCCGCTCAACCTGCTCGCGCTGTCGACATTGCCGCGGCACATCCTCACCCAGGGCACCGCCATCCGCGCGCTGATGCGCATGCTCGGCGGCAGCATCGGCATCTCAATTCTCGAATCGCAGCTGACGCAGAACACTCAGATCGTCCACTCGCGCCTGGTCGAGACCTTGCGGCCCGACAATCCGCTGATCCATACGTTGACGGCGCCGTTCAGCCTCACCTCGCCGACCGGCATCGCCGCCCTTAATGCCGAAGTCACACGGCAGGCGGCGATGGTCGGCTACATCGACGACTTCATGCTGATGTTGTTCGTAATCCTGGCGTCGGTACCGTTGCTGTTGCTGGTCAAGACAGGCAGGCGTGCCGCCGGACCGGTCGCCGCGACCGTCGCTGCCGAAGAATAGCGCCGGTCGTGGCGGGCAAAAACGCGCGGCCCTTTGGCTAGACATTGCGCCGGCGTCGACGGCGTGGCACAAGAGTGCAGGGGATTATCATGAGCGGGGGCTCGCCGATGATGCCTCTCCGCCTGAGCCGGCGGGCGCTGCTCGCGGCTCCGTTGCTGGCGGTCTCGTTGGGGGACGAGGCGGTCGCGGCGGCGGAAGGCGATTTTTACGACTTTCTGGCCGGGGTGCGGCGCGATGCAATCGCGCGCGGCATTCGGCCGGCGACGGTCGATATCGCCTTACGCTACGTCCAGTACCTGCCGCATGTGGTCGAGCTGGATCACCGCCAGCCTGAGCGGACGATGAGCTTTGCCGAGTTCATCGACAAATTCCTCACGCCCGAACGCAGGGATCAGGGGCGGCGCGCATTGCGCGAAAATTGGCCGCTGCTCGAACGGGTCCAGCGCGCGTACAACGTACAGCCGCGCTTTATCGTGGCGCTGTGGGGCATGGAAAGCGCATTCGGCAGGATTACCGGCAATTACGTCGTGCCGGCGGCACTGGCGACGCTCGCCTATGACGGCAGGCGCGGGCCGTTGTTTCGCAGCGAGTTGATCGCGGCGCTGCGCATCCTCGACGACGGCGACGTGCGGCCGGACGCGATGTTGGGCTCATGGGCCGGTGCGATGGGCCAGTGCCAGTTCATGCCGTCGACCTATCTGAACTACGCGGTCGATTTCGATGGAAAGGGGCGGCGCGATATCTGGAACGACCGGGCCGATGTGCTGGGCTCGATCGCCAATTACATCGCCCGCCTCGGCTGGCGCGGGAACGAGGGCTGGGGCCAGACCGCCTGGGTGCCGCAGGATTTCGACACGCGGTATAGCGGGCTCGACATTCGCCGCCCGATCGACGAGTGGATCCGGCTCGGGGTGCGGCCGACCGAAGCGACGGCGCCGTTCGGGCGCGAAACCGAGGCCTCGCTCGTATTGCCCGATGGCGCCGGCGGGCGGGCCCTGCTGGTGTACGACAATTTCCGCACCATCCTGCGGTGGAACCGCTCGACCTATTTTGCGGCCGCGGTTGGTTATCTAGCCGACAGCCTGGATCGAGGGTAGGCGCGGCGGGTCCCGTAAAATGCGCTTCGATTTGCGGGGCAGGGGGAAGCTGCGGCGTCTGCTGCCGTTGCTCGCGCCCGGTTTGCTGCTGGCGGCCTGTGCGGGACCGAATTACGGGCGAGGGGGTTCGGCGCACTACTCGTCCCCGCATCCGATCTACAAGGTCGGAGCGCCCTATCAGGTCGACGGCGTGTGGTACTACCCGCGCGTCGACTACAGCTACGACAAGACCGGCGTCGCCTCGTGGTACGGCGAACAGTTCGAGGGCCGCTATACCGCCAACGGCGAGGTTTTCGATCTCAACCGGCTGACCGCCGCGCACCGTACCTTGCCGATGCCGAGCGTGGTCGAGGTGACCAACCTGCAAAACGGCCGATCGCTGCGTCTGCGCGTCAACGACCGCGGCCCGTTTGCCGACGGGCGCATCATCGACGTGTCCCGGCGGGCGGCACAGCTGCTCGGCTTCGAGACGGCCGGCACCGCGGAGGTGCGGGTCCGCATCCTGCCCGTGCAGAGCATCGCTGCCGCCGAGGCGGTAATGCAGACTGCCGGGCAGGACCCGGAGATCCTGGCCGCGACGGCACCGCCCGAGCTGTTGCCGGTGATCCAGGAGGCGGCCGCACAGCTGCGGACGATAAACCGGCCGGCCGCCACGCCGCCGGTGCAGCAGGCAGCAGTGCAACCTGCGCTCGCACCGGCGCCGGCGGCGCCGCAGCAGGCCGTGCCGCAACCGACGGCACCCGCGCCGGTCCAGGAAGCGGCCATGCCGCAGCCGATGTTCCAGCCCCGGCCGATGGCACCGGCGGCGCGGCCGGAAACGGTTCAGCAGCCGATGATGCAACGACAGGCGGCGCCGGCTCCGGTGATCCAGGAGGCCCAGGTTCAGCCGCCGATGGTCCGGCAGCAGATCATTCAGCAGCCGACGGTCCGACCGTCGATGGAACCGGCGCCGGTGATCCAGGAGGCCGCGGTGCGGCCGGTGACGCAGCAATCGGCGATGCAGCGATACCCCGAGCAGGCGTCGATGGCTGGGCGGCCGGTGATGCGAGAGCCGTCGCCGCGCCAGCTGGCGATGCAGGAGCCGGTCGCGCTGGGGCGGCGCGCGCGTGCCGAGGATGGGGCGGGTCCGGTGTTCGGCACGCTGCACCTGCCGGTACGGCGGGTGAGGCGGATTTTCATCCAGGCCGGCTCGTTCTCGCGGCCCGATTACGCCGTGCGTGTCAGCTCCGAGATCGCCTCCTTGGGCAAGGTCGTGATCGTCACCACCTCTGACCGCGGGTATCCGGTCTACCGCGTCTGCATCGGCCCGGTTGCCAGCGACCGGGAGGCGGAGGATTTGCTGGTCCGTTTGGTCGGCAGCGGCTATTCACAGGCGCAGATCGTCGAGAACTGAAGCGGACGGTCATCACGTGGAACGAGCCCGGGCACGAGGCTGGCTTTATCTAGGCGCAACGGCGCTGACGGCGGCGTTGCTGGCGGTCGCCGCGAGACCGGCCGACACGGCGGCGGCAACGCCGAAGCGCGCTGCCATCCACGCCGCACCCAGTCCCACGGGGCCGCCCCCACCACCAACCGAGGAGGCCGGCCCGAGTTTCGATACTTCGGCCCAGCACGCGATGATCCTGGAGGCCGACACCGGCACGGTGCTTTACGAGAAGGCCGCCGACGAGCGCATGCCGCCCGCGTCGATGAGCAAGATGATGACGGCCTATGTCGTGTTCAGCCTGCTGAAGGAGGGACGCGCCAAGTTGACCGACACGTTGCCGGTCAGCACCGAGGCATGGCGGCTGGGCGGGTCGAAGATGTTCGTGCCGGTGAACGGGCACGTCTCGATCGACGACCTGCTCCAGGGAATGATCGTCGAATCGGGCAACGACGCCTGCGTCGTCCTGGCTCAGGGCCTCGCCGGCAGCCAGGCCGAGTTCGTCGACATGATGAACCGCAAGGCGCACGAAATCGGGCTCAAGGACAGCCATTTCGCCGATGTCGACGGGCTGCCCAACCCCGATCATTGGATGACCGCGCGAGACCTTGCGACGCTTGCCTTGCGCACGATCGACGACTTTCCCCAGTACTATCACTATTACGCGGAAAAGAAGTTCGCTTTCAGCGGGATAACCCAGCCCAACCGCAATCCGCTATTGGATTCGACGCCCGGCGCCGATGGGCTCAAGACCGGCCATACCGAGGAATCGGGTTACAGCCTGACCGGGTCGGTGGTGCGCGGCAACCGCCGGATCATTCTGGTTCTGGCCGGGATGCCGACCTGGCACGCGCGGGTGGAGGAGAGCCAGCGGGCCGTCGAATGGGCGTTTCGCACGTTTGATGATTACCGCCTGTTGTCGGCCAATGACGCGGTCGCCAATGCCGATGTCTGGCTCGGCGCCGAGCCCACGGTGCCGATGACGTTGGGGCGGAACCTGGTCGTGACCTTGACGCGACGGGCGCGCCGCGAGATGAAGGTGACGGTTTCCTACGACAGTCCGATCCCGGCACCGGTCAAGAAAGGCGAGGAGATCGGACAGCTGATCGTGACGGCGCCCGGCATGCAGACGGTCCAGTTGCCGCTCTATGCCGGGGCGAATGTGCCGGCGATGAGCGCGCTCGGCCGCATTGCCACGCGCGCGGCCTATCTGGTTTGGGGCGACCGGCACTGACCGCATCGCCGCCCCCCGCCGCCCTGCGCGGCCGGCTCATCACCCTGGAAGGCGGGGAGGGAGCCGGTAAATCGACGCAGGTCGGCCTGCTCGTCGCTGCGCTCAGAGACGCCGGAATTGCCGTGCAGCGCACCCGGGAACCCGGCGGCTCCGCGGGGGCGGAGGCGATCCGCCGCCTGCTGCTCGAAGGCGACAGCGAGCGCTGGGATGCGGTCAGCGAGGCATTGCTGTTTTCTGCCGCCCGCCACGATCACGTGACCCGCCTGATCGAGCCGGCGCTGGCGGCGGGGGAGTGGATCGTGTGCGACCGCTTTGCCGATTCGACCCTCGTCTACCAGGGCTGCGGCCGCGGTATGCCGCTTGCCGATCTGGCTGCGTTGCAGCGCATCGCCCTCGGGCCGCTGTCGCCTGATCTGACCCTGATCCTCGACATCGCGGTCGAAGACGGCCTGGCGCGGGTCGGGCGGCGCTCGATGATCACCGATCGCTTCGAGCAGCTTAATCTCGCGTTCCATCGGCGCCTGCGCCACGGGTTTCTGCGCATCGCCGCCGCAGACCCGGGACGCTGCGTGGTGATCGATGGCGCGCCGGAGCCGTTGGCGGTGCATCGCGCCGTGCTCGCGGTGGTGCGCGAGCGGCTCGGGGTCGCCCTCGCATGAATGGCGGGCCCGGTAATACCGCCGTTCCCGCGCCGCGCGCCAACCCCGACTTGATCGGCCATGAGGACGCGGAACGCGAATTGCGCCGCCTGTACGAGACGGGCAGGCTGCCGCACGCGCTGCTGTTGAATGGGCCGCGCGGCATCGGCAAGGCGACGCTGGCGTTCCGCCTCGCCCGTTTCATCCTGGCCCAGACTGGCGCCGGAACCGCCGATCTTCTCGGCGGCAGCGCCGCCGCTCGCAGCGGCGGGTTGTGGGTGGATCCCGACAGCGGCGTGTTTCACCGGGTGGCTTCGGGCGGGCACGCCGACTTGTTGACGGTTGAGCGTGCCTACGACCCGCGGCGGCGGCGCCTGCGCAACGAGATCGTCGTCGACGACAGCCGCGAGATCGGGGCGTTCCTGCGGCTGACCCCGGCCGAAGACGGCTGGCGCATCGTCATCGTCGATGGCGCGGATGCGATGAATCGGAATGCCGCCAATGCCTTGTTGAAGGTTCTTGAAGAGCCGCCGCAACGGACATTGCTGCTGCTGGTGGCCCACAGCCTGGGCCGCCTGTTGCCGACGATCCGCTCGCGCTGCCGCCGCTTGCCGCTGGCGCCGCTGCCGCCCGACACGGTGCGCCTGCTGCTCTCGCGCTACCGCCCGAAACTCGGCGCCGCAGAGGCGGACGCCGCCGTCGCGCTATCCGGCGGCAGCATCGGTGCCGCGCTCGACCTTGCCGATGCCGGCGGCGGCGAACTCTACGGCGCGGCGTTGGCCCTGATCGCACCCGCTCGCAAACTCGACCTCGGCGCGCTGCATGGGTTCGCCGATCGGCTCGCCCGGCCGGATGCCGAGGAAGCCTATCGCCTCGTCGAGGAATTGCTGGCCCATTTCCTTGCCCGGCTTGCCGTCGCCAGCGCCCGCAACGGATCGCCGAGCGCTGCCGGGATGCCGGACGACATTGCCGCGGCCGAGACCGCGGCGATGCGCCGGGTCAGCGGGCCGGCGGTACGCTGGGCGGCCTTGCGCGAGGAGATCGCCGAAAGCTTCGCCCGTACCGACGGGCTCAATCTCGACCGCAAGCAGGCGATCCTCGGCGCGTTTTTTGCGATCGGCCATGCGGCGGGGTAGGGCAACCGCGCGTCGCCCGGCTTGTTCGCCATCACGAAAGGCGCATGAATAAGGCCATGCTGGTCGACAGCCACTGTCATCTCGATTTTCCCGATTTCGCTGCCGAGCGCGAGGCCGTGATCGCCCGGGCCCGGGCGGCCGGGGTCGGCACGATGCTGACGATCGCGACGCGGCTCGACCAGTTCGACGGCGTTCGCGCGATTGCCGAGGCGGATCGCGATATCTGGTGCTCGGTCGGCGCCCATCCGCACGAAGCGGCCGATCACGCCACGCTGACGGCGGAGCGCCTGGCCGCGCTGGCCGGGCATCCGCGCGTCGTCGGCATCGGCGAGACCGGCCTCGACTTCCATTACGATCTGAGCCCGCGCGACGTGCAGGAGCGCGTCTTTCGCGCCCATATCGCGGCGTCGCGGGCGACCGGGCTGCCGCTGATCATTCACGCCCGCGAGGCCGACGATTCCGTCGCCGCCATTCTTGCCGAGGAGCGGCCGCCGGCCGGCGTTTTGCACTGCTTCACCGGCGGCAGGGCCTTGGCGGAAGCGGCGCTCGGTCTCGGCTTCTACATCTCGATCTCGGGGATCGTGACCTTTCGCAATGCCGAGGCGCTGTGCGACATCGTGCGCGACGTGCCGCTCGACCGCCTGTTGGTCGAAACCGACGCGCCCTATCTGGCGCCGGTGCCGCATCGCGGCCGCCGCAACGAGCCAGCCTTCGTCGTCGCCACGGCCGCCGCGGTTGCCGCGCTGAAAGACATCGACGCCGACACCCTTGCCACCGCGACCACGGCGAATTTCTTTCGCCTCTTTCGCAAGGCCGTTCCTCCAGCATGAAGATCACGGTGCTCGGCTGCGGCGTATCGACCGGCGTGCCGGGGATCGGCCCGAGTTGGGGCGATTGCGATCCCGGCGACCCGCGCAACCGCCGTCGGCGCGCCTCGGTCTTTGTCGAAAGCCGCGGCCGGTCGCTATTGATCGACATGTCGCCCGATTTGCGCGAGCAGTTTCTCGACGCCGGCATCAATCGCGTGGACGCGGTTCTGCTGACCCACGCCCATGCCGACCATCTTCACGGTATAGATGATCTTCGTGCGGTCAACAGATTGATGAGGCGGGCGATTCCGCTATATGCCGATGCTCAGACACTGGCTGAGGTGCAGACCCGGTTCGGCTATGTGCTGGCGCCGGTATCGCCATCCGGCCCGTTCTACAAGCCGACATTGGAGCCGCACGAGATCACCGGGCCGTTTGTCGCCGCGGGCTTCCCGATCGTGCCGTTTGTCCAGGACCACGGGTTCAGCACCACGCTGGGCTTTCGCATCGGCGCCTTCGGTTATTCAACCGATGTCACAGAACTTGACGACAAAGCCTTTGCAATCCTTGGCGGTATAGAGTTCTGGGTTGTCGATTGCCTGCGCCGCGAGCCGCACCCGACTCACAGCCACCTGGCCAAAACCTTGGCCTGGATCGACCGGGTGAAGCCGTGTCGCGCGGCGCTGACCCATATGGACCACACGCTGGACTACGCCAAACTGGCCGCGGAGTTGCCGCCGGGTGTCGAGCCTGGCCGCGACGGTCTGGTCGTCGAGTTGCCGGACCCGTGATCCGCCCGGCGAAACCCGAAGACCAGCCGGCGATCGAGGCGATCGTTGCCGCCGCGTATGCGGTCTATATCCCGCGGATCGGCAAGCCGCCTGGGCCAATGCTCGACGACTATGCGGCCGTGATCGATGCCGGCGCGGTATCGGTGTTCGAGGACCCGGGCGGCGCGGTCGCAGGGCTGATCGTGCTGATCGCGAAGCCCGACCACCTGTTGCTCGACAACATCGCGGTGCGCCCCGACCGTCAGGGACGCGGGATTGGGCGCGCACTGATGACCTTTGCCGAACAGGAGGCCGCGCGCCGCCGCGTCGGCGAATTGCGGCTCTACACCCACGAGGCGATGGTCGAAAATATCGCGCTGTACCGGCGGCTGGGGTTCGTCGAAACCGGCCGCGGCCGTGAGCGCGGATACGACCGGGTGTTCATGACCAAGAAACTGGCCGGCAGCACCGCGTCCAGCGCCCGGCAACGAGGCGGTGCCGACCGATAACGACTGCGGGCTCTGGGTGGGTGATCCCGCCGCAGCTTGGGCTGCGTCACGTGTAACGTCGCCGGCTTATTTTCCATAATATATATTATGCGATATTCGGGCTAATCCAACGCCAGGCACCAGCCTGGTGCGCGCAGCCAGCAGCGTTCGTCGGGCAGATTGTCGCCGCGGTAAAGTCTCATCTCCCGGTCGCGGCGCACCGTCTTGCCCCGCTGGCGGCGTCCCGGTCGGGCGGCTAGCATGAGCGGCAGTGTAACGCCTACAGCGAGGGATGTCGTGAACCTGCCACCAGGCTACCGGCTGACCAGCGAGAGGCACGCCGAAGAGAGTGAGCTCGACGTGCTCCATCTCGGCCTTGACGACTACAACCGCGGCTTTCTTGGCGACACCGGGTATTTCCCGATCACCCTGTTCGTGCGCAGCAAATCAGGCACGGTGCGGGCCGGGCTCGACGGCGCGATCTACGCCCGCTGGCTATTCGTCAGGCTGTTATGGGTGCATGCCGATTTGCGCGGGCGCGGCATCGGCCGCGAATTGCTCGGCCGCGCCGAACGGCAGGCCGCCGAGCGCGGCTGCCATTCTGCCTATCTTGAGACATTCTCGTTCCAGGCGCCGGAATTTTATAAAAAGCTGGGCTATGTTCCGTTCGGGTCGATCGAATATCCACCCGATCACCGGCGGATCTTTCTGCAGAAATCGTTGTCGCGAGGGTAACGCCATGCCGATGCGCCTAGAGGGGTCGTGCCGCTGCGGCGCGGTGCGGTTTTCGGTGGACAGCCACACCCCCTACCCGTACCAGCGCTGCTATTGCTCGATCTGCCGCAAAAGCGCGGGCAGCGGGGGCTATGCGATCAACATCATGGGCGATGCCGATACGCTGAAGGTCGAGGGCCGCCGCGCGGTCCGCGTGTGGCACGCGATGATCGACGGCCGCGAAGGCTCGGCCGAGCGCCATTTCTGCCGCCATTGCGGCTCGCCGCTGTGGGTCAGCGACAAATCCTGGCCCGAACTGGTGCACCCGTTCGCCCAGGTGATCGACACGAAGCTGCCGGTGCCGCCGGAAAACGTGCACCTGTTGTTGCGCGACAAGGCGGATTGGGTGGTGCCGCAAGTGGGGCCGAACGACAAATGCTTCGACGGCTACCCCGAGCAGTCGATCGAGGACTGGCACAAGACCCGCGGGCTGTGGATCGATTGAGGCGATGAGCGAAGAGCGCCCGATCGACCGCCTCCTCGCGATCATGGCCCGGCTGCGCGACCCGGAGCGCGGCTGCCCATGGGACCGGGAGCAGAATTTCGCGACGATCGCCCCCTATACGATCGAGGAAGCCTATGAGGTCGCCGACGCGATCGAGCGGGGTGACCCGGCGGCGCTGAAGGACGAACTGGGCGACTTGCTGTTGCAGGTCGTGTTTCACGCGCGCATGGCCGAGGAGGCTGGAAATTTCGCCTTCGCCGATGTCGCGGCGGCAATCGCCGACAAGATGGTGCGGCGCCATCCGCACGTGTTCGGCGACGCCGTGGTGGCCACGGTCGCGGCCCAGAACGAGGCCTGGGAGGCACACAAGGCGGCCGAGCGGCAGGCAAGCGGCGCCGCCGAGAGCGTGCTCGACGGGGTGGCCCTCGCCCTCCCCGCCCTGCTGCGCGCGGCCAAGCTCTCGCGCCGCGCCGCGCGGATCGGCTTCGACTGGCCGGATGCGCGCGCGGTGATCGCCAAGATCAACGAAGAGATCGCCGAAGTCGAAAGCGAATTGGCGAACGGCGCGGTGCCCGCGCGGGTCGAGGACGAGATCGGCGACCTGCTGTTCGCCGCCGCCAATCTGGCCCGCAAGCTCGACGTGGAGCCGGAGACCGCGTTGCGCCGGGCGACGGCAAAATTCGAGCGCCGTTTCCGCCGGGTCGAGGCGCTGGCCGCCGAGCGCGGCATCGGCCGCGACCTCGACGCGCTCGAAGCGCTGTGGCAGCAGGTCAAACGCGCTGAAAACGCGACAGAATAGGGTTTTCCGGCCAGCGCCGGAATGACGGCGCACGAGAACGCGTTACCCGCCGACACTGCGGGCGGTTTGGGCGGCGGCATCCTCCGGCGGTGCGGCGCGCGCGAGCTTGACCAGGTTCTGGACCAGCCGGGAGACGCCGGACAGGCGCTCCTTCTCATCGTCCCAGTTGCGCAGGTAGACGAGCTTGTGGTCCGGCCGCAATTTCAACGTGCCGGAATGTTTCTGGATCAGCTCGACGAGCCCGGCCGGGTTGGCGAAGCGGTTGTTGCGCAATCCGATCACCGCGCCCTTGGGGCCGGCCTCGACCCGCTCCACCCCGGCCTCGCGACACCAGCGCTTTATGGCGATGATCTGCAACAGATTTTCCACTTCGTGCGGCAACGGGCCGAAACGGTCGATCAATTCGGCGGCGAAGGCATCGCGCTCACGCGCGCTGGAAAGCTGCGCGATGCGGCGATAGAGCCCGAGCCGAACCCCGAGATCGGCGACATAGGAATCCGGGATCAATACCGGCATGCCGACCGCGATCTGTGGGCTCCATTCGTCCGCGGCTGCGGCGCCGTCGTCGCTGCGCGCGGCGGCCACCGCCTCCTCGAGCATCGCCTGGTACAATTCGATGCCGACCTCGCGGATATGGCCCGACTGTTCGTCGCCGAGCAAATTGCCGGCGCCGCGGATGTCGAGGTCGTGGCTGGCGAGCTGGAACCCAGCACCGAGATTGTCGAGCGTCTGCATCACTTCGAGCCGGCGCAACGCGGCCGGCGACAATTGCTTGCGCTCCGGCAGGGTCAGGTAAGCGTAGGCGCGCACCTTGCTGCGCCCGATCCGCCCGCGCAGCTGGTAAAGCTGGGCCAGCCCGAACATGTCGGCGCGATGCACGATCAAGGTGTTGGCGGTAGGAATGTCGAGGCCGCTTTCGATGATGTTGGTCGACAGCAACAGATCGTAGGCGCGCTGGTCGAAAGCGTTCATCACGGTTTCGAGTTCGGCGGGCGCCATGCGGCCGTGGGCGACCGCCACGCGGATTTCGGGCACGATCTCGCGCAGGCGCTCGCGGACCTCGTCGAGATCGGCGATACGCGGCGCCACATAGAAGACCTGCCCGCCGCGGTCGCGCTCCCTGAAGATCGCCTCGCGCAGGACCACCGGGTCGAACGGCATCACGAAGGTGCGCACGGCGAGGCGATCGATCGGCGGCGTCGCGATGATGCTCATCTCGCGCACCCCCGACAATGCCATCTGCAACGTCCGCGGGATTGGCGTCGCGGTCAGGGTCAGAACGTGCACATCGGCCTTCAGCTGTTTCAGCCGCTCCTTCTGGGTGACGCCGAAATGCTGCTCCTCGTCGACGACGACAAGGCCGAGATGGGCGAAACGCACGTCCTTGGCCAGCAGCGCATGGGTGCCGACGACGATGTCGAGCCGGCCGGCCGCCAGTTCCTCCTTGACCGCCTTCGCTTCCTTGGAAGCGACGAGGCGCGACAACTGGCCGATGCGCACCGGCAGTCCGGCAAAGCGCTCGGTGAAGCTGCGCAAGTGCTGGCGCGCGAGCAGCGTCGTCGGCACGATCACCGCGACCTGGGCGCCGGAAAACGCGGTGATGAAGGCGGCGCGCAACGCCACCTCGGTCTTGCCGAAACCGACATCGCCGCAGATCAGCCGATCCATCGGCTTGCCCGAACCCATGTCGGCAAACGCGTCGGCGATCGCGCGAAGCTGGTCCTCGGTCTCGGGATAGGGAAAACGGGCGGCAAACTCCTCGTAGATGCCTTCGGGCGGAAGGACCGGCTCGCCGGGCCGCAACTGGCGCTCGGCCGCGACCCGGATCAGTTCGCCGGCGATCTCGCGGATGCGCTGCTTGACCCGCGCCTTGCGGCCCTGCCAACCCACCCCGCCGAGGCGGTCGAGCGCGACTCCGGCATCCTCCGAGCCGTAGCGCGACAGCACCTCGATATTCTCGACCGGCACGAACAGGCGGTCGTCGCCGGCATAGAGCACCTTGAGGCAATCATGCGGCGCGCCGGCGACATCGATCGTTTCCAGCGCCTCGTAGCGGCCGATGCCATGCTCGGCGTGGACGACGAGATCGCCGGGGGCGAGGCTGGCCGCCTCGGTGATGAACTGGTCGAGGCTGCGGCGGCGGCGCGGCACCCGCGCCAGCCGGTCGCCGAGAATGTCCTGCTCGCCGAGCAGCACCAGATCGTCGGTCGCAAACCCCTGCTCGATCGGCAGGATCGCGATCCCCGTGGCTGCCGCCGGCAGGTTCAGCAATGCATTGCCGTCGTCGACCGGGCGCAGATCGGCAAGGCCGCGCTCGCGCAATACCGTGGCGAGCCGATCGGCCGAGCCGGCGCTGTAAGCGGCAATCGCGGTGCGCCGGCCCGTTTCGCGCTCGCGGCCGAGGTAATCGCGCACCGCCTCGAACAGCGAAATCTTGGGGTCGGCGCGTTCGGCGGCAAAGTTCTTCGCCGGCCGCGCGCCGGCATCGAAGGCATCGGTCGTGTCTTCACCGGGAAATGGCGAAAGCTGCACGACAGCGCGGCCCGCGAGCGCCCTCTCCCATCCCGCCTCGTCGAGGTAAAGCTGCTCGGGTGGGACCGGGCGATAGATCGGGGCGGCCGAATGCGCGGTCCCGGCCAGGCTTTTGCGCGCGGCATAGAAATCCGCGATCGCCTCAAGGCGATGGCCGCGCACCTCCGCAGCCTGATGGTCGAACGACAGGGCGGCGCCGGGCAGGTAGTCGAACAGCGTCTCCAGCGTCTCGTAATAGAGCGGCAGCCAGTGCTCCATGCCGGGATGGCGGCGGCCGGCGGTCACCGATTCGTACAGCGGGTCGTCGTCGCCGGCGCCGAACAATTCGCGATAGCGCGAGCGAAAGCGGCGGATCGCGACGTCGTCGAGCAATACCTCGCTGACCGGCCGCAAGCTCACCTTGTTGAGCGCGCCGGTCGAGCGTTGGCTCAGCGGGTCGAAATGGCGCAGGCTCTCAATCGCATCGCCGAAAAAGTCGAGGCGCACGGGCTGCGCCGCGCCGGCCGGGTAGAGGTCGACGATCCCGCCGCGCA
This sequence comes from Alphaproteobacteria bacterium, assembly GCA_030041385.1. Lineage (GTDB taxonomy): Bacteria > Pseudomonadota > Alphaproteobacteria > ATCC43930 > CGMCC-115725 > DATARH01. The sequence continues at coordinate 20,319 of JASHNY010000261.1, forward strand.
CGGCGAACTCGCCCGGCTCGCGCACCGTGTCGGTGCGGAAATAGCCGTTGTTGCGCAGAAAGCCCTGCAGCCGGTCGAGGGGGATGCGCCCGCCTTTGCCGAGGGTCAGCACCCGCCCGTCGAACAATCGCCGCGGCGGCACAAGCTGCACCAGCGCGTTGACCGTGGTCAATACGACCAGCGGCCGTGCCTCCTCGCCGCTGGCCAGCCGCGTCAGCGCATCGATGCGGCGGCTGGTGATCTCGCCGTTCGGCGACACCCGGTCGTAGGGCAGGCAGTCCCATGCCGGAAACGTCAGAACCGACAGACCCGGATGAAAAAAGCCGAGCGCAGCGGCAAACCGCGCCATCCTTCCGTCATCGCGGCAGACATGGAGCCAGGCGGGGATGCCGCCTTCGATGGCGAGCGCGCCGATCGTCGCAGCGTCGTGCCCTTCCGGCGCCCCGAACAGCGCAACCGCACGCGGCACCTCGGCCAGCGAGCGGGCAAACCTGGCGAGCGGCGTCACGTCGGGCGCGGCCGGTAGCGGAAGGCGAGCAGCAGCCGGGTCACGTCGTTGTCATGCTCGTGCGGCGGCGGCGCGCGCCCGGCGACCCAGTCGAACACATCGGCATCCGGGCACTCGAGCAGTGCCTCGTAACGGTCGAGCTGGGCCTCGTCCAGCCCGGCCAGGTGGGCGTCGGCAAACGAGCCGAGCAGCAGATCGGCCTCACGCGTGCCGCGGTGCCACGATCGGTAGTGGAGCCGCTTGCGGCGGTTGTCGGAGAGCGGAATCATCGGTCGGTTGGCGTCGCGCGTGCACCGATATAGACATTTCCCGGCGTCGCGTCAGCCGGCGCGCACGAATGGCGGATATCCCGGAACTTGCGCCCTACCCTGCTCGACCGGCTTTTCGCTCCGGTCACCGCGCTCAGCGGGATCGGCCCGCAGCTTGGCCGGCTGATCGAACGCGCCGCCGGGCCGCTCGTCGTCGATCTGTTGTGGCATCTGCCGACGGGGCTGATCGACCGCCGCGCCGCACCCGCGATCGCGGCGCTGAAGCACGATCAGATCGTGACCATCAAGGTGGAGGTCGTGCGCCACGATCCGGGGTTCGGCCGGCGCCCGTACCGGGTCACTTGCGGCGACGGCAGCGGCTACATGTCGCTGGTGTATTTCAACGTCAAAGGCGACCATCTCATGCGGCTGCTGCCGGTCGGCGCCGAGCGGGTGGTCAGCGGCCGGGTCGAGTTCTACGGCGGCGTGCCGCAAATCGCCCATCCCGATTACGTCGTCGCACCCGACGAGGCGGCGCGGATCAAGCCGATCGAACCGGTCTATCCGCTGACCGCAGGCCTGACGCCGCGCGTCGTTCAGCGAGCGGTCGCCACGGCGCTGGAACGCGCGCCGGCAATGCCGGAATGGCTCGATCCGGCGCTGCGCGCGCGGCGCCAGTGGCCCGGCTGGAACGATGCGCTCGCCGCGGTGCATGCGCCCCGGAGCCAGGACGACCTGTCGCCGGCGACTCCGGCTCGTCAACGCCTCGCCTATGACGAGATCCTGGCGAGCCAGCTCGCCGTCGCCCTGGTGCGGGCGCGCCGCCGCCGGCGCCCGGGCCGTGCCCTGGCCGGCAGCGGCGTTCTTGCCGGCAAGGTCGAAGCCGGGCTCGGCTTTACGCTGACCAACAGCCAGCGCCTCGCCCTCGCCGAGATCGCCGGCGACATGAAAGAGCCGCAGCAGATGATGCGGCTATTGCAAGGCGATGTCGGCAGCGGCAAGACCGTCGTCGCGCTCCTGGCCATGCTGATCGCGGTCGAAAACGGGGCCCAGGCGGCCCTGATGGCGCCGACCGAGATCCTGGCGCGTCAGCACCACGCGACGTTGCAGCGCCTCGCGGCGCCCGCCGGGATCGCCGTCGGGTTGCTGACCGGGCGCGAAAAGGGCAAGGCGCGCGAGGCGATCCTCGCCGGCCTGGCCAGCGGCCAGATCGCCATCGTCGTCGGCACCCATGCGCTGATCCAGGGCGAGGTCGCATTCCGCGACCTGGCGCTCGCGGTCATCGACGAGCAGCACCGCTTCGGCGTCGACCAGCGCCTCGCGCTCGCCGACAAGGGGCGTGCCGTCGATACGCTGTTGATGAGTGCGACGCCGATCCCGCGCACCTTGATGATGACGGTTTACGGCGATCTCGATGTCTCGCGGCTGACCGAGAAACCACCCGGGCGCCAGAAGGTCGATACCCGCACGGTGCCGCTCGACCGGCTCGACGAGGTCGTCGGCGCCGTCTCCCGCGCGCTCGGCCGCGGCGCGAAGATCTACTGGGTCTGCCCGATGGTCGAGGAATCGGAAACTGCCGATCTGGCCGCGGCGCAGGAACGCTATCGCGCGCTCGCCCATTTGGCGCCCGGGCGGGTCGGGCTGGTGCACGGCAGCATGAAAAGTGCCGACAAGGAGCGGGTGATGGCCCAGTTTGCCGGCGACGGCATCGACCTGCTCGTCGCCACCACCGTGATCGAAGTCGGGGTCGATGTGCCGCAGGCGACGATCATGGTCATCGAGCGCGCTGAGCGCTTCGGGTTGTCGCAACTGCACCAATTGCGCGGGCGGATCGGCCGCGGCGAAGGACGCTCGACCTGCCTTTTATTGTACCAGCCCCCGCTCGGCGAGATCGCGCGCCAGCGCCTGGCGATATTGCGCGAGAGCGAAGACGGGTTCCGCATCGCCGAGGAGGATTTGCGGCTGCGCGGCGCCGGCGAGGTGTTGGGCACCCGGCAGAGCGGCTTGCCGAGCCTGCGCCTCGCCGACCTCGCGCAGCACGCGGAGCTGGTCGCGGTCGCGCATGACGATGCCCGCCTCGTGCTCGAACGCGACCCCGGGCTCGACAGCGCCCGCGGCGAGGCGCTGCGTACCTTGCTGTATCTGTTTCGGCGCGACGCGGCGATCCAGTATCTGAGGGCGGGATGAAGATTTTCCCGCGCTCGGCGTTTCGGCAACCGTATTGACATTGTAGATACAAAGCAGCATGGTCGACCGATGTCGAAGGAGCACCACTCATCCGCGGAAGGGCGTGATCCCGAAACCGTCGTGGTCGCGGAGCGGCGTTCGGCGATTGACACGAAGGGCAGCATCAACCTCCGGATAGAGGCGAATACCCGCCAACTCATCGACGACGCGGCAGCGATCCTCGGCAAGACCCGTACCGAATTCATGGTTGAGAGTGCCCGACGGCAGGCGATTGACGTGCTGCTCGACCAGCGGCTCTTCGCCCTTGAGTCGGATCGCTTTGACGCTTTCGTGCACGCGCTCGACAACCCTCCTGCACCGGGACCGAAACTGAAATCGCTGCTGCGCCGAGTTCCGGCATGGCGGAAGTAGACGAGGGACCGAAACGTCTTTCGGCACCCGTTCCTCTCACATCCGAGCACGACCTTTCGGACTTCGATTGCGGCGAGCCAGTGCTGAACGACTGGCTACGGCGACGCGCCTTGCCCAATGAGAGCCGCTTTTCACGAACCTATGTCGTGTGCGAGGACAACCGGGTGGTCGCCTATTTCTGCATTTCAGCGGGCGCCGTAGAGCGGGCGAAAGCACCTGGCAGAGTGCGACGCAACGCGCCCGACACAATCCCGGTCTCGGTAATCGGGCGGTTGGCGGTCAGCCGCACCCACGCGGGCAAAGGGCTCGGTGCCGATATTCTCTCCGACGCGCTGCGACGCATCGCGGTCGCTTCCCAGAGCATCGGGATCGGGGCGGTGCTGGTCCATGCCAAAGACGCTGCTGCCATGCGCTTCTATATGAACTGCGCCGAGTTTATCGAATATCCGGAAGACAGCCGAACCCTGTTTCTCCCGATCGAAACTGTGATCGCGGCCTTCAGCTAAACTCGGAGAGCGATGCGATGGGGGAAGCCGCGCGAAGAAAGCAATGGTAGGCGAAAGCGGGTTGGCCACACGCCGACGATTCCCGGGGCGACATGTTGTGGCGGATCATGAGGAGGAGAGCTGATGCATTCCTGGGATGCCGGCCGGTATTTGCGCTTTGCCGGCGAGCGGACGCAGCCGGCGATCGATCTCGTCGCGCGGATCGATCTCGAGGCGCCGCGGCGCGTCGTCGATCTCGGCTGCGGGCCGGGCAACAGCACGGCGATCCTCAAAGCGCGCTGGCCCGACTCGGAATTGACCGGGATCGACACCTCGGCCGACATGCTGGCCGAGGCGCGGCGTACCCATGGCGGCATCACCTTCGAGCAGGGCGATATCGCCGCGTGGCGGCCGGCGGCGCGCTATGACCTCGTGTTTTCCAACGCTGCGGTGCAATGGGTCGGCGACCACGAGCGCCTAGTGCCGCGCCTACTCGCTATGGTTGCCGCCGGCGGGCGGCTCGCGGTGCAGATGCCGCGGAACCATGATTTCGCGACCCACGCGCTGATGCGGCGGGTTGCCGCGGAGGGACCGTGGCGCGACCGCCTCGAAGGCGCGCGCGATCCATCGCCGGTCAAGCCGCCCGAATTCTACTACGATCTGCTCGCGCCGCATTGCGAGCGCATGGTGCTGTGGGAAACCAACTACATCCAGGTCATGCCGGGGGTCGCGGCGATCATCGATTGGCTGCGCGGCACCGGGCTCGGGCCGTTTCTCGCGCGGCTCAATCCCGCGGAACAGCCGGATTTCCTTGCCCGCTACGAAACATTGCTGGCAGGGGCGTTTCCGCCGCGCAGCGACGGCAAGGTGCTGCTCCCCTACCCGCGCCTGTTCTTCATCGCCACGCCGAAGGGGTGACCTTCCCTATCTCCGGGTCATTCCGGGGCGCAGCAACGGAATGACTTTTCTCGGGCGCAATGACGATTTCCTTAGGCGGGATTAGGTTCTAAAACGCCGGCGCTGACTAGGGGAGTTGCGACATGCTGCAAATCGCCGATCGCATGAATACGCTCGGCACCGAGACCGCGTTCGAGGTATTGGCGCGGGCCAACGCGCTTGCGGCGCAAGGACGTTCGATCATCAATCTCGGCATCGGCCAGCCCGATTTCCCGACGCCCGCGCATATCGTCGAGGCCGGGCGCAAGGCGCTGGCCGACGGCCACCACGGCTACACCCCGGCCAACGGCATCCCGCAATTGCGCGAGGCGGTGGCCAAGGATCTCCACCGGCGCCACAAGGTTGAGGTATCGCCGGCGCAGATCCTGGTCGTACCGGGCGGCAAGGTGACGATGTTTTTCGCGATCCTGATGTTCGGCGAGCCCGGCGCCGAAATCATGTACCCAAACCCCGGCTTTCCGATCTACGAGAGCGTCATCCGCTTTTCCGGCGCCACGCCGGTGCCGATGCCGCTCTATGAAAGCAAGGGGTTCTCGTTCAGCGCCGACGAGGTGCTCGACAAGATCACCCCGAGGACACGCCTCATCATCATCAACAGCCCGGCCAATCCCACGGGCGGCGTGGTGCCGAAGAGCGAGCTGGACCGCCTCGTCGCCGGGCTGGAAAAGCACCCGCACGTCGCGGTGATGAGCGACGAGATCTACGGCGAAATCCTCTATGACGGCGCCGAGCATACCAGCCTGCTCACCTATCCCTCGATCGCCGACCGGGTGATCCTGCTCGACGGCTGGAGCAAGACCTACGCGATGACCGGCTGGCGCATGGGCTACGGGGTGTGGCCGAAGCAATTGTTCGAGGCTGCCGAGCGGCTGGCGATCAACTGTCACTCCTGCGTCAACGCGGCGGCGCAGTTCGCCGGCATCGCCGCGCTCGAAGGGCCGCGCGAGCCGGTGCGCCGGATGGTCGAGGCCTTTGCCGAGCGGCGCAAGATGATCATCGCCGCGCTCAACGCACTGCCCGGCATCAGCTGCGTCAACCCGGGCGGGGCGTTCTATGCCTTTCCCAACATTTCCGGCACCGGGTTCGACACCAGGGCGTTCCAGACCGAGTTGCTGGAAAAAGCCGGGGTGGCGACGATCGCCGGTACCAGCTTCGGCGCGCTCGGCGAGGGCTATGTGCGGTTTTCTTATGCCAACAGCCTCGATGCTATCGGGGAGGCGATCGACCGCATCCGCGCCTTTCTTGGCAACCGGGTGAAAAGCGACGCCGCTTGAGAGAGAGATGCCTAAGAAATAGGCAAAAGACGTCATCGATTGCATGAGGATGCGGCGCCGGCGCGCCGGCGTTGATATGCCGTCGCCGCGTCGTGCTGGCATGGGTTATGCTGTGCATCCGTGCTAGGGCGGCGCAATCCGCCAGAGAGGGTCGACAGCGATGAAGAAGGTCGAGGCTATCATCAAGCCCTTCAAGCTTGACGAGGTGAAGGAGGCGCTTCACGAGGTCGGCATCAAGGGCATCACGGTCACCGAGGCGAAAGGGTTCGGCCGCCAGAAGGGTCACACCGAGCTTTACCGCGGCGCCGAATACGTCGTCGATTTCCTGCCCAAGGTCAAAATCGAGGTCGTGATGGAGGAATCGATGGTCGAGCGCGCGGTCGAAGCGATCCAGCAGGCCGCCCATACCGGCCGCATCGGCGACGGCAAGATCTTCGTCATCGCGGTCGAGGAAGCGATCCGCATCCGCACCGGCGAACGCGGTCCGGATGCGATCTAGGGGCGCGGCCGAGACAACGATGCCGCGCGCGAACCGAACAGGGCGGGCCGGTCGGCGATCGCCCCTCAACGCCTAGTTTTCAACCGTCTAACCAGCAAGGAACTGTTGCGATGGCCGACACCAAAAAGGTCATGGAGATGATCAAGGAACACGACGTGAAATACGTCGATTTCCGCTTTACCGACCCGCGCGGGAAATGGCAGCACCTGGCCCACCACGTGCGCACGATCACCGACGAATTCCTTAACGACGGAGTGCCGTTCGACGGTTCGTCGATCGCCGGCTGGAAGGCGATCAACGAAAGCGACATGCTGCTCGTGCCCGATTGCGAAACCGCGGTGCTCGACCCGTTTGCGGCGCAGACCTCGCTGATCCTGTTCTGCGACACGCACGAGCCGCTGACCGGCCAGCCCTATGGCCGCGACGCCCGCTCAATCGCCAAGAAGGCCGAGCAATACCTGGTTTCGACCGGCATCGCCGATAAGGCGTATTTCGGCCCCGAAGCCGAGTTTTTCGTGTTCGACGACGTGCGCTACGAAAGCACGATGCAGGCGGCCAGCTATACGATCGACAGCGAGGAAGGCCCCTACGTCAGCGCCAAGCAATACCCCGACGGCAATTCCGGCCATCGCCCGCCGATCAAGGGCGGCTATTTTCCGGTGCCGCCGGTCGACAGCCAATCCGACCTCAGGGCCGAGATGCTGTCGGTCATGCACGACATGGGGCTCAAGGTCGAAAAGCACCACCACGAGGTGGCCCCGAGCCAGAACGAGCTTGGCTTCGAGTTCTCGACGCTGGTGAAGACCGCCGACAACATGCAGATCTACAAGTACGTCGTGCACAACGTCGCCCACCAGTACGGCAAGACGGCGACCTTCATGCCCAAGCCGATCAAGGGCGACAACGGCTCGGGCATGCACACGCACCAGTCGATCTGGAAGGGCGAGCGGCCGAGCTTTGCCGGCAACCTTTATGCCGACCTCAGCGAAACCGCGCTCTATTACATCGGCGGCATCATCCGGCACGCCAAGGCGATCAACGCCTTCACCAACCCGACGACCAACAGCTACAAGCGGCTCATTCCCGGGTTCGAGGCGCCGGTGTTGCTGGCCTATTCGGCGCGCAACCGCTCTGCCTCATGCCGGATCCCGATCGTATCGAGCCCCAAGGGCAAGCGCGTCGAGGTGCGGTTCCCGGACCCGGCCTGCAACCCCTATCTCGGCTTCGCGGCAATGCTGATGGCCGGGCTCGACGGCATCCAGAACAAGATTCACCCCGGCGACCCGATCGACAAGAACCTTTACGATCTGCCGCCCGAGGAATTGCGGGACGTACCGACCGTATGCGGGTCGCTGCGCGAGGCACTCAACGAATTGCGGGCCGACCACTCGTTCCTGACCAAGGGCGACGTGTTCACCACCGACTTCATTGAGGCCTACACGGAGCTGCGGTGGGAGGAAGTGTACAATTTCGAGCATACCCCCCACCCGATCGAGTTCTCGATGTACTATTCGGTCTGAGCCCGGGCGGGCACTGCCGGAGACATGACGGGGCCGGACGCGATCCGGCCCCGTTTCGCATTCGCGGTCAGCGCAACACCAGCGACGCCAGCAGCGCCAATGCCAGCAGGGCGGCGATGCCCTGCCACACGCGCAGCGGCGCGCGCTGGTACAGCGTCAGCGGACGGGGAGCGGCGCTTCGGGCACGCGCCGGCCCCGCCTCCATTTCGAGCGCGAACTCGGTCATGTCGCGAAACCGCCGCGCCGGGTCGAGCGCGATCGCGTGCGCCAGCGCCGCCTCCAGCCAGGCGGGGAGATCCGGCCGCAGCGCGCACAGGCTCGACGGCCGGGTTCGCCGCGGCGGGCTCATCGCATCGGCATTGCCATAGGGAAATTCGCCGGCGAAGGCGCGAAAAATCGTGACCCCGAGCGCATAGATGTCGGTGGCCTCGTTGCCGGCCTCACCCGCCGCCATTTCCGGCGCCATGTAGGCCAGGGTGCCGGGGATCTCGGCGGCGGGAAAATTCTCCAGCCCGGGGACGCGAACCGCGCCAAGATCGATCAGTTTCAGCGATCCGCTGCGTTCGAGGATCACGTTGTCGGGCTTGATGTCGCGATGGATGATGCCGGCGCGGTGCAATGCCGCGACCGCGCGCGCGAGGTTGACGGCGATGTTGCGCCCCTCCTCCAGCCCCAGCGCCGGGCTGCGCGACAGCCGCGTTTCCAGCAACTCGCCCTGGTAGAACGGCATGACCGTGTAGAGCGCGGTCTGTCGGCCTGGCGGCAATTCGATGACGCGGCCGATCCCCGGGTTGCGGACGCGGGCGCCGACCCAGGCCTCGCGGGCAAAGGCCGCGCGATGGGCCTCGACGCCGGCGACCTGAGGCTTGGGAAATTTCAGCGCGACCGTGCCGCCTTCGACCTCGTCGTCGGCGCCGAACAGCCGGCTGTAGCGTCCTTCCGACAGCATTGCCTTCAGCACGAACCCGTCGATCGTCTCGCCGCCGACTAGCAGTGGGATCACCGGAAGGCGCAGGATGTCGGCGCCGATATCGGCCGACCGCTCGCTCGGCAATGCGACCACATCGAGAACCAACGCGGTGCAATTATCGGTGCTGCCGGCTTCGAGCGCGGCCGAGACCAGCGCCCCGGCGGTATCCTCGGGCGCTGAGCGCTGGCGCAGGATGCGGGCGATGCTCGGCTCCCCGAGAAACCCGTGCACGCCGTCGCTGCACAGCAGAAACCGGTCATGCAGGGCAATCGGCTGCGCGGCGTAGTCGAGGCGCACTTCCGCCTCGACCCCGAGCGCGCGCGTCAGCGCGTGCGAACGGCCGGTGCCCTCCTGGCGCACATGATCGGCCGTCAGGCAGGTCATGCGCTCGCCGCTCAGCCGGTAGACCCGGGTGTCCCCGACATGCAGCAGGTGCGCGACCCGGCCCCGCAGCACCAGCGCGGTAAAGGTGCAGCCCAGCCCGGCAAGCTCCGGGTCCTGCCGGCCTATCGAGTTGATCCAGCCGTTGAGCGCGCTGACGATGCGCGCCCCGGCGCGCTGCACCTCCATCGTCTCGGGCAGGTCGCAGAACCCGTCGAGAAAACCGCGCACGGCCGTCTCGGCCGCAATGCGGCCGCCCTTGGCGCCGCCGATCCCGTCGGCGATCGCCGCAATCACCTCGCGGCGCGGCTCCGGCAGTTCCGCGCCCGAGAGAGCGCCGGCGAAATCCTCGTTTTCCTTGCGCGGCCCGGTTTTCGAGGCGAACCCGACGCTTGCCTGTACACCGGTCTCGATCGCGGTCATGGCACCGATCTCCGCCGGAGTTTCGGGCTGCCGATTATGGCCGGATTAGCCAAATTCGGAAGTTTTCGATCGTGGTTATCAACGCGTCAGCTATTTGCCCAAAATTTGCGCAGCCATCGGCCAAGTAACAACACTTCGCCGCGCGGCCGTGCGGCATTCGGCATTTGCAGGCGTTATTCTGGCCGGCACCGGTAATGGAGGAAATAGCCGCCGGTGCTCGACGCGTTACGGAATTCGAGCCTGCCGCTCGCGCGGTCGAGCTCGAAATACCCCTGACTCGGGTCGTGCCAGCTGATCCGCGCGTCGGTGATCTCGGCCGGAATCGAGCCCACGAGGCGGCGCTCGAGATCGATAACGATCGCCCAAGTCGTGCCGCTCGCCGGATTGGTGCATTGCAGGTTCAGGATGGCAGCCTGTGCCGTGCACCCGCAGGCGAGCGATATGCCGATCCCCGCCGCGAGCACGGCGGAGCCCGCCCGCCAATCGGCCAAACCGCCGCGCGATCGCGCCCGCAAGAGGGAGAATAATCTCAGCATTATCAATAATATCCGGGCCGCGTTTAGGCCGGCGGCCGACTAGGCACGGTTCTTGCCTTCCTTCGCCTTTCAGAGGCGCGCTTCTCAAACCCGGCGGCAAGCGCGGGTCCGAAGCGACGGTTCGCCCGAAACCGAAAGAGGTGGAGCATGCTGGTCCCTTCGCCCAAATGGCTCGATACCGGATCCAACGCCTGGCAAATGACGGCGGCCACCTTTGTCGGGCTGCAAAGCGTTCCCGGGCTGGTGATCCTCTACGGAGGTATTGTCAAGAAGAAGTGGGCGCTCAACTCGGCCTTCATGGCGATGTACGCCTTTGCCGCCGTGATGATCGTCTGGGTGCTGTGGGCCTACAACATGGCCTTCGGGCAACAATGGCTCCCGTTCCTTGGCAAGCCGATGTCGGCATTATCCGCCGGCTTCCTGCAAGGCCAGGCGACGATACCGGCAGCCGCCTCGGGCATGCCGGCGCTCGCCTTCCCGATGTCGACGATGATGTTCTTCCAGTTCGTCTTTGCCGCGATCACCGTGATCATCCTGGCCGGCTCGCTGATCGGGCGGATGAACTTCAAGGCCTGGATCATCTTCGTGCCGTTGTGGATGACCTTTGTCTACACGGTCGGCGCGTTCAGCATCTGGGGCGGCGGCTGGCTCGCCTCCCTGGGCGCGCTCGACTTCTCCGGCGGCTATGTGATCCATCTTGCCGCCGGCACCTCGGGGTTTGTCGCGGCGGCGCTGATCGGGCCGCGGCTGCAGGAAGACCGCGACCATTTTCCGCCGAACAGCCTGCTGATGGCGCTGGCCGGCGCCGGCATCTTGTGGCTCGGCTGGAACGGGTTCAACGGCGGCGACCCCTACTTCGCCAATGCCGACGCCTCCGCCGCAATCCTCAACACCAACCTGACGACCTGCGTGTCGCTGCTGGTGTGGACGATCATGGACTCGATGGCCTACGGCAAGCCGTCGGTCGTCGGCGCGATCAACGGCATGATCGCCGGTCTGGTCGGCATCACGCCGGCGGCCGGCTATGTCAACGGCTGGGGTGCGATCATCATCGGCGTCTGCACCGGCATCATTCCGTGGCTGGCGATGAACAAGCTCCAGACCTCCCGGTTGATGATGAAGGTCGATGATACGCTGAGCGTGTTGTCCACGCATGGCGTCGCCGGGCTCACCGGCGGCCTGTTGACCGGCATCCTCGCCTGCCCCGACATGATCGAATACATCGGCACCGCAAAGGATGCTCCGGGCGTCAGCGGAACCGGCTGGCTCTACGGCAATTTCCACCAGTTCCTGCTGCAGGTCTATGCGGCCGCCTTCATCATCGCCTTCAACGTCGTCGCCACCTTCGTGATCCTGAAGGTGATCTCGGTCTTCGTGCCCTTGCGCATGGACGAGACGACGCTGCGGGTCGGCGACGACGCCGTACATGGCGAGACGGCGTACAATTTCGGCGACGGAGAGGAAGCGCCCATCGTCGCCGAATAGCGCCCGCGCCGTCAGGGACGGAAGCGGTTCGGGGGTATGACCGGGACACCGGAAACTGCCCCCGACCCTCTCCACAGCGCTGATCCGATGCGCGCCCCCGCGAACGGCCCGGCTCTTCGCCGGTGCCCATGGAAAGCGGCGCGCCGAAACTTGGCATGAATCTTGGTAACCGAAGACGGGGCCGGCCCGCCGGACCGCCTGTGCGCGGGCATCCACTGCCGGCATCGTAGGGAGAGGACACGCATGCGTTTTGTATACCGAGCCGGGCAATGCCTTGCCGTCGCCGCGGCTTTCACCTCGTTCTGGGCAATGTCGGCCATGGCCCAGACCCCCGCCCCGGCGGCCGCGGCACCCAAGCTGGACAGCGGCGACACCGCCTGGATGCTCACCTCGGTCGCCCTTGTCCTGATGATGACAATCCCGGGGCTTGCGCTGTTCTACGGCGGCATGGTCCGCAAGATGAACGTTCTGGCGACGGTCATGCAAAGCTTCATGGTGACCTGTCTCGTCACCGTGCTGTGGACCGTGCTGACCTACAGCCTCGCCTTCACCCCCGGCACCCCGTTCATCGGCGGCTTCAGCCGGGTTCTGCTGATGGGAATGACCCTCGATTCGGTCAACGACCTGGCCAAGACCATCCCCGAATCGGTCTACATGTGCTTTCAGATGACCTTCGCGATCATCACGCCGGCGCTGATCTGCGGCTCGATCGCCGACCGCATGAAATTCTCCGCGCTGATCTGGTTTATCGGGCTGTGGGCGGTGCTGGTGTATGCGCCGATCGCGCACTGGGTGTGGAGCTCGGACGGGTTTCTGAACACCGCAGGCGTGCTTGATTTCGCCGGCGGCACCGTCGTGCACATCAATTCCGGGGTCGCCGGTCTGATGTGCGCGCTGATGCTCGGCAAGCGGCGCGGCTACGGCACCGAGGCGATGGCGCCGCACAATCTGGTGCTGAGCGTCATCGGCGCTTCGCTGCTGTGGGTCGGCTGGTTCGGCTTCAACGCCGGTTCGGCGACCGCGGCCAACACCAGCGCCGGCATGGCGATGGCGGTGACGCAAATCGCCACCGCTACCGCAGCGCTGACCTGGATGTTCGTCGAGTGGACGTTGCGCGGCAAGCCCAGCGTGCTCGGCATCATTTCGGGCGCGGTCGCCGGCCTCGTCGCGATCACGCCGGCTTCCGGCTTCGTCGACCCGCGCGGCGCCCTGATCATCGGCATCGCCGCCGGGGTCGCCTGCTATTGGGGCGCGACCGGGCTCAAGCATGCGCTCGGTTACGACGATGCGCTCGACGCGTTCGGCGTGCATGCCGTGGGCGGCACCGTCGGTGCGATTCTGACAGGCGTCCTCGCCGTGGCGGCGGTCGGCGGCCAGGGCCACAGCGGGCTGATCGACGGCAACCCGCACCAGGTCATCGTCCAGATCTACGGGGTCGCCTGCACGATCGTTTACGACGCCATCGTCAGCCTGATCCTGCTCAAGGCAATCGACCTGGCGATCGGCCTGCGTGTCGATCCCGACATGGAGCGCGAAGGTCTCGATTTGTCGCTTCACGGCGAGATCGTGCAATGATCGCTTGACCGGGAGAGACGGTTGGCCGCCGGGCCGAATATCGTCCGGTGGCCAGCTTGTCTCTTTATGAAATCTGCCTACTTTTTTATCATCTGACTATTTTATGATCTCCGTTTTTAATGTAATTGCTACTATTCCTACTTGATGTTTTCATGTAAATTAGAGTTTACGAGCACGTGCGAAAAGATCTTCTTTTGCGCACGAGTACTCGCCGCTCGGCCGATCGACAAAGACGGGGATACGAACATGAAGAAGTTGGCACTTCTGTGGGTGCTTGGCTGGGCCGGCACCGCGCTCGGCGCGGCCCCGGTGCTGGCCCAACAGGTGGGGCAGCCGGCCCCTGCGGCTCCGCCCGCGGCGACACCGCCGGGTGCGCCA